>CAYJGQ010000006.1:0-44090 GCA_964369885.1 uncultured Oscillospiraceae bacterium
TAAGCGGGATTTTTAGGGTGGTGCTCATGCCCTGCCCGGGGGTGCTCGAAATAGAGATTGTTCCCCCCACGCTTTCTATATTTTGTTTTACAACATCCATGCCAACGCCACGCCCCGAAAACTCGGTAACGCTTGCATTGGTGGAAAAACCGGGGGCCAGCAGGAAGTTTAGTATTTCCTTGTTGGAGTACTCAACATCGGGCTGTGCAAGACCGTTGCGAATGGCCTTGGCCAAAACTGCATCGTAGCTTACACCCTTGCCATCGTCCTTAATTTCAATTATAACCTCGCTGCCGGTGTGGCGTGCCGAGAGGGTTATAGAGCCGGCAGGATCCTTGCCAACGGCTATGCGGTCCTCGGCGCTGGCCTCAAGGCCGTGGTCCATCGAGTTTCGCACTATATGCATCAGAGGATCGCCAATGGTATCCACAATGGTTTTGTCCACCTCGGTTTCCTCGCCAATTAGGGTGAGGGTGGCCTGCTTGCCAAGTTTTTTGGACATGTCGCGCACTATGCGGTGCATCTTTTGGAAGGTGGCCGAAACAGGTATCATCCTAAGCGACATTGATACATCCTGAAGCTCGTCGGTGAGCTTGCGCAGTTGGCGTGCCGACTTTGAAAAGCTTGGCAAATTTTGATCTTTTAAATCGGGCGAACCCGTGACCATAGATTCTGTTATAACAATCTCGCCCACGATGGCGGCCAAATGATCGAGCTTACTCAGGTTTACACTCATTAGGCTTTCCTTGGCAAGATTTGAAACGTCGGGTCTTGCGGCCGCCTGCGCCTGTGCTTTGGGGGCAGATTGCGCAGGGGCTTTAGCGGCATCCTCGGCAGTCTGCTGCTTTGGTGCCTCCTCCTGTGTGGTGGGCTGGTTGTCTAATACCTGATAGGTACGCACCGAGCCGGCCGAGGTCACCGATACAATGGCTGCATCACGGTCAACCTTATTTTTGAAGTTAAGTGTGAAGCCCGAGTTTATTATATGCTCCGATGTAGAGGAGTCGGTGGCAACATTTTCGGGAAAATAGGAGAAATCCTCCTCCACGCAAAAGTCGGTTATAGCCGTGACAAGCAGTGAAGCTCGCAGGCTTTCCATGCCAACCCCCTCATCAAAAAACACCAAAATTCCAAAGGGGAAAGCCTGCGCAGGAGCAGTGGGACTGCTCTGAGTGGCGGCAGGTGTCGGGGAGGTTGGTTGATCCTGGTTGCCCTGAATTTGATTTATTAGGCTATTAACTTTTTGCAGTAGACTGTCGATATCCTCAGTGAGGGGCTGTTCATTTTCAATGTTTTCAATCTCAAGACGGAAGAAGTCGATACACTGGAACAGCAAATCAAACAACTCGGGTCGCAGACCCTCGGGAACAACCTCCATAGACTTGTCCCGAACTATGGAGAATAGATCCTCGGCACGGTGGGCCACCTTCATCATGGCGGTGAACTCCATCATGGCCGAAGCGCCCTTAATAGTGTGCATTATGCGGAAAATACTGTTTACATCATCCTCCGAAAAGTTGTCCTGTTGCTCGGCGCCCAGCACAATGCTGTCGAGCTGTTCAAGCAGTGAATTTGTTTCATAAAGAAATGCACCCAAAATGCTATCATTACCTGCGCTCATAATCAAAATCCTTCCCTATTTAGCATCGTTTTTCTGCCTCTTTATTATTTCGACCAAAACATAAAAAAATTAAGGGGAAAAACACAAAAATCCTCAGGATTATTTATTAGATATTTGTGGTGGTTGCCAATGGGTGCTTGCCTATTGGTCAATTAAAACAAATGACCTTTTGGACATTGGCATAATGCCTGCACTGATGCTTTTACATTACTCCATAATAGAGGGAGAAAAACACGGCAGATACCGTGTGGTTGAGGGCCGAGCAGGCCACCATATGCCGGTGCAATAACTGCTAAAAACCAAACTGTAATTAAATTTTCTTTCAAAATACACACAATGTTTGATATAATGGACACAGAGGGCTTAAAAATCATTCAAGGGGGCTGAAAACTTTGGCTAATCTAATGGGGATTACAAACCCCAGTCCAACATATGATACTTCAAATAACAACAGGGCTCTGCCGACGGTACAGCGACCAAACGACACCCTGATTCAAAACATACCCGATCCCAACAGGGTAAACCGCTCGGATGGACGTACCGACCAACAAACGGCGCAAAACAACCTGACCACACAACAACGCTACGACTCAAACCTGCAAACCTATTTGCAGACCCTGCGCGAGGCCCCCGACCTTGCCCAAGAACTCAGCCGCATGATAACCATATTAAAGGGCACGGTGGACACCCCCGGCCTTGCCCCCGGTATTGCAAGTGAAATGTCGGCGCTACTGCGTGCCATGGAGATGGATGAGCAGAGTTTCAGGACGTTTTTCATGGAACAAATGCAGTCAAACAACCGTTTTTCTGGGCCACTTTTTGAGATGCTACGTCAGGCATTTGCTCGGATGAACAACGATAGCATACGCGAGGCAATACTAAACTTTGTTAAAAGATACAGCGACTTTTCCTCAACCGCACATATTTCAAAGAATCTTTCCCGTATACTCTCGCAGCTTCCCGACTACATGCCCCAGAGCTGGCGCGGCACCCTGCAGGACATGACCGCACAACTGCAAAGAATGCTGGACATAGGCAGTAGGGGTGAGGCCATAAAGCTACTGCAAAACGAGATAATGCCCTACCTTGCAAACTATGCCGCACGCACAAACGACATGGGTGGCTCAAGAGTGCTTATCAGCATGTTGATGTTGGAGGTGGCTCGATTTGAGAACGGCTCGGAGGATGGTATGCTGATGGCCTTCAGACAGCTTGGTGGTTATGGCGGTATGCTTTCGGGGCTTAGCCGAATGGATGACAGCGCAATAATGCAACTTTTGCGTGATAATATGTTTACTCGTGCAGGCCTTGCCGATTCTTTTTCGGCACAGCTTGCCCAAACGGCCGCCCATGCCCTTAGTGGCGGAATGGGTGCGGAGATAAAAGATGCTTTTTCTGAAATTGTGCGGGCACTGCTGATAAACGAAAGCGTATTTATGCCCCTTAAACACTCCATGATGCCTATTAACTGGAATGGGAAGATGATGTACTCGGAATTTTGGGTGGACCCAAATGCCGAGGACGGCTCGGGTGGCAACGATGGCGATGAGAGTGACAAAATACAGTTTTTGTTTAAGCTTGATATAGAGTCGCTGGGATTTTTGGAGATGACGCTGGCCGCCCGAGGCGACTCGGTAGAGCTTGGGGTGTTTGGCCCCGACAGCGTGGCCGGAAATAGCGATATTATTGCACGGGACCTGCGAAGCATCATAGAGTCACATGGCCTAAAAAGCCAGGCTGTGCAGGTCAAAAAAGGGGAAACGCCCATTGCAATAACGCAGGTCTTCCCCGATCTGTTTGAGGGGAGGAGTGGCGTAAATGTCAAAATTTAAGGATATGCCGGCCGTACCCTCAAGGGCGGTGGCGCTTCAGTATGACGGTAGCCGCTCGGCACCCATAATTGTGGCCTCGGGCTCGGGGCATTTGGCCGAGCGAATTGTGTCGGTGGCCTCCGAGAGCGGCGTGCCCATTTATGAGGACAACTCGCTGGCTACGGTGCTTTCTCAGCTGGCACTTGGCCGAGAGATACCGACCGAACTTTATCAGGCAATAGTTGAAATATATATATACTTTCTAAATTTCGATCCGTCAGACCCTGAAAAATACCGTCGAGAGCGGGCAAATTTGATGGCACAAGAACAAGCTGATGAGGGGGATAACGCATGAGGTACAAGTATACAATTCTTGATAGCCGAGGAGCACGCATAGCCCATGGACTGTCCAACGACAGCCCCGACAAGGAGAGTTGGCACCTGATTGTGCAGGATGATAATATTGACCGAGTGATGAAGTATGAGTTTGTAAATTTGTTGGGGGCAGGCAAGGGGGCCCGAACCCTTGAGGCAAAAATAATTAGCCACGACGGTGACAAAATTGTTGTGCAGGCGGTGCGCATGAGGGAAAATTTGCGTATGCCCACAAGGTTTGATAGCTTTATATTCCCCGTAACGGGAAACTGGGAGGGGCGTTTGGCGGTTGTAGGCGAGGATCTTAGCTGCGGCGGCGTGGCCTTTTCCTGCGACAGGATCTTGGAGGTCAACGAAAAGGTAGACATAGTTATCCCTGTGACATCCCAGCCGATTGTGATGACCCTTGAGGTACTGCGACGCATAGACCGAGTGGATGGCATGGAGTTTTATGCCAGCAAGTTTGTGGATATGTTGCACGAGGAAGAGGTCATGATTAGAGAGGCCGTTTTTGCACTGCAACTAAGGGATAAAGCAGCTCCATATATCATGAAAATGGCCTAACTGCGTTTGTAGTGATCCGGGCCCCGGCGTAGCCAAATAGCTTGATACCCCGACCAAAATTCCCATACGCCTTTGCAAAAAGCCCACATAAAAAACCAAAGGCCTACCACCTGCAAGATGCGCGGGTGGTAGGTTTTTTGTACTTCCCCCCAAAAGACAGATGCTTACTAAGGGGCAGACAAGGCTTCGACTTTGCAGGGCACATCCTTGGCTACGGATGGCCGTTCGCCCCTCACATGCCCCCTCTGACATGGCCAAAACCTCCTCCACACATCCATTACCACCATGTGGTGCATAGTGGGAGCTTAACAAAAAATGACGCAAATTTATGTAAAATTTGCGTAAAATTATTTTAGAAACCCTGCAAGTATTGACATTATATGCCAAAAAAATATATACTATGTAGTCGTTAGTAATATTTGTAAAATTTTAATTATAGTGGTGATGATTATGAACGCAATTTTTACAAGAAGAAGTGTGCGTGACTTTACTGAAAAAAAGATTGAGGCCGAGAAGATGGATAAAATTCTTCGTGCGGCCATGCAGGCGCCTTCGGCGGCAAATCAGCAGCCATGGCAGTTTATTGTGGTGAGTGCAGAGGAAAAACTGAGCGTTCTCTCGGGGGTGAGCCCCTATGCCGCCTGCCTAAAGGGGGCCGCTGCCGCAATAATTGTGCTGGGTAGCTGCAAAGATCTTACATATCCCGAGTTTTGCGAGCAGGACCTTGCGGCCGCCACACAAAATATTTTGCTTCAGGCCACCGAGCTTGGGCTGGGGTCGGTGTGGTTGGGGGTTATGCCCGATCAGGACAGAATGAACTACATAAGAAGGCTGCTTGAGCTTGAGAGCGATCTCAATCCATTTTGTATTGTAGCCCTTGGACATCCGGAAAATTTGCAGGCCAACACCTTTGCTGATAGATACAAGCCACACAAGGTAAAATATATAGATTAAGGCATAAAAAAACCTGAACTTAAGCTCATATATACATAGGCAAACATGCATAAATGAGTATAATAATGCTTTTTATTGGAATATAGTGCCAAAAACTAAAAAACGCTTACAGCCCATTTAGTTGTCATTATGGGCAGTACTTCATGGAAAAAAATGTAAACATTGCATCAAAATTACATCATATATAGAAAAAGAAGGATTTAATTCATACCAACCAAAATAATACAAAAACTTACATATACTGCAAGATTAAATGCTAAATGCATAAAACAAAACAATTTTTGGGAAAATAGCTTAAATATTTGGTTATTTTACACCCAAGTAAAGTGTAGATAATAATGGTAAGTTTTAGTATAATTAGATAGTAAATTGGATTAGGTGCCGAAAGTTGTGATTTTGTGGCAAAGTATAAGGGGCAATGTCGGTTTTTGAACCTAACAAATTAAGCACTCAAATATTGTGATTGTTAATATGTGAAAGGGCGGTGTTTTAAACCGTGAATATTCTATCCAACAACTCCATGTTTATGATGGAGCGTTCTATGGACTACCTTTGGACAAAACAGTCCTGCATTTTAGACAATATCGCTAATGTGGAAACACCGGGCTACAAGGCCAAGAGTGCAACATCGTTTGAACAAACATTAAAGACGGCGGTTGAAACATCAAGTGTAGCAAACCCACCCTCGGGTGAGATGTATCGTGCCATTTCAGACGCCCAGACAAAAATAGAGGTTGCCGACGCAAGCACCCGTATGGATGACAACGGCGTTGACGTAACCGGCCAGTCAATAGAGCTATCACGAAATGCAATTCAGCTACAATACATAATGGATGCAATATCCAGCGAGCTCACCCTTGTACGGACGGCAATCAGAGGCTAACATTACGGCCCATGAGGGCAAACGGAGTGTGAATTCAAATGGCTTTTTTAGATTCGATGCGTGTGGTGGGCTCAGGGCTTACGGCGCAAAAATTGCGGCTTGATGTCGTATCCGAGAACATTACAAACATAAACACCACAAGAACCGAGGAAGGGGACCCCTACCGCAGAAAAATTGTGACCTTTGCAGCCCAGGAGGGTGCCACAAGTTTTGAGGCGGCCATGGCTCAGGCCAGGGGAACAACACCCACAGGTGGCGGCGTGCAGGTCACCGGAATAATTGAGGATCAGTCCGACCTTAAGTTGGTGTATGACCCAACCCATCCCGATGCAAATGAAGAGGGCTACCTTGAAATGCCAAATGTGGATCTTATCAAGGAAATGGCCGACGCCATGGCGGCAAGCCAGGCCTTCTCGGCAAATGCCACAGCCTTTGGAGTGCTAAAGCAGGTGGCGGCAAAGGGCCTTGAAATTGGCAAGTAAAAAGTAAAGAGTTTGCGATCAATTAAGAATTGTACAACCATCTTGTGATAAAGTTGTGGTAATTATTAATTTTTCTCAGGATGAAGTGCAATTTAATGTCATCTATAAGCTATGTAAACCTATGTGTTATTTTGAGGAGGATATACCATGGATTTTCAGCCTATTGCGGCCATACAGCCCTTGATTGCACCATCTACCGAAATACAGCAGGAAAAAGACAGTGGAATGTTTGAAGATATATTTAACTCGGCCATCCAGAACGTAAAGGATACCGAAGCCATAAAAAATGATGCACAATACCGCTTGGCCACAGGCCAGCTCGATAATCCCGCCGAACTTACAATAGCCGCAACACAGGCTGCAACATCGGTGGAGCTTCTTGTTCAACTTCGCAACAGAACGCTTGAGTCCTACAACGAACTAATGAGGATGGGTCTGTAACTTTTGGGGGGACCATCATTGCGCTATAAAATAGTGGCAAATGTAGACACGAGGCGGGGGTAACTGATGTGCAAGAACAAGCAAAGAAGTATTTAGATAATGCAAAAAAAGGGTGGGGCGGCCTTGGTAAAAAGGTCAAAAACCTTATAATCGGTGGTTTGCTTGCAACCCTTGTGGTGGTAGGTGTTGTGTTAGTCATATACTCAACACGGCCCTATACCACATTGTTTACAGGGCTTAATCAGGCCGATATGACATCGGTTGTGAGCTACCTTTCTGAAAACGGTGTGACCGATTACAGAATAAGCGACGACAACACAATACTTGTACCACCCGAACAGGAGGCACAGCTCAAGGCTGATTTATTAATGCAGGGCTACCCCGATTCGGGCTATGGCTATTCCACCTATCTTGATAGTGTGGGTGGCCTTACTACAGAATCTGAGCGAAATACACTATATTTCTATGCATTGCAGGATCGCTTGGCGGCGGTAATTCGCAGCTTTGACAACATAAGCGATGCCACGGTAAACATAGCACAGGGCGAGGACCGCTCCTATGTGCTGGACAGTGAGTATATAGTGGAGGCCTCGGCCGGCGTAGTAGTTACAATGGAGGGGACAAACACCCTAACCGACGGACAGGTGGATGCCATAAGCTCCTTGGTGCGCACCTCGGTACAGGGTCTTAAAATTGAAAACATAAGCATTGCCGACACAATGGGCAATACATACACAAGCGAGGGTGCCGCAAGCTCGGAGCTGGACGGGGTACAGGATATATCGGCCCTAAAATTCCAGCTTGAGGAGCAGGTTAACACCAGCATTCGCGCCAACATTTATCAGGTGCTTGAGCCATTGTTTGGGGTTGAAAACATACGAGTTAGCGTAAACAGCATTGTAGACGTTGACCGCAGTGTGGTGGATTCCACAAACTACACCCTTGAGGACTGGGCGGCCGACGGAAGCACAGGCGGAGAGGGAATAATAGGACGCAAGATTTATGATCAGCAGTTCCTACGCCCAGCCCCTGAGGGAGAGGGTGCGGTGGGCACAACACCAAACGCCGACCTAAACGAATATGTTGAGGGTGAGGCACAGCTTGACGGCACCGAGGAACAGGTTACAAACTCGGGTCAGGATGAGTTCTTGGTGGACGAGGAAAATGTGCAGGTGGAACGCCTGGCAGGCCGAGTGAGCGACGTGATGATCTCGGTTACCATAAATCAGGACACAATGGGCACGGTGGGTGTCGACGCACTTTATCCCCATATAGCCCGTGCGGCAGGTATAGCCCTTGACCAACAACAGACAAAAATCAACATACTCGTAGCCCCCTTCCAAATCACCGAGGACGGAGAGGTAATTACCACAGGTCAGGGCGAGATTATAGCAGGCATACCCAACTGGGTACTCATACTTGTAGGCCTACTCATCATTGCTGCCATAGTTGTGGTTATCATACTAAGAGGTCGTGCAAAACGCCGCCGCGAGGACGAAGAGGCAGCCGAGCAACAGCGCAACATCGACATGCTTTACAACCACCCGGCAATGGGCGATCCGGTGATGAACGCCGGCCAGGCCGCCGACATCATGGCCATGGAAACCGAGCGCAGCATGGAGCTGCGGCGTGAGATTCGCAAGTTCGTGGATGAAAATTCCGAGATTGCAGCTCAGGTAATCAAGACCTGGATGAGAGAGGAGGGTGAGGAATGAGTCCGGCTACTAAGAAAAAGAAGGCTGAGGCAGAAGAGTTAGAGCAGGAAGTTGATCAGGAATTAGAACAGCAGGAGCAGGAACAAGCGCCCACCCCAAAAGACGAGGAACCCCAAAAAAACATAAGAGAGCTTACACGTCAGCAAAAGGCGGCGGCCGTAATAGTGTCGCTGGGTACCGATAAGGCTTCCAAGATATATAAGTACATGGAAAGCGAGGACGTGGAGCACCTTACAATGGAGGTTGCAAAGCTTGGCTTTGTGGATGCCGATACCTCGGAGGAGGCGCTAAAGGAGTACTACCAACTTTGTATGACCAGCAAGGCGGTTACCGAGGGCGGTATGGAGTACGCCCGTGCCGTACTTGAAAAGGCATATGGCCCACAGGCAGCCGAAATGATGCTTGATAAGCTGACCAAGACCATGAAAACCCGTGAGTTCGACTTCCTTTCAAAGGCCGACGGCAAATCGCTGTTTAACGCCCTGCAACAGGAGCGTCCTCAAACAATCGCTCTGGTGCTGTCCTATGTCGACCCCGACAAGGCCGCCATGGTTATCGAGGGTCTGGACAAGGCAAGACAGGTGCAGGTTGTTCAGAGCATTGCAAGTATGGATAGCGCCTCGCCGGCCGCCGTCAAGGTGGTTCAGGACGAGATTAGCAAACGCTTTGAAAGCCTGTTTGACAGCAAGGCCGTTGAAATTGGCGGTATTGATCATGTTGCAAGCATCATGAACAATGTTGACCGTACCAACGAAAAGAGCATCTTTGAAAGACTATCCAAAAAAGACGAGGCACTCGTGGACGAAATCCGCAAGAGAATGTTTACTTTCGAGGATATCTTCGATATGGACGACCGCTCGGTTCAGCGCTTCATCCGAGATTGCGACCCAAGAGATCTGGTACTTTCCATCAAGGGTGCACCCAAGGAAGTGGCCGAGAAGCTTTTTGCCAACATGTCTACACGTATGGCCGAAACCATGCGGGACGACCTGGAGGTCACCACCAATGTGCGTATGCGCGACGTGGAAGAGGCTCAGCAGCGTGTTGTATCCATCATACGTTCTTTGGAGGAGCGCAACGAGTTAATCATCCTCAAGGGAGGAAGGGACGATATAATTGCCTAATATCTTTAAGAGCTTCCTAAATCCCCAGGCGGATAGTTACACCTTTATGCCGGCCGATGATTTTGGCGATGAACCGCAGGCCGAGCAGGAGGAGCAAAGTGTGGAGCAAAGGGATACCCTTCCCACCCAAGATGAGCTGACACTGCGACTGCAAGAAGAGGTGGAAAAACAAGCCCAACCGGTGCAAAACATCGATACCTCGACCCTGCGTTATGCCGAAATTCAGGCAAAGCAAATAATGGATGACGCCACGCGTAGGGCCGAGGAAATGATAGAACAAATGAAAACCGAGGCCCGACAGGAGATAGACAGCGAGGCAGAAAAGGCACGCTCGCAGGGGTTTCGTAAGGGGTATGAAGAGGGTTTGGTGCAGGCCCGTGTGGAGGCCGATGTCCGCATAAAAGAGGACATGGAACTTCAGGCAAAGCGCATTGACAACTTCCTTGAAAAGGCCACATTGGCTAAGGAAGAAATGCTAATGCAAACCCGCAATGATATGTGTAAGCTCAGCATGGCGGTGGCCGAAAAGGTCATACATGTAAGCCTTGCCAGTAGCAGTGAGGTAATAGGCCGCATGATTGCGGTCTCCACCGAAAAGCTAAAACGCTGTGAATGGGTGCGTATATATGTGTCGGGCAGTAATGCCAAACACCTGGCCAAAGCCCCACCCGAGCTTGTCAGTGCGCTGGCAGGCATATCGGATAATATAAAGATAATTCCCATGCCCGAAGAGGAGGTTGGCACCTGCATAATTGAAATGCCGGGCGAGATTATTGACGCCAGTGCCACAACCCAGCTAAACAACATCAAGGGATTTATTACATAGTCCATCAAGGTTTTAAACCCTGCGTACCGCATATTCTCAAGGAGAGGGAGGATCGACTCGGTGTTTGAAGAAACAATACGCCAGATACGGCAGGCAGAGACGGTCAGCCACATAGGTAAAATTGAGAACATGGTGGGAATGTCCATAGAGGCCTCGGGTGGTAGGGCGGCCGCAGGCGACATATGCCACATATACAGTGGCGAGGGCGGCGGCCGTATAATGGCCGAGGTGGTTGGCTTTAAGGGCGACAGGATGCTACTGATGCCCTACGCCCCCATGGGAGGACTTTCGGCAGGAAACTTTGTGCGCAACACAGGCCGACGTCTAAGCCTTAAAATGGGCCCATTCCTGCGTGGCAGGGTAATTGATGCACTGGGACAACCCATAGACGGAAAGGGACCCTTTTCGGGGGGGGCGTCCTACTGTGTTGAGAATAACCACTACATAAACCCACTTGCACGCCCCCCCATTAGGGAGCGCATGGAGTTTGGCATAAAGGCCATAGACAGCATGATGACAATTGGCAAGGGTCAACGTATAGGCATATTTTCGGGCTCGGGCGTTGGCAAGAGTACCCTCATGGGTATGATAGCAAAAAACGTAAAGGCCGACATAAACGTAATAGCCCTTGTGGGGGAACGTGGCCGTGAGGTGCTCGAGTTCATACAAAAGGATCTTGGGCCTGAGGGCATGAGCCGCTCGGTGCTTGTGGTGGCCACTTCGGACCAACCGGCCATGCTTCGCAAGCAGTGCCCCTCGGTGGCCACAGGCATAGCCGAGTACTTCCGAGATCAGGGCTATGATGTGCTTCTTATGATGGACTCCCTAACACGCTTTGCCATGGCACAACGTGAGATAGGCCTTGCGGTGGGCGAACCACCCGTGGCCCGTGGCTACACCCCCTCAATATACGCAGAGCTGCCAAAACTGCTCGAGCGTAGCGGAAACTTCCAAAGAGGTTCCATAACAGGGGTATACACCGTGCTTGTTGAGGGTGACGACACAAACGAACCTATTGCCGACACGGTGCGTGGTATACTGGATGGACATATAGTGCTCTCGCGAAGTCTTGCAAACAGCAACCATTTTCCGGCCATAGATGTTAGCAGTAGTGTGTCACGCCTAATGCCCGACATAGTAAACGAGGAACACAGACAACTTTCGGGGCGTGTGCGGGATGTAATGAGCATGTTTGAGAAAAATTCCGACCTTGTAAACATAGGCGCATACAAACCCGGCACAAACCCAAAGCTTGACTACGCCATAAGCAAGATAGACGGAATAAATCAGTTCCTAAAGCAGGACATAGGCCAGAGCTTTTCACATGAGCAAAGCATGGAAATGATGCGAAAACTCTTGTAAAGGAAGGTAGGGTGCTTGGTGAAACGTTTTAAGTTTGAGCTGGAAACCGTGCTTGGCTATAAACAGCAGGTGCTCGACGGCATTAAAAGCGAATATGCTACACTGATGGACCGTGTGCGTAAACAGGAGATACGACTAAACCAAACCACACAGGAACACCGTAACCTCAACGCCGAATTTCGCAAGGCCGAAACCGAGGGCATGAGTATTGCCAGTGCAAGAAGTTATGAAATAGGCCTTCGGGTGCTTGAAACCCGAATACGCACCGAAACCGAGGTGCTAAATCAGTACATAGCCGACGCAGAGCTAAAGCGTGAAGAGATGGTGCTGGCAAAGCAGGAATCGGCAACCCTTGAAAAACTGCGTGAGAACAATCTTAAATCCTACCGCAAGGACGCTCAAAGACAAGAGGAGCTGTTCATAGACGAATTGGTGGCCGCAGCCCGCGTGGCGGCAGACTAAGTGGTCTTGGAGCATACACAGTAAAACGCAAAGGAGGTGAGAGTAATGAGTGCAGTAGTGAGCACAGGGACCCCCCCGGCGCAGACCAATGAGGTAGACAAGCCAAACTTTGAGGATCTTCTCAAGGATAAGCACACACAGGCCACCGACTCGGAACGCCCTGCAGGGGAGAACACAGCCCAAAAAGATCAGGACACACAGCCCGAGGAAGAGGCAGGGATGATGCTAAACCCACAGGCTGTGCTGCAAAACCAGCAGGTGATATTGGCCGAACAGCAGATGGTACAGCCAATTGTACAGCTTGAACAGGTGGTAGCTGTTTCTGACGAGGCGGCACAACCGGTGATAGAGCAGACAATGCCCGAGATGGCAACTACCACACAGGAGCAGACGACCGGGCAGGAGGCAATGAATCTTGAAACGGTTCCAACCACCAACACAGCCGAGCAGGCCGACCTTGGCAATGCCTCACAGCAAGGCGAGCAGGATATTCTGCCCGACGATGTTGATGCTGAGGTGACACGGGTTACCGACAATCAGCCCAAGGCTTTGTTTGAGGATGTAAAGGCCGTGCCGGTAAAGGTTGGCGACAACGCCACACTGGACACAACCTCGGCCGAATTTGGTAGCAAACTTGGCCAACAACTCACCAAGGCGGTTGAGGGTGGACAACAGCAGGTAATACTGCAACTGACACCTGAGAATCTTGGCAAGGTAGTTGTTGAGATCAATTTGCAGGGTGGCATACTTAATGTTGTAATGCAGGTTGAAAACGATCAGGCACTGCGCCTACTAAGCGAGCAAAGCTCATTGCTTGGCGGAATGCTACAAAACAACGGCCAGGAGGTTCGCATTGAGGTTGAACGTTCACAGCAGGGCGAACAGCCGTGGCAACACCCCGATCAAAAGGGTGGTCAACATGGCAGACAGCAGGAGGGAAAACAGGAACAAACTGATCCCGAGGACTTCCTGCAAAGGCTTCGTCTGGGACTATTTGACGGTGAAACCGAAACAGCATAATTACAAGGAGGTGGACCCTAATGGATTTTTTGCCGCTTGACATGGGCATGATGACAGGTACCTATTCATCAACCACAGCGCAGACCCTTTCCGAAGAACTTGGCATAGAAGTTTTTGAGCCGGGTGAAGATACGGGCCTTATGTTTGATGACTTTATGCTTTTGATGATTCAGCAGCTGCAAAGTCAAACCATGGACAACACTATGGACACCAACGCAATGATGGAACAAATGGTGCAAATGTCTACGGTGGAAATGCTATCGTCGGTGCAGGAAAGCATTGATGCACTTGTGCAGACAAATATCATGTCCTATTCTGCATCGCTGGTTGGCAAGACGGTAACAATAGGCGAAATTGATGATGACGGCAACCTTACCGAGATCGTAGGGCAGGTTACGGGCACAGGCACCTATCAGGGGCAGTCGGTACTTTTCCTTGATGGAGAGATGTATCCGCTAAGCAGCATCATGGCGGTTGGTACACTACCGGCAGTAGAGCAGCCCGACACAGGTGAGGGCGAGGGCGAAACAGACCCCGACACTGAAACCGAGGTTCAGCCCTAATCTTTTAAAGTTTAATTCCACATTGTCCGAAGGATGCGGACCAAAGCTGATATGCAAGGAGGCGGTGGAATGATTGACCGCATAAACCAATCAGGATTTGGAGCAATTGGCGCAGCCACAGCTAAACCACAGCAGGCCAATGCAGGCGAAAAAGGTGGGTTTTCCCAGCTGTTATCTCAGGAAATAGAGAAAAACCAACAGCAGGTTGCCTTTTCAAAACATGCCATGGCCAGAGCGCAGGAGCGAGGAATAGAGGTAACCCCAACACTTATTGATCGTCTTAACGATTCGGTGGAAAAGGCACAGGCCAAGGGAGCTACAAACATACTCGCATTTGATCGCAGTTTGGCATTTATAATCAATGTTCCAAATCAAAGAGTAATAACCACAATGTCACAGGACGAAATGAAAGAAAATATCTTTACAAATATTGACGGTGCCGTAATGTTATAATATTATTAAAATAGCAGGACCGAGAGGATGCTATGGAGAGAATCCTAATGATTGCTCTCCCATTGGGGCACCAATGAAAGGAGCACTAAAAGTATGGCACTAACAGGCGCAATGAGCGCAGGTATATCGGGCATGAAGTCACACATGGAGGCCCTTAATACAACGGGTAACAATGTGGCCAATGTAAATACCTACGGATATAAGGCAGGACGCGTAACATTTAAGGAAAGCATCTACTCCACCCAGTCGGCAGCGGCCGACGGCACAGAACTACTGGGCGGTGTAAACGCAAAACAGACAGGCTACGGCAGTACGGTTGGCGCCATCGATCTTGATATGGGTACCAAGGGTGTTGAATCGACCGGCAAGCCCAACGACCTTGCAATTCAGGGCGACGGATTCTTTGTACTTGGCACCAAGGACGGTGTTACTGTAGACAGCCTTGACAGCCTTTTGATGTCCCGTGTGGGCGACTTCCGCTTTGACTCGGACGGCTATCTGGTTGACTCGGGCGGTAATGTGGTTTACGGTTTTATCACCTGTAACACCGACCCCAACACGGGCGATAAGTTGGCCACCGCCGGCATAAACGGCGATGCCATAAGCACCCAGCTTGTGCCCATAAGACTTCCCATGGAGGCCGGCACAATGACAGGCGCAAATGTGGGCGACGCAGTTTACCCCGGTGTTGACGGCGCAGGTGCAAACGTACCCCACGCCGACTACGCCACCCAGCCCCCAATTGAGCTTAAAAGCATGAGCATCGATAGCAGCGGTAAAATTATCGGTGTAAACGGCAAAACTGGCGATCCTGTTGTTGTGGGATACATTGCACTTGGCTCGGTTCGCAACCCAAGCGCACTTACCCACACCGAGGGCCCCTACTACATGGCAAGAGGCAACACCGGCCCCGTAACCGTTTCGGCTCCCGGCGGCGCACTTACAGGTTACCTTAACAATGCCACCACCGGCAACCCCGAACATTCGATCGAGGGCAACTCCTCCACCAAGGTTCTACCCGGATTTCTTGAAATGTCGGGCACCGACCTTGCAACCGAGTTTGCCAACATGATTTCTTACCAGCGCGGATACCAAGCAAACACACGTATCATAACCGTTACAGACAGCATGTTGGAAGAGCTTGTAAACATTAAGCGATAATTTGTAAATGTAGCTAAATTACCCCCACGGCCACTGCTAAAATGGCAGGGCCGTGGAGGGTAACAATAAGAGGAGGCAACCAAGGTGATAAAATTACAGAAGATGAATGGCGAATGGTTTTTGCTAAATCACAATCAAATTGAATGCATTGAGTTGATTCCCGAGTGTAAAATTGTTATGATGAATAGAGACTACTATATCGTTAAGGACTCTGCAGAGGAAGTAATAGGTAAAATTGCAAAATATAACGCCAGAATACAGGATTTTTACAAGCAGATTACCGTTAACGGTTCTAAATAAATTGCCACACAATAGCCTGTGGAATATAGATCATATATGAAGTACAAAGGGGTATTAAGATGAATATTATATACATAGTCGGTATAGCAATAGCTGTATTCTTTATGTTGTTCGGTATTGTTGTTAGCATTGATATATCCTCGGGGTTTGAAATTGGGTTTGATGTTGGTCGACTGATTAACTTTTTTGACCCCTCGAGTATACTTATAGTTATTGGTGGTACATTGGCAGTTGTTGTAGCCTGTTATCCCAAGCTTGCTCTGTCGTTCCCAAAGCATTTTAGCATCATGCTAAAATCAAAAAGCCACGACCCGGCGCAGTACGTCGACCAACTGACCGAGCTTGCCCAGATTGCCCGTAAAAACGGACTTCTGTCGCTTGAAGAAAAGGCCAACGAGCAAACCGACCCATTCTTTAAGCAGGCCATAATGCTAATAGTCGACGCCACCGACCCCGACCGTGTGCGCAAGATAATGGAAAATGATATGGAGCAAACCACCGAGCGTCATCAAAGGGTTATTGCCATGTACGAAAAAGGCTCGGCTGCGGCCCCCGCCTTTGGTATGATCGGTACCCTAATTGGACTTATAAACATGCTTAAAAACCTATCGGGCGCCGACATGAGCTCGCTGGGACCCGATATGTCCACCGCCATGATCACCACCCTTTACGGTTCGGCCGTGGCGCATATAGTATTTAGCCCCATAGCCACCAACCTGGCAGCCCGTGACGAGGAGGAGCTGCTGTGTAGGCAGATTATTGTTGAGGGCATTGTGGCCATACAGGGAGGCGAAAATCCCAAGTTCCTGCGTGAGTCGCTGTACATATTCATGAACCAAAAACTGCGCGAGGCCGGTATGGCCGCCGTTCCCGACAGTGGCGGCGAGGATTAATCACGGGCTAATAAATAGCATGTGAAGTTGCCGCAAGGAGGAAAAACGATGAAAAAGAAGCCAAAAAGCAGTGGCGGCGGCGCCAACTGGATGGATACTTATGGTGACATGGTTACACTACTATTGTGCTTTTTTGTAATGCTTTACTCCATGTCAACCATAGACCAGGCCAAGTGGAACGCACTTGTTGAGGCGTTTAACCCTGACATTACAATGCAGGAGCTTGCAAACACCTCAAACCCACCTACACAGCAAAATGAGTACACCGAAAACCAAATGGAACAAAAAATGCAGGAGCTATTTACTGCTATGAACGAATATGTTGAAGGTGCAGGCCTTGATAACGACATAACCCTTACAAACGGCAATGGTTATGTATTTATTTCGTTTGATGAAGCTGTATTTTTCTCGGGCAATAGCTACACACTGCTTGCAAGCGGCGAGGAAGTTTTGGACCAGGTTGCTTTGTCGCTTGCCGACACTGCCGGGTATATAAACGAGATAAGGGTGCTGGGCCATACGGCGCAGGCCACCCCCGATCAGGCAAACCCTGTGCTGGCTGACAGAATGCTGGCCTCCAACCGAGCCACGGTAATTACGGTTTACCTGCAGGAAAAGGATATTGTTGATCCTGCAAGAATAATAAGCGTAGGATATGGCCAGTGGCGCCCTGCCGACAGCAATGAAACCGAGGAAACAAGATCGAAAAACCGCCGTGTTGAGCTAATTATAAGCGGCCTTGACTCCTCGGGTGACTTCCAGGACGAGATTGAAACCTACTACACCATGCGTGGTGATGATGGAGCTCCCGAGTAGGGAGAATAAGGGTGGGGTTTTACCACCCACACATTAAAAAGCGGACAAAATGATTTGATGGAGGACTGCCCGAATATGGGCAATGCAATTGGTTAACCGATAAAGAGTAGACTACCGGCGAGGAACAGGGGGGATGATGGTGGCCGATATATTATCACAAAGCCAAATAGATGCTTTACTTAATGCCGCGCTGAGCGGCGGAGATAGCAAGCCGGCTGCAGTAGATAAGCCGCCTGAGCAAAAGTACAGAAAGTACGATTTTTACAGCCCAAGAAAATTTACAAAAGATCGAATGAAGGTACTTGAGGCGGTCTTTGAAAACTACTCAAGGGTGGTGGCATCTCGCCTTAACAGACAACTGCATACCAACTGCGTGGTGGAGCTTGAGTCCATAGAAGAGCAGCGCTACTACGAATTTGCAAATGCGCTTTCGGATGGTGATATATTGACCGTATGCTATCCCGAAGTTCCGGGTGAAATTACCAACGAGGACCTGCCTGTACTACTGCACTGCACCACCGACCTTATGCTTAAAATGATAGACCGCCTAATGGGTGGAACGGGTTTGGCAGACAGTGCTATTGAGGATGGCTATATACTTACAGGGCTTGAGCTAAAGCTGTATGAAAGTTTGGCAAGAGATTTTGTGAGTGTGCTGGGCGGAAGTTGGGAAGCATATTTGGATGCGGACTTCCCATTTAGAAGGGTTGAGAACAACCCAACACTTGTAGAGCTTATAGGTGTGGACGAAACGGTTATTATTGTTAGCTGCTCGGTAGAGCTTCCGGGAGGATATGGACAGATTAGTATTTGTTTACCCGGTATGGTGCTTACAAATATGTTCAGCGCAATAGAGAGAGCAAATCAGGTAGGGCGTGGCTCGGGAGAGGATAACGCCGATGAAATTATGGATATTTTGCGTGGATCTGAGTTGGAAATCACCGCAGAGCTGGGTAGAACCACAATACAGCTCCTTGACCTGCATTTTCTAAATGTAGGGGATGTGATTGACCTTAATCACCCGGTGGAAAAACCGATTTTCTTGCGTGTTGGTGGGCGGCCATGGTTTAGCGGTAAAATGGGCACCCAGCGAACCAGCAAGGCAATAAAAATTGGGAAAACTCATCATCACCACGGGAAAGGGGAAGACTAAGAGCCTATGGAGCGAACAATTTTTAGTGCAATGGAGTTAGATGCACTGGGCGAAGTAATGAATATCAGCCTGGGCTCTTCAGCAACAGCGGTTTCCAACATGTTGGATCGTAGGGTGGACATAACAACCCCCACGGCCAGCATGGTAACGGATGAACTTTTTGAGTTTGGTGATATGCAGCCTGCTGTGGGTGTTGAGATAAACTACATCTCGGGCCTTCAGGGCAGCAATATGATGATGCTTAAAAAGGATGATGTAAGAATCATCGTTGGCATCCTTATGGGTAGCGAGATTGCTGAGGAGGATTTTGAGCTAAATGATTTGACCATTAGTGCAATATGCGAGGTTATGAACCAGATGATGGGCGCAGCCTCGACAGCACTTTCGGACTTTTTGGCAAGGCCGGTAAACATTTCTACCCCCAGATCATTCAAACTTGATGAACTTGACAATTTCAAGGAGAGTTTGTTTAAAACCGACGATAAAGACCTGGTGGCTGTGCAGTTTGCACTGCATATTGAGAACATGTCCGAGAGTCGATTTATAAACATAATGACATCAAAGTTGGCGCGCGAGCTACTTGACGGATTTAAAATGCGAGAAGAGGGCGAAACAGCGCGGGATAACCTTGATGAGCAAACACAACAGGAGGTCGCACAGCAACCGGACCTACAACAACCGGTAGCGGCACCTGCTCCACCACCGCCTGCTCAGCCCACGCCACCGGCAAGCCAAGGAGATGGTAACATGAGTCAGGAGGGAATTGAGATGTTGATGAGTGGATTAGTGCCGTCGGCACCGTCGGCGCAAAGCCCGGCAGCACCGACACCGGTTGCCCCGGGTGTACCACAGGCGCCACCGGCGCAATACATCCCACAAACCGATCCCAAATTAATAAATGCCCAGCCGGTTACCCTGCCTGCTCTGGATTTTGGCAACCAGCTAAACCAAGAGCAGTCCCAGAACCTGGAGCTTATAATGTCGGTGCCTTTGGAGGTTTCGGTAGAAATAGGCAGAGCGCGACGCAAGGTAGAGGATATCCTCACATTCTCCAAGGGGTCGCTTGTGGTGCTGGACAAATTGGCAGGAGATCAGGTAGATTTGTTTGTTAACGGGATGTGCGTGGCCAAGGGCGATGTTGTTGTTATTGACGATAGCTTTGGTGTGCGCATTACAGAGGTGCTAACTCAAGGTAAACTACTTGAGATGGACATAAAAAATAATTATTTGTGATATATGAATCACCTAATCAGCAGAAAGGAATGAAGCGATTATGGCAAAGATTTTAGTAGTTGACGACGCTGCATTTATGAGAAAAGTAATTCGAGACACACTTACCAAAAATGGTTATAGTGATGTTCATGAGGCTGTGGATGGAAAAGACGCAGTTGATAAGTATTTTGAGATTAATCCCGATTTGGTGCTTATGGACATAACCATGCCCAATATGGACGGTTTGGAGGCTCTCAAGGCCATCCGTGCCAAGGACAGCGACGCCAATGTTGTTATGTGTTCGGCAATGGGACAGGAGGCCATGGTGGTTGAGGCTGTACAGGCCGGCATCAAGGACTTTATTGTAAAACCCTTTAAGGATGAGCGTCTGATTAAAACCGTCAGCGCTATCCTTGGCAACGCCTAAGAGCCTATGGATGAAATAATGGCGCTTGTGCGGGCACTGTTTATAATTATATTGGTGCTATGTCTTGCCTACTTTTTTACAAGATATGTACTGGGGCGTATGCCAATGGGTAACCTAAAGCCTCGGGTGCGGCGCATGAATATGATTGAACAGCTCCCTGTTGGGCGCAATCAAAAGCTAATTCTGGTGCAAATGGACGACGAGGTTTACTTCTTAGGTGTATCGGAGGACAGTATAAACTGTATAAACCGCATTGGACCCGACCAGGTGAAGCGTTGGAGCGAGGAAGACGAAATACTGCGTATGACGCAGACGAGGATGGGTTTCCAAGAAGCAATGGGCAAGGTGTTGGGACACGAGAAAAAGGGGGAAGAGAAAAAACATGAACCTTGATGCACTGATCAATGTTAATGGTGAAAATCTCCAAACCCTACAAATACTCTTTTTAACAACAATACTGTCGCTGCTCCCCTCGATGATTGTGATGATGACCTCCTTTACAAGGTATATCATCTCCTTTTCCTTTTTGCGACTGGCCATGGGACTTCAGCAAAACCCGCCCAATATGGTGCTTGTTGGCATGGCGCTTTTTCTCTCGCTTTTTACAATGCAGGGGGTTGTGGACGAAATTCAGGAAGTGGCCTACGACCCATATGTGGCCGAGGAGATAACCCAGGAGGAATTTTTTGAGCGTGCACAGGTACCGCTTAAGGAATTTATGCTTAGGCAAACACAACCAAGCTCACTAAACATGTTTTGTGAGCTTGCAGGCGTACAGGTCCCCGACCAGGAGGCTGCGCAGGATTTACCCCTTAGCATAGTGGTGCCGTCGTTTATGACAAGTGAGCTTGCAAGGGCGTTTCAAATAGGTTTTCTTTTGTACATACCTTTTATACTCATAGATATAATTGTGGCCACCACGCTTATGTCAATGGGCATGATTATGCTACCACCCGCTATGATATCCATGCCATTTAAGTTGCTACTGTTCATTGCACTTGACGGTTGGCAGCTGCTGTTTTCAACACTGGTTACTGGCTTTCAATAGCAAATTAAGGGGGGTGGCCTAAATGAGCATTATTGATGTACTTAGAGAAGGACTCGGTGTTGTTATGCGAGTGGGCGCACCCTTTTTGCTCCTAACAATGCTTGTGGGTATTATTGTTGCAATATTTCAGGCTGTAACCCAGATACACGAGCAGTCACTGTCCTTCATCCTAAAACTTATCACAGTTTTAGCCATACTTGTTGTGGGTGGAGAATGGATGCTTGAAATAATGATAGATTTTTGTCAGTATCTATTCACACTAATGTAGGGGCAGTGATATATGGATTGGACAGCGCTGTATCTGTTTGAACTGATCTTTATGCGCATGACGGGGTTTATAGTACTAAACCCTCTATTTGGGCATAACGCAATATCAAACCTTGTCAAGGCCGGCTTTATTATGGTGTTGTCGATATTCATGTTCACCCACGGGGCTTTTGTTCCGGTGGAGGTGCCACAACACACCTTAGTACATATGCTACAAATTTTACTGGAGCTTGGCATAGGGTTTGCACTGGGTTTTGTCATGAGGTTGTTTTTCTCGGTTGTGCAGATGGGCGGCGAGATAATTGATATCCAGATGGGTTTGTCCATGGCAAGGATATATGACCCAAACTCCCAGATAAACATGACCGTTACGGCCTCGGTGCTCAACATTTTGTTTGTACTTAACTTCTTTGCCCAAAATGGGCATTACACCCTGCTTCGCATAATGATGACCTCGGGCGATGTGGTGCCCTTTGGCACGGCGGGCCTTGGCGAGGCGGTGGCGGTTCATATGGTGGATATATTTATGTCCTGCATAGTATTGTCGGTAAAATTAGCACTGCCAATACTGGCGGCCGAGATGTTAAGCACAGTAGGAATGGGAATTTTGATGAAAGCCATACCACAGATCAACGCCTTTGTTATAAACATTGAGCTAAAGGTGGTTGTGGGAATGGTCATATTATTTTTACTACTCATACCCACCAATGAATTTTTGCTGACGGTGGAGGTTGAAATGCTTGACAGCGTGAGGGATATGTTGGCCACTTTGAGCACCGTTTAATCTTGTTTAACCCGCCAAAGAAGGGGTGAGAACACATGGCAGAGGGCCAAAAATCCGAAAAAGCGACGGCCAAAAGGCGCCGCGACGAACGAAAAAAAGGCAATGTGTTCAAGAGTAACGATGCCGTTTCGGTGCTTGTACTTATCAGCAGTTTTTTTGCAATATGGCTCACCGCCCCGGCAATGGCAGAGGAAATACGCAGCTTTATGTACTACTGCATAACCATGCCGCTGGACCAACCGGTTATGCACACCGGGGACAATATAACAAACCTTTTGGATGAATTTGTCGCCTCCTTTGTGGTGGCAATAGGTCCTGTGGTGCTCACGGGAATAGCTGTGGCCCTTGGGGCAACATTTTTCCAGACCAGAATGCTTATCACATTTGAAACCATGAAGCCGCAGTTTAACCGCATGAACCCAATTGAGGGCGTGAAAAGACTTTTTTCGGCCAGAAGTGCTGTTGAGGCCATAAAAGGTGTGCTGAAAATCAGCATTTTGCTTTACCTAATATACAGATACCTGCTAAACGTGGTGGACGCCCTCTCAAAGTATATGTATACCGACCTTTTGGCGGCCTGTTCTCATTTGTTTGATGCAAGTTTTGAGGTGGTATTCCAAATATCCTTGGCCTTTGTTGTGCTGGCCGGCGCCGACATCTACTTTCAGTGGTGGGACTACGAGCGCAAGCTTAGGATGACCAAGCAGGAGGTTAAAGAGGAATACAAACAGATGGAGGGCGACCCCAAGATAAAAAGCAAGATAAGGGAAGTGCAAAGAAAGATGGCACAATCCCGAATGATGCAAAAGGTTTCCAGCGCCGATGTTGTGGTGCGAAACCCCACCCACTTTGCCGTGGCTCTGCGCTACAAATCCGATGTCGACTCGGCCCCGATTGTACTTGCAAAGGGGCAGGATGAGGTGGCGATGCGCATTATAGCTGTGGCAAATGAGCACAAGGTACTGGTGGTAGAAAATGTGCCACTTGCCCGTGCCCTCTACGCCACCACCGAGCTTGGCCGAGAAATTCCATCGGAGCTTTACAACGCCGTGGCCGAGGTGCTGGTATACCTGTACAAGGTAAGTGGAAAGATAAAGAGCTAACAACCGATAACTTCGCAGATTTTATGGCGATGGTGCAGACAACTACACAGATAGATCACCCGCAACTTAAGACTGCGTGAATATAAACGCAATATAAAACCCGGCAGTACATCAGGAGTATAAAAGCCTATGAGAAGAATAATGGACAATGCCATATCGCTTATGGTGGTTATCATCGTTATGTTTTTGGTGATACCCATGCCCACATTTATGCTCGACATACTTCTGGTGGTAAATATATCATTGTCGATCGTTATACTAATGATCACAATGAACATCTCAGAGCCACTTGAACTGTCGATATTCCCCTCTTTACTACTTATCACCACACTGTTCCGCCTGGGACTAAACGTAGCCTCCACCCGCCTTATTCTGCGCGAGGGCGGCAATGCAGGTGTGGTAATTCGGTCCTTTGGTAATATGATAACCCAGGGCAATATAGTAATTGGCGTTATTATCTTCCTTATAATCGTTCTGGTGCAGTTTATTGTAATTACAAAGGGTGCCGAGCGTGTATCCGAAGTGGCCGCCCGCTTTACCTTGGACGCCATGCCCGGTAAACAAATGGCCATCGACGCCGACCTAAGCTCGGGTATGATAAAAGAGGACGAGGCCCGCGAACGCCGCTACAAAATACAAAAAGAGGCCGATTTCTACGGCGCCATGGATGGTGCCACCAAGATTGTAAAGGGCGACGCAATAATGTCCATTATAATCACGGTTATTAACTTTGTGGCCGGTATAATAATAGGCATGGTACAGGGCGGCAACGACTTTAACACAGTGCTTAGCATCTACTCCATCGCTACAATAGGCGACGGCCTTGTTTCCCAGATACCCGCCCTTATGATCTCCACCGCCACAGGTATGATTGTAACCCGCTCGGTGTCGGACGGAAGTTTGAACACCGATGTTGTAAAGCAGTTTAAGAGCCAGCCACGAGCCATAATGTCAACCGGCATTATACTTATAATTCTGGCCCTTGTGCCCGGCACCCCCACAGCGCCTCTTTTCTTGGTGGGTACAGGCCTTGGCATTGGTGGGTTTGTAACCGACCGCAGAATGAGCAGAATGAGGCTGCTTGAGGCAAACCAACAGGCCGACGAGCCACAAAGCGAGCTGGCGCAGGCCATGGGTACCTCCGAGTCCGACTACTACAAGGACATAAACAATGTTTACACCCTACTTACCATAGAGCCCATCGAGATGGAATTTGGGTACAGCCTAATTCCTTTGGTGGACGAGTCAAGCGGTGGCAAGCTTATAAGCCGCATAGTTATATTCCGCCGTCAGTATGCCCAGGACATGGGCTTTGTAATACCCTCCATCCGCCTGCACGATGGTGCCACACTTGGCACAAATCAGTACATAATCAAGATACGTGGCGAGGAGGTGGCCAGGGGCGAAATACTGGTGGATTACTACTTAGCACTGGAACCCTCCGACACCACAGGCGAGATTGACGGAATTGAAACGGTTGAACCGGCCTACGGAATTCCCGCACGATGGATTTTGCCCGACAACAAGGAAATGGCCGAAATTTACGGCTACACCGTTATAACACCGCTGTCGGTAATGCTTACCCACCTGTCCGAAACGGTGAAAAAACATGCCCACGAGCTTTTGGGCCGCACCGAAACATTACAGCTAATTGACAACCTTAAACTAACCCAACCCGAGCTTGTGGAGGAGGCCATACCAAATGTGGTTACCTACACAAACCTTGAAAAAATTCTGCGCAACCTTTTGCGCGAGGGAATACCCATAAAGGACCTCGGCGGAATTTTGGCCGCAATTGTTGAGGGTAGCGTAACCACAACCGATATAGATATGCTAACCGAGCAGGTTCGTGGCGCACTTGGACGCACCATCACACGTAAGTTTTGTGACGGCGGCCAGCTCAGGGTGGTTACCCTTGATGCCGAGCTTGAAAAGAAGGTTTTGGCCTCGCTTACCAAGAACGACCACGGGGTATATCTTGCCCTTGGTCCTGAAATACTGCAGCAGATGGTGGCGCAACTTGGGGACTTCCGCAAGAAGTTCAATGATCTATCACAAACCCCTGTTGTACTGACAAGCCAGATAATACGCGCGTACCTCAGCCGACTGCTTGCACAGTTTTACCCCGATGTATATGTGTTGTCATTTAGTGAGATTGCAAGCAATGTGCAAATACAGGCAATTGGCAACATAACATGGCAGGCCGAGGAGATACACGCCTGAACATGAGCTGCACAATTCACTCGCTGAGGGTGTGGCAGGCCACTGGCCCATGTCACAACGGCAAAGGATGGTGAGCATGAGTAACCAAGCCCAGATGAGCACCAAAGACACCTGCGAGCAACCAAGGTTGTCTGAGCAGGAAATTGAACAACTGGATAACAATGAACTACTACGACTTTACAAAGAAACAGGCGACCAGGAGCTAAAATGGGCCCTTGTGCTACGCATGACCGATATTATTCGGCGCATCGCCATACAAACCTGTGGCATATACAGTGGGTTTACCCAGATGGACGATGTCATACACGAGGGAATACTAGTACTACTTAGCGCTGTGGACAGGTTTGACTTTTCAAAAGAAGTTAAATTTGAAACCTACATCTCAAAGCGTCTGCGTGGTATGATTGTGGACCTGGCCCGAAAGCAGGACTGGATTCCACGCCAGCTACGGCAAAAATCCATACAACTTGGCAAGGCCATGGAGGAGCTATCGGCCGAGCTTGGCCACACCCCCACATCGCAGGAGGTGGCAAATCACATGGGGCTTACACTGGAGCAATATCAGGAAACCCTATCCGACACAGCGGTGACCAACCTAATCTCCTTTGAAGCCTTGATTGATAGTTATGGCAATGCGGCAGGAAAGTTGGTGGCAGGTGCCGGGGTGTCAAATCCCCCCGAGGAGGCCTGTGAGGAGAAAGAACTTTACAACCACCTAAAAGAGGGAATTGAGGGCCTGCGAGAAAACGAACGTCTGGTACTTTCGCTTTATTATGAGCAGGAGCTGACAATGAAAGAAATTGCACAAGTTCTTGGGGTTAGCGCCCCAAGAGTGTCTCAAATACATAGCCGAGCCGTACAGCATTTGAAAATATTTATGCAGCGGCGAGTGAACTGAAAATCACCTGAAAGGGAGTAACACTATGACAAAGGGATTTTATAACCTGACATCAGGAATGCTTTCACAAACACGCCGCCTCGACGTGGTGGGAAACAACATGACCAATGTATCCACAGCAGGATTTAAGGGCGAGATATACACAGATAGCACCTTTGAGGAGGTTATGTGGAACCGTGTTGGAAACAACGAGTCCACCCAGAACATTGGCAAGCAAAGCTACATTTTGGCCGCAAGCGAGCTGCACATAAACCACGAGGCAGGTTTTACCGAGCTTACCGGCCTTAACCTTGACTTTGCCATTATTGGCGAAGGGTTTTTTGCCATAGAAAAAGAGGACACAATAGAATACACCCGTGGAGGCAGTTTCTCGATAGACCCCGAGGGTTATCTATATCTTGAGGGGCATGGCCGAGTGCTTAGCAATGATGCCCAGCCCATACTGCTGGCCACCGACAAAATTACAGCACAGCAAAACGGTCAGATACTTCTCACCGAAACCAATCAGCCCGTGGCACAGCTTGGGGTTTTTACCTTTGAGGATGTGCAGGCGCTTGAAAAAAGCGAGAGCGGTCTGTTTAAGGCAGGAGAGGACCTTGAGGCCACCACAGCCGAGAGCCCCACAGTTATGTGGAAGGCGGTTGAAAACTCAAATGTTGAGATGATAGATGAAATGGTTCGCATGATGACGGCCCAAAGAGCCCTGCAAAGTGCAGGACAGGTACTAAAACTTTACGACGGTGTACTGACAAAATCCACTACCGAGCTGGGTAGACTATAAATATTAGGAGGTAGGGCGCATGTTACAGGCATTTTACAATGCAGCAGGCGGAGCCAGCGAACAGATGGACCGTATGCAAATTCAGGGCAATAACATAGCAAATGTAAACACATTTGGATACAAGGCCGACCAGGCGGCTTTTGGCGCACTGATGTACGGTATGCTTACAGGCATTGACGGCGAGCAACTTCCAAAGGGCACAGGCGCAAGGGTTGTAAGCTCGGTAACAAACTTTGAATCGACAGGAATTGAATCGACCGGTCGCAGTCTTGATTACAGCATTATTGGCAACGGCTTTTTTGCCCTAAAGGACATTGAAACCGAGGAAATTTCCTACACCCGTGACGGCGCATTTCGTCTGTCCGAGTTTGAGGGCGAGTTCTACCTATCCGACGGCGAGGGACGCCAGGTGCTTGACGCCAGCGAACAACCCATCGTGGTGACCGACCCCGACCTGAAACTTCCCGTGGGTGTGTTTGACATTCAGTATAAAGATGGGCTTCTCCACCTTGATTCGGGGCGCTTTTCGGTGGGCGAGAAAAACGGCACCGTGGCCCCGGTAACGGTACCGCAGGTACAGCAGGGATTTTTGGAGGTCTCCAATGTGGATTTGGCCACCGAGCTTGTAAAGGTAATAGAGGCACAGCGTTCGTACAGTTATGCACTGCGCATGGTTACAACGGCCGATGAGGTTGAAACGACCATAAATAACCTGGCTAACAGGTAGGAGGGAAGGTAGGTTGAGTGAAGTCATTTGATCAACTGAGTGGTATGGAGCTCGACACACTTCAGGAAATTGGCAGCATAGGCTCGGGCAATGCTGCCACGGCCTTGTCGAGCATGTTGGGCTGTGAGGTTCGCATTGACATGCCCGAAGTGCGTATAATGGAATATAATGAGGCCATAGAATGGCTTGGTGGCCCCGAACTTATTACGGCAGGGGTTCTGGTTCGTCTTGAGGGCGAGGTAAACGGAACCGTGATGTCGGTTCAGCGTGAGGAGTTTACAAGCCTTGTGCTGGAAAAGATTATGGGGCGCACAATTACAAACTACGATGAGCTAACCGAGCTGGATAGCTCTGCGCTTATCGAGGTTGGCAACATAATGATTTCGGCATTTATCAATGCCATATCGGGCATGACAGGGGTGGCAATGCGTCTTACCGTGCCGGCTTTTGCCGTGGAAATGCAGGGCGCAATATTAACAATTCCCATGGCCGAGTATGCAGGACAGTCCAATCACATCATGACAATAGGCACTAATTTTATATGCAACCAAACAGCAATGGTGTGCAGAATTTTGCTATCACCTGATGTTAGATCGCTCAATTTACTACTTAGTAAGTTAGGAGTCTTGGATGAGTGATAAACTTATAGTTGGCATTGCAGATATGAAGATGGCTAAACGGGAGGGACAGCTGGTTACCTATGCGCTGGGCTCTTGTATTGGTGTGTGCCTGTATGACCCCGAGATAAAGTTGGCGGCACTGCTTCATATAATGCTACCAATAAATATGGAGGATGGCAAAAAAAATCCTCTTAAATATGCCGACACCGGAATAAAAGAAACGCTGAGAAACATGGAAATGCGCGGGGGTGTGCCACGCCGCATAGTTGCAAAAATTGCAGGAGGAGCCTGCATTTTTGCCTCACTTCAAAATGGATCATATAGCAACATAGGCGCACGAAATATAGAAAGTGTGCGCATGGTGCTTAAAATGAACGGCATAAATTTGCTGTGGCAGGATGTTGGGGGAAACATTGCACGCACTGTTTTTTTTGATGTGGCCACAGGCAGTGGCGTGGTTAAGAGCCATGGCCACCCGGATAAAATCTTTTAATATAAAGCTATGAGTTTGAGAATGGGGGATTGGTGCCATGCTGGAAAATAAAAACACGAGTCTGCAAAGCGCCGGCGAGATTGAAATCATGGAGTTTACGATTGATGGTGAACTTTACGGTATCAATGTGGCTAAGGTGCGCGAAATAATGCTTTCCCAGACCGTGCGCCCTATGCCACATTCACACGAAGCGGTGGAGGGCATTATAAAGCCTCGTGATTTTGTAATAACGGTGGTTGATTTGCCATGCTATTTGCGTGGCAAAAAGGGCGAGCGTGATGACAAGGATCTTTTTATTGTAACAAACTTTAACCGCACATATATAGCCTTTAGGGTGCATACGGTAGAGGGAATAAGACGTGTGCCCTGGGAAGGTGTGCAAAAACCCGGTGAGGCTGTTTCGGGCGGAGAGGCCGGCATGGCCACAGGCATTGCCCAAAGTGATGACCGCCTTGTAACAATACTTGACTTTGAACGTGTTGTGGCCGATATATCGCCCCAAACAAGCATAAAAATGAGCGATATTGAAAGCCTTGGACGCCGTGAAGACCGTGAAATGCCCATATGGCTGGCCGAAGATTCGATGTTTTTGTCCCAGACCATCTGCAGTGCCCTCAAAAAAGCAGGTTATGTAAATGTGACCCCCTTTGCAAATGGTAAGGATTTGTGGTCAAAGCTTCAGGGACTAGCTGAGGTGCAGGACATAAGCTCGCATGTATGCGCAGTGGTAACCGACCTTGAAATGCCCCAGATGGATGGACATGAACTACTTAGATCAATCAAGGGAAACTTAAAATTCAAGGACATAAAGGTAATTGTTTTCTCGTCGCTAATATCGGAGGAAAAATGGAAACAAGCCGTAGAGCTTGGCGTGGACGGGCAGCTTAGCAAGCCCGAGATAGGCAAGCTTATTGAAATGTTGGATAACCTGCTTTCAGGTGGCCATGCGGTAGGCGGTGAAACGATATGAGTGGCAGATATATTGTGCGACGCCCCATAAAAAATGCAGTTGGCAGTGGCATTGTGGGATATGAAATATTGTATCATGGTGCTAACTATGCATATGGATTAAAAGATAGCGGAAAATCACCAAACGAATTTTCGGCCGCCGATACAATCTATAATTTACTTAGTACAAACTGCGAAAAAATATTTAAGGGCGCCCTTAATTTCATGACCTTTACCACCACCCTGCTTTTGCGGCGCACCCCATACCTTTTTGATAGAAAAGATTTGGTAATTCAGATTGATGACAGCGTAATTATACACCCCACGGCCATGCATTTTGTGCGCCAATATAAAAGAGAGGGGTACAAAATTGCCGTCAATCAGTTTCAGTTTACCCAGAGGTATTTGTCAATAATTGATGATATTGACTACATAAAATTCGACGTTGCCTATGTGCATGGGGCAACCGCTGCCAGCACAATACAAATTGCAAATGGCATGAACAAGGTATGTGTTGCCACAGGAGTTGACAGCAAGGAGCTATACGACAAGGCAGTTGAGCTGGGCGTTGATGTGCTTGAGGGCACATATGTTGCCGATAACATCCCGGTTAAGGCCTTTACCAGCGAATATTTGCAAAGCAACTTCTTCCGCCTGATGGCGGCAGTGACCAAAGATGTGCCCGACATTGAGGAGATAGAGGGCATAATTTCGGTGGATGCCACCCTGACCTATGGCATACTAAAGATGGTAAATTCCTGCTACTTTGCACTGCGTCACAAGGTTGATAATGTGCAGCAGGCTGTTATGATTGTTGGTCTAAATGAGCTAAAGCAGTGGGTTTACCTTCTAAGCGCTGTAACAAATAAGGACGGCGAGATTGAAAGCGGTAGCCAAGAGCTGCTAAGACTATCCTTTTTGAGGGCGAATTTTTGCAGTCGCCTTGTACCCTATGCAAAGGATATGACCATTTCGCGTCAGGATGCCTACCTCATGGGCATGTTCTCCACATTAAACTACCTAATAGATGCCCCACTTTCAGAAATTTTAGATCAACTGCCCATACGGGAGGAGATAAAGCAGGGGCTGACATTTAGGACAGGCAGAGCCGGGCTGCTGTTTGACCTGGTGGTGCAGTACGAAAAAGCCATGTGGTCGGAAATTGATGAACTGGCCGAGGAGCTTGAAATACCCACACAGCAACTCACCGAGGATAATTTTGACTGCATGGATGATGTTGAGCAGTGGTGGGAAAACATAACACGTCCCGAGCCCAAGCAGGAAATGCCCCAAGACCCCGAACACGACACAACCAATGGCTAAAGCTATATAAACAAAATTTTTCCACCCCCGAAACACTAAATAGGGGGTGGATTTTTGTAATTTAGACGAGCAAATAAAATACTCCGCCACATTGTAAGTGTAGCGGAGCGGTAGAAACTGTATTTATTTTTACTTACCCTGCACGGCAATAATTACAATACATGCCGTGGGGCTTCTTTTACTGTTTGACAGGCCACGAGTATCTGATTTTTTATCTCGGACTCAAAGCGTGAGCTGTAAAAGCTAAGCACGGTGGAGCGATTTGTAGAGTCAAGCACGACATACTTTGCAGGTAGACGACAAAGTGTCAGGGCCTTAACATCGGCGGCGCAGCGAGAGCAGGGGCAAACCCCAAGCATTTTTATGTAACGCACCAAAACCTCATCAACCAGCACCTCCATGACGTTGACAAACTCAACATCGGAATCGCTTAAAAGGCCCGAACGTGCCGAGCTTACCCGTGCGGCCTCCTCAACAGCCACAGGCTGAGAGGAAAAGGCGAGAGGTTCGGCGGGTGGGGCTATGTCGGCCTGCCAAGGAGCAGATATGCTACTAAGTGGGGCGTATTCCTGAGGCTTTTCGAGGGCGGCAGGCTCGGCAGTGATGGATTCAAAGGTTTCATCCTCAGAAAAAGCATCATCAAGTGCGCCGTGAATAGCCTGCGAAATGGCCTCGTTATTGACCTTTGCCACCTCTATGGCAGGAACGGTGGGTTTAGACGGTGGAGCTTGAGTAGGTGTGGGAGCAGACTCTGTGGTCTTCTCCTGAGCTGTTGCGGCCTGAGTTGCCTCCCCGGTGGGCTCGGTCGAGTTAGAAATCAGGTTGAGGACATGTGCGGTCTTACTGCTTTTGGCTCCACGTTTTGCAGGCATTATGCAATCCTCCTTAAAAGCTGGTTATCGTTTGAGTGTAAATGCAGGTCCGGCTATTTCGTTACACAGGGACAAAAAATCCGCTGTGGGGTTTGATCGTGGGGAGTAATCCACCACGCTCATGCTGTGGGCAGGGGCTTCGGCCACAGCCACACCGTTGCGAATACGGCTATCAAAAACCTTTGTGCCCAACTGAACAGCAATCTGCTCGGCTAAATCCAGCACCTCGCGGTTGAGGTTAAGTCGGGGATTAAAACGATTGAGAAGTATACCCAAAACCTTTAGGCGGGAATTGTAGTAGTTGCGCACACTTTCGATGGTTTCCTTTATTTGCGACACCCCAAGCAGGCTTAAAACCTCGGGAGCCATGGGTATAATCAGGCCATCGGTGGCAACATATGCGTTTACAGTAAGTATATTAAGGGCAGGGGGGGTGTCTATGATTATAAAATCGTAATCATCCTTTATTTTTGCAAGACAATTTTTAAGTAGAAATTCCCTTCCCGGCTTTGTAAATTCCTGCTCGGCGGCCGACAAAAGAATATTAGAGGGCAAAATGTCGCAGGTATCGGTTTTGTAGATGGCGTCACGCGGCTCCACCTTGTCCTGAAACATCTCATACACGGTGGCACAGTGCTCAATGTCCACCCCAAGGCTAAAGCCCAAACTTCCCTGTGGGTCCAGATCCACCCCCAGCACCTTTGCCCCTTTCTTGGCAAGACCGGCCAAAAGTGCAGCGGCGGTTGAGGTTTTTCCAACCCCACCTTTTTGGTTTGTAACGGTTATTACCGTTGTACCCATAAACTAACCCACCCTTTCACAGCTCGACTCACAAAACAACCAAGTTTATTAATTTTTAACAATAACCCTTAATTTTAAGTGATGTCGGACGATATATATTAATGAGAAGATAGGACTACTTTCTTCACATACATTTTACAATAAAGTGTCTAACTTTGTCAACAATGGATAAAATGTATCACATCCAACAAACACATATATAAAAGCAAGGAGTGTAAGGTATGGCATCTATAACAAGTTTAATGGGAACAAGTTCTTCGGGGAGTATTTACGGTTCCCGTAATAGCAATATTATTTCGGGTCTTGCCACCGGCATGGACACCGAAAGCATGATTGAGGGTGCGGTTCAGGGCTACCAGTCCAAAATAACCTCCCTTGAGCAGGAGCGCACCATGGCGCAGTGGCAGCAGGAAGGCTACCAGGGCATAAGCAATAAGCTTATTGAGTTTAGCCGCAACTATATGTCCTACACCTCCTCCAGCAACCTTTTTAGCTCAAGCTTTTTTGCCTCAAGCTCTCTGACCAATGCTACGGGCGAAAACGCAGGGGCTGTGTCTGCAAACGGCAAGAGCAGCAGCGAAATACTTATTAACAGCATCACACAGCTTGCCACTGCCCAGCAGTACGGCATTTCTACTGCAGGCCTTATTGCCGGCGAAAGCTCGGTAGGGGCGGATGGCAGAATAAATGTGAGCACCGAGGCGGTTGACCTCTCGGGAAACACCAACGTAAGCACACTTGAGGGCTCAATGACCCTTACATACGGCGAGGCCAAAATTACCATTAATTTTGATGAGCTTGAGTTTTTAGATGCCGCAGGAGATGGTAGCGGTCAGGTTACCGCCGACATGTTGGCCGAGGCCATAAAGGAAAAACTTGCGGATGAAAACGTAAGATTTGCCAGTGGAGCTACAAAGTCGGCAGATGAGCTTATCGACGTTAAGGTTGTTGGCGGAAGCATAGCCTTTGAGGAGATTGGCGATGCCGGCAACGGTGTTAGCATTACCGGCGCAACAGGCAAGCTTGCAGACACCCTAAACCTGACAAGTCTTTCCGAGGGTCAGGCCAACATTTGGGGAGTTGGAAGTTCTTCATACTCCCAAGAAATTGCCACAATTGACTACCTAAAGGGTAAGAGCATAAATTTTGAACTTGACGGCAACACAAAGAGCATAACGGTTGGCGATGACTGGACTGTTGGCAATTTTATGACAAATTTGCAGGATAAGTTGGACGTCGCCTACGGCACCGGCAAGATTCAGGCCAGCCAAAACGCAGCGGGAGAGCTCGGCTTCTCGATTGCAGATGGCTCTACGCTAAAGGTGAGCTCTGATGTTGGGTCCATGCTGGGAATGGGTGAGGATGGGGGCGTTTCCTCAACACTTGACTCGACCCGAACACTGGGTGACCTTGGCTTTACAGGTGACAACCAGACCCTTACCATAAATGGTGTGGATATTGGCACATTTACCGCCGACAGCACCATTGAGGACGTTGTTTCGAAGGTAAACGGCAACGACGAGCTGGGCTTTAGACTGAGCTACTCGAACTTTTCGGGCGAGTTTTTGTTTACCGCCGAGGAGACAGGTGTGCAGGATCAAATTGAGTTTGGTGGCACACTTGGGCAGGCGCTGTTTGGCGATCCGGCAGCAGGTGACGGACGTTACATTGCAGGACAGGACGCACAGCTAAATGTAACCGTAAACGGACAAACAAAGGATATTGTTCGTACCAGTAATACAGTTAACATTGATGGTATGGACATAACACTCAAGGATACATTTTCAGGCGGCGAGGCAATTGAATTCTCAACCCAGGCCGATGCGGATAAAATCGTTAACGCCATTAAGAGCATGATTGAGGATTACAACGAAATTGCAAGCAGTGTAAAAACCGCCTACACAGAACAGCCTCTTCAAAAGAGCGACGGTAGCGACTACCTACCCCTCATTGATAGCGACAAGGCCAGCATGAGCGAAAGCGAGATTGAGGCCTATGAGGAGAAGGTTAAGACCGGACAATTCTTTATGGATAGCGACCTGCGTGGCCTGTCCGACGCTCTGCGCGATGCCGTAACCTCTCTGGGCGTTAGCGATAGCGACCTTGCCGAAATTGGCATAGGCATTTCCTACAGCAGTGGCCTTACCACCCTGACTCTGGACGAAACCAAGCTCCGTGGCGCTCTTGAGAGTGACCCCGACATGGTGGAGGACGTATTCACACGCAAGGAAAGCAGCGGTGCTACCAGCGATGGACTTATGGCTGCCTTGCAGGAGGTTACAAACCTATACGCCAAGGAAACAGGCGAACCCAAGGGTATACTTATTGAGCTTGCCGGTTCCAAGTACGCCCCCACCACAGCACTGCAAAACGAAATGCTGACCAAACTCAATGAAATTGATGATGAAATTGAGGAGTGGCAGGATAAGTTGACCGACCGAGTGGACTACTACACAAGACAGTTTACCCAACTTGAGGTACTGGTAATGGAGATGAACAACCAAAGCTCCTCCCTAATGGGCATGATGGGCGGTTGATGACTTGCACCCAGAGTAAATATGCACCACTACAAACGGTGTGAATTTACAAAAAAGTTGGGAAAGGAGCTGTAGAATGGGTATGAATATGCGTGGATATCAGCAGTATAAGGAAGATTCGTTAAACACCATGACACAGGGCGAACTGCTTAATTTGGTGTATGATGAACTTTATAAACGCCTTACCCAAGCCGGCATTGCCATTGAGCAAAAGCAGTACGAGGCCGGCGAGGCAATGGTTGAACGCAGTATTATGATAATACGTTATCTGGATAGCGCCCTTGACAGGCGCTATCCGGTGTCGGCTGAACTTAGCCGTCTGTATGAATTTTTTTGTTACGAGCTAAATAGAGTAAAGTTTGGGCGCAATATGACCGAGCTTGAGAGGATAAAAAACATGGTGGGGGAACTGCGGGATAGCTTTAAGCAGGCCGAAACCAATGTTATATCTGATGGCAAGGCTGTATAAGTGGGGGGAGAGGTATGTTAAAACAACAATCTGTCATGGCCGCCCTTGGGGTAGAGCGTAGGATGTATGCATCTTTATGCGAGGTGATGGATCTGACCGAACAGCTCTCCGATGCCATTATGCGCAAGGACCAGGTTTCGGTGTCATTGTTTCTCAACCTGCGCAAAGACCAAATAAATGACATGTTAATATACAAACAAACCCTTGAAAAACAGTGTAGCGAGCTACCAGCTGAGGATGGAAAAAGGCTTGAGGCCTTGTTGGCGGGGCGGGAAATTGGCGAGGAGCACGAGCTGGTTTTATGTGAGCAGGTAAAGAAAAACCGCAGCCTTTTGGAGCGCACAATAGGGGCAGATAAGCAGGTGAGCAAGCGTTTGGGCGGTAAAAAATCATTTTACAGCGAATAAAGGTGATTTTTTTGCAAATTTATACTTTTTTATGCCCAAATGTATGGCATTCACACAATTTTTTTGATAGAATAAAATAGAAGGGTGTCTGGATTGACGACACACCGCAATTTGCTGATGCCCTCTGGTTTACAGAGGGCTGTATGCGTGTGTAGGCACTACTTTTGAGATGTATGTAATGAGTCATACCCCTTAATATATGTGAGTTGAGGCCTGAAAGGAGATCTAATGGTACAAATTAGGTTGGAGGATGTTACAAAATCATACCCCATGGGTAGGATTATGATGCCTGCGGTTATGGATATAAATCTTACAATCAATCCCGGTGATTTTTTGTTTGTTATCGGGAGTAGTGGTGCGGGCAAAAGTACATTGCTAAAGCTAATTACGGGCGAAATGAATCCGACATCGGGTGCGGTGCATCTTGGCAAGGCTAAGATTACAAAATACACCCCTAAAATGTGGAAAAAAAGATTGCCGACAATAGGCGTTGTAGGGCAAACACCTGAATTTGTACGGCAAAAAACAATAAACGAAAATCTTGAGTTTGCCGCCATGTTCTCACAAAGAAAAAACAAGGACAGCACCCCCGAGGAGCGCATTGCAAAGGCCCTGCGCATGGTGGGTCTCCCCGATATTGGGGACAAATACCCCGGGGAAATTACCCTGGGTGAGAGCCGCAGGGTGGAACTTGCAAGGGCTATAATGGCAAATCCCACTATACTGATACTCGATGAACTGACAGCAAATCTTGATGAGGACACCCAGTGGGATATGCTTTATCTTTTGGGAGAGTTTAATAAACGAGGAACTACAATTGTTATGGCTACCCACGCAAAACAATATGTCAATATTATGAGACAACGCGTTATTACACTGGTGGACGGAAAAATATTCAGTGACGTAAAAAACGGAACCTACGGTGGTAAATAATAAAGGTCAAAATTGGCTTTGGGAGTGTGCGCTATGAAAATCAAGGACTTAAAGATTAAAACGTCTATGTTACTAGTATTTAGTTTGATTTTGCTATGCATTGCCATAATAACCATGGTAATGCAGTACGGCATCAGCGAAAACACGACAAGCTATGAAATCCTTTTGGATGATCATAGCCTAATGCTCCAAGAAATACACCACAGTCAGTCAAAGATAAACATAGTGGCACAGCTAATAAGGCACATGGTGATATTCGGTCACGATGAGGCGGCCGATGAGTATATTATACTGTGTAATGAGGAAATAGATGCGGCGCTCGAGGTTATTAAAAATGCGTATAGCGGAGAGGATGCCCTTGATGAACAGTATGCCCAGGCCATAGAGGTGTGGAGAGATGCTGTGGATCAGGTGCAGGTTGCCATCAAGGCTAATGACCTTGATAAGGCCAAGGTTTTAATAGATGAGGTTGAATCCGTTACCCTTGCCCCCATGCTGTATTTGGGAGATAGTTTGACAAGAATTTCTCAGGACAACCAAGAAATTGAGCGCACAACCATTGAACAAACACTTGCACGCAACAGGGCCATTATGTGGGGAATAATAGGGGTGTTGATTGCAGTAATTGTTGTTGTGCAAATTCGACTGATACGTGGCATTGTAAACCCCATTATTGAGGCTGAAAAAGCAGTGGTGGCCTTTAGTCACGGAAATCTGTCCCATGAGCTGACGTATCAATCAAAATCCGAAGTTGGAATGATGTGTAACGGTGTTCGTGAATCACAGGCCACCGTAAGCGATATAATTTCTGATATTGCGAAGGTCACAGAGGCCCTTAAGGGCGGCAACTTTGCGGTAAAGGTAGACCGTGAATATCCCGGCGAGTTTGAACCAATAAAGAAAAATTTGCACAGCCTAACATCATACCTAAGCGATACTATGCTTGGTGTTACCGGCATGTCCAATCAGGTTACAACAGGGGCCGAGCAGGTGTCCTATGTTTCGCACGAACTGGCAAGCGGCGCCACAATGCAGGCGGCCACCATTCAGCAGCTCTCCTCCACCATTTCCGAGATGGACAACAATGCCAAACACAACTCTGACAACGCAAAGTCGGCCAAGAGCCAGTCGGCCGAGGCTGCCGCACAGATGAAGATGAGCCACGAGCGCATACAAGAGATGTACGAGGCCATGAATGACATAAGCACAGGCCAGCAGGACATAGAGAAGATCATTGTAACAATAGAAACCATTGCCTTCCAAACAAATATTTTGGCTCTAAACGCTGCAGTAGAGGCCGCCCGTGCAGGCGAGTCGGGCAAGGGATTTGCAGTTGTGGCCGATGAGGTGCGCAACCTTGCATCACGCTCCGACCAGGCTGCAAAGCACACCAAAAAACTCATAGAAAACTCACTTTCCTATGTCAACCGTGGCACAAACCTTGTTGAAGATGTGGTGCAGAACATGGAAAAAACCATGCAGTATACCGACATGGCCATCAGCTCCATAGATGACCTTGCCGAGATCACCATGACACAGGCGGATGCAATAAACGAGCTGACAGTTGGTGTGGATCAAATAGCTTCTGTTGTGCAGGTCAACTCGGCCACCAGTGAGGAATTGGCGGCGGCCAGCAAGGAGTTGTCAAATCAGGCCGAGGATATGCGCAAAATCCTTGAGGGCATGAACCTAAAAGGCGGAAAAAACACTAAGGTAGCCCCAAAAAACATCGAGGTTTTACCCGATATTCAGCCGCCAAAGCCCATGATTTCACAGCTCAGCCCACCGGCAGATCATAAACCCCAACCGAACCCGATCGATATAAATAATCAGAGCTTTGAACAAGATTTTGATGATAAATATTGATAGGTAGGAGAAATATAAGTGATATAACTGTATTTTGATGCAGTTATGACAAAGGAGCGCAAGACACCAAAATCCACATAAATTCTCGTGTTACGAGAATGCCTGAGGACTTAGTATAACCCCCGAGGGTATTGGGGTTATGGTAGTGGGTTGTGCTGAGCAAATATATAATCAATAACTGCGAAATTTTGTCCCGTAACCGTTTAGGTTGTTATAAAAAAACCAAAGTGGGAGGCAAGGTTTCGCAGTTTGACCTATCATGGGGTGGCCTTGTAAATGACGGCCACAACCACAGCTGACGCAAAATGTAAAAATTTGCATCAGCTAAAAAGTTTAGGCAAAGGGAGGCAGGATTTTTATGAGTGAATCAGCGGCTACAAATACCAATCAGGAACAGGATTTAATCTATGCGCTTGATATAGGCACACGAAGCGTAATAGGCATTCTGGCAAAACCGGATGGTGATAAAGTTAAGATTTTAGCCATAGAGAAACAGCCTCACCAGCGCCGCACCATGATGGATGGCCAGATTGAAGATATAGAGCAGGTGGCCCATGTTGTATCCCTTGTGACCCGCAACCTTGAACAGCGAATGCAGTGCAGTTTGAGCCATGCGTGTGTGGCGGCGGCAGGACGTGCCCTGCGCACCGAACAAGGTGAGGGCAAACTCGAGCTATCCACAGCGCAGGTTATTAGCGCCGATATTGTGGCTCAGGTAGAGGCGCAGGCTGTATCGCAGGCTGAAGAAAAACTGCAAACCAGCCACGAGTTGGAACAAAGACTGTTTTTGGTTGGATACACCACAGTGCACACCACCCTGGATAATTACAAAATGACCCATCTTGAGGGGCACACGGGTAGCGCTGTTGAGTGCAGTGTGGTGGCAACCTTCCTGCCAAGCGAGGTCATAGATAGCCTGTATTCTGTTATGCGCAAGGCAGGGCTTGATGTTTCCAGCCTAACATTGGAGCCCATTGCGGCCCTAAATGCCGCAATACCTGCCGATTTGCGCCTGTTAAATCTTGGGCTTGTGGACATTGGCGCAGGCACATCGGATATTGCTATTTGTCGTGATGGCAGTGTGGTGGGCTACACCATGGCCACCGTGGCAGGCGACGAGATAACCGAGGCCATAATGAAGGAATGTTTGGTGGACTACACCACGGCCGAGGAGATTAAGTTTGCTCTGTCGCAGGAAGAGGCGATACACTTTGTAGACATATTGGGCCTTGAGCAAACTGTATCACCCGAGGAGCTATCCCGCAGGCTGAGCCAGCACACAAAAGGGCTTGCAGAAGAAATTGCACAGTGTATAACCACGCTAAACGGCGGTGCGCCCTCGGCGGTCTTTTTGGCAGGTGGCGGTAGTAAGCTTGCAAACATACAAACCCAGGTGGCCGAGGCACTGGGCATGGAACAGCGCCGAGTGGCTGTGGCAGGCGGACATTTTAAGAACAGCGCCTACTCCGACACCCACGAGCTTGAGGATCCCGAGTACACCACCCCCCTTGGCATAGCTATATCGGCAGGGCTTGGACTAATTGGCGACAGCTACCGTGTAACACTTAATGATCAACCTGCAAGGTTGTTTCGCAGTGGGCGCCTGACGGCCCTGGAACTGCTTATGATGAATGGGTTTACCTACTCCGACCTGCTGGGGCGCAGTGGCAAGACACTGGTGTTTTACCTCGATGGTAAGCGTCAGGTATTCCACCCCGAGCCTGCAACGCCGGCACGTCTTGGCATAAACGGTAAGGAGGCACTGCCCTCAAGCCTTATTCATGCAGGCGACCAGATAATATTTATTCCTGCGCAGTCGGGGGGAGATCGCACAATAACTGTGGGCGAGCTACTAAAGAAGTACCCCAAGGCATCGGGCTTTATGATGGGGGATAGAAAATTATCTTCGGAGGAAAATATACTCACAGATTGGCACATACAAAGTATAAACAAGGCAAGCACCCTGCCAACACCGCCAAAAGCGGCACAACTACCCACAGAGCAGGGGGATAAATGCCGTTTTATTCTTAACGGAAAGCCCATAGAACTGTCCCCAAAAGAGGATAAAGCCCCATACTTTTTAATGGATCTACTCGAACACACCGGCATAGATTTTAGAGAGATTAAAGGGCCGGTTACCCTTGAGGTTAATGGTCGTGAGAGTGCATTTAGGCAGGTGCTGGCCAATGGGGATGTTGTAACCATAGCTAACTACCCACAAAGTCAAGCAAAATAAAACACGTGTTTTCAAGATGAAAGGTGTCATAAGAATGAATTTTTGTAAAGCTAAATTTAGGTTAATGGCGGTAGCGCTTGTAATAATGCTTACATTTACCGCTTGTGGCGAAGAACCACCCTCACCACCCGAAAACTATGTGCACGGTGAGGAATATTTCCCCACTATTGATAGCATGATTGTGGATCAGGAAATAACCTACACCCAGGAAATTGAAGAAGTGGCCGAAGAAGAGGCCGCTGAGGAAGAAACTGCCGAAGAGGACGATGAGACCCAAGAGGGCGAGGCGGATGCCGAGCAAGCCGAAGATGGGGAGGCAGCTGCAGTTGAGCCCACCATAATACATGTTTACAGTGGCATTGAAGGGCTTCCCGACATACTGGCCGAATACACCGAAACAATGACCACCCAGCGGGAATGTGCCATAGTGGATGATATCGGGCTTGTGCTGGATACCCCTGATTTTACCCAGCCCGGAAGCATGATTTTGGCTCGTGAAATTGAAGAGCCAAAGGCCTTGGTAGGTCTTGAGGTTTCGTGGGAAGAGGATGTTTGCAGGGTGAAGGTTGTCTATCTTGAGGGAATGGTTTTTATAGTACAGACCACCACCATCACGGTGGAGGAAGCCGCTGATTTCATGTGGACACAAACTACCGAAAAACTGGGATTAGAGCACGACAGTTGGGCCGACTACAATATTTATCCTGCCGATGGCATAGTGCAGGTGGATGACAAAATATGCTACCGCTTAGATGTTTTTGACAAGGTTAACAACAACCCTGCCGGCACATATTTCCTTTCAAACAGTGGGGATTTTCTCTACCGCCTACACGACGACGGGACGGTTAGCCAGCTTATACCCACACCCGGCGCATAAAAGCATTTAACAAATACCAATAGAAAAAGGACTATGTGGAGGTAACCACATAGTCCTTTTTTGAGCTATAAACACAATGAAGAGGGAAAGGTGTTATTTTGCCTCAAACAGGCCGGTGGATAGGTAACGCTCGCCGCCGTCGGGCAGTAAAACTACTATGGTTTTGCCCTTGTTTTGTGGGTCCTTTGCCAAGGCAGTAGCCGCCCAAAGTGCCGCCCCCGAAGATATGCCGCACAGTATGCCCTCGGTGTGAGCAAGGGTGGCGGCGGTGGCAAAGGCATCGGCGCTTTGTACATCCACCACACGGTCATAAATTTTGGTGTTGAGGATTTTAGGTACAAAGTTTGCGCCCATTCCCTGCAATTTATGTGGGCCTGCAGTGCCGCCGTTTAGCAGAGGGGAATCGGCAGGTTCGACCGCTACCACCTCAATATTTGGATTTTTTTCCTTGAGGTAGCCCCCAACGCCACTTATTGTGCCACCTGTGCCTACACCTGCCACAAATATATCCATTTGGCCACCGGTGGCCTGCCAAATTTCAGGGGCGGTGGTTTTGTGGTGGGCATCGGGGTTGTCGGCGTTTTCAAATTGTCCCGGAATAAAGCTGTTGGGAGTTTCTTTTGCAAGGCTATTGGCGCGATCAATCGCTCCCTGCATACCAAGCGCCCCGGGTGTTAAAATGATTTCGGCACCATAGGCACAAAGTAGGGCGCGGCGTTCGGCGCTCATGCTGTCGGGCATGGTGAGCACCACCTTGTAACCCTTGCAGGCCGCCACAGCCGCAAGGCCTATACCGGTGTTTCCCGAGGTTGGCTCGATGATTGTAGCTCCTGCACGCAGATCGCCACGCAGTTCAGCCTGGTTAATCATATTGAGCGCTACCCTGTCCTTTACGCTTCCTGCAGGACAAAAAAATTCAAGTTTAGCCACAATTTTGGCAAGTAGTTTATTATGTTCACCATATCGCTCAAGCGATAACATAGGTGTGTTTCCAACGAGGTCAGAAAAAGATTTTGCAATAGTATTCATATAAAGTGCCTCCTTTATATCTAATATTACATCAAAGCGCATGTGATTTCAAGCATAAGCTGTCGCACAAGGCGGCGGCCGCGTGGTCGCGGGGGAACACGCCCCCCCTCCCGTGCTGTGGGCGCACTGTCTTCCCCCTCGGGGGAGGCGGCGGCCGCGTGGTCGCGGCGGAACCCTCCCCCCTCCCGTGCTGTGGGGCGCACTGTCCTCCCCCTCGGGGGAGGCGGCGC
>CAYJGQ010000007.1:0-42492 GCA_964369885.1 uncultured Oscillospiraceae bacterium
TCAAAATCCGTTGGCGGCAACGTCGTGTGGGTTCAAGTCCCACCGCCGGCACCAAGATCCCAACCCACATGAGGGTTGGGATTTTTTGTACCCAAAACTAAGCACATTACTGTTGTTTTTTTCTGCATTTGAGTATAATATAAGTATATAGAAAGTCTTGGGGGCAAGAATTAGCGGACCTACCTAAACGCTTGCCTTAAAGTATAAATTAATCTGCATTTCAATTTATTACAGGGTTTTAAGCTTTATGTTTTAGTGATGGTAACTATAATGTAAACGCATTTTATAATTTGTAAGGTTGTGAAGTATGAATAAGAAAATATTAAATGTAGATGATAAAACTTTAAGAATTGGTTTATTTGGCGGTTTTAGTATCCGCCTGGGTGAAAATGAGGTTTTTAGAGAAAACAAAATAAAAACAAATAAAGCACTGCAGTTAATGGTGTTTTTGCTGTGTAGCCCGGGGCGCAAGGCCGGCACCGAGGCACTTGTTAACTCTATTTTAGATGCAGATGAGCTGGACAACCCAAATGCAGTTTGCAAAAATTTAATTTACCGTCTGCGTAAAATTTTGCGTGAAAATGGACTTGTGGAAGAAAACGAAGAAGCAGTTGTGTTTGAAAACGAGGCCTATCATTTGCGACTGAACTGCGTTAGCGATCTTGAGGCCTTTAATGCATGTTGGGAAATGCTTGACGGCTTGGAAGAAGCCGACACCTTTGAGTCCTGCAAACAGGCCTTGTCGTTATACCGCGGTGTTTTCCTTGGTGGCCTGTTAAGCGACTTTTGGGTGAGCGAGCAACTATCTTTTTTAGAAAAGCGCTACTTTAGTTTCTTAAATAAGTTACTGCAAATCGTTCAGGCACAGGGCTGTTATCAAGAGGTATTAGATGAACTGGCCCAGGCGTTTGCCCTATACCCGCATGAGGAGGACGTTTACTTAAATTATATTAAGGCGTTATATGAGTGCAAGCATTTTAATAGAGCGTTTCAGGTATATGATAATGTATGTGATCGCCTGCTTAGCGATTTAGGACTGCAACCACCGCCAAATTTGCTTGAACTGATGAAAACCTTGACCTTAGAAAATGAGAGCATGGCACAAGACACTGCCCAGGTGCATAAAAGCCTTTGCAAAGCGGAGGTTTTTGAAAACGCACATGAATGCGGATTATATGAATTTTCTCATATATATCAGGCCATGCTGATGGGCGTAATGGGCATCGACCACACCATGAGACTTGTTTTATGTACAGTGTATGATGAAAACGGCGACGCCTTTCCCATAAGCCCTCGTCTTGAGGGCATTAGCCAGTATTTGCGTAAAAGCTTGCGCGCCTCGCTACTAAGCGGAGACGTTTTTACACGTTATAGCGCCAGCCAATTCATAATATTGTTAAAAGACAGCGACGAGGAGTGTTGCCGTGGCATCACTTCACGCGTAAGAACGCATTTTCACAATATACCCAAAATGCGATCACTGCGCCTTGAGTTTTCATGTTCGGGTTTGCAGGAATTTCGTGACGGGATGTAATGCAAAATCATACCCAACCATAATTGTTAAAAAACCGCACCCAAACTTTGGGTGCGGTTTTTTGGCGTTAGGTAGTTGCTCAAATGCGTTTTAAGGCAGGTAAAGCTAATTAATACAAAATCATACCACTTTAAGGCAAAATGAGACCGTTTTTGAGACCGAAATAAGCAAAATTGGCTCACACATTGAATAAAACGAGACCGTTTTTGAGACCGAGGGAGTATATAATACTTAACAGCGCCGAGGTATGAAGTGAAAAACAGCTACTAAGCGCCTTGGTTTAAGAGCAAAGATTGCAGGTACATCAAAATATAGAACCATGTAGATGTGCTCTGAGCTTATATATCGCCCTATGGGCAGGGCAAAACATAAATTAATAATTGTACTATTTTGAAAGGAAGCGCGAAAATGAGTAAACAACCAAGTAATTTTGAAAACACCAAAAAAAGCAGTTTTAAGACCAAGGCCCTAACGATTGTTCTTACAATTGCAATGCTCAGCTCTTTATTCCAGATGAATCTTTTTGCCTATGCTAAAAATGGCGATGAGGCAATGAACACACCCACCTCTGAGCTGAGCTCTGAAACAACATCAACAAACGAAGACAGCACAAACGAGGATGACACAAGCAACGATACAAACGACGACACCTCAAACGAGGACACCACGGGTGATGACACTAAAACCGATGAGGATTTTGATATGTCAACATCGGCCGAGGCTCATCTGCAGGCCTTCCTGCCAACCACATTTTCTTTAAGCTCCCCCAAAGCGGCAGAAGAACTGTCTACAATTACCTATTACAGTAACTATCCCGCAGACTCCGGCCTAACAGATAAAGAATATATAGATCCTATAGAATACAGTAGTGAAATGACCGCCACTGCGGCAACACTGTTACAGGCCGATTTTGAAACCCCTGAAAATTACTATATTTTAGGTTGGAACCCCTCGCCTGATGCAGGTACAGCACAGTATCCCGAGGGCGACAACCTTGGCAAAATTGGCGTTGATTGGCACCTTTATGCTGTTTGGATGCCCTACAAAACAATGAACTGGACCATAACCGACAGCAGCTACACCTCGACATACAACGCCCAGTCGCATACAAATTCCATCACTTGGCCTACCGTATATTCTTCTGCATGGGCAGGGGATGTCATCCCAGAACTGACCTACGAATATAGCGTAAACGGCGGTGCTTTTTCGAGCGAAAAACCTGAACTGATCGACGCAGGCGACTACACAGTAACAGTAAAAGCAAGCGGTTATCGATATACCACCACCACAACAACAGTAAGCGTTAAGATAAACAAAGCACCCCTTGTAATAACGCCCGATATGGCCGCATCATATGCGTATGGAAGCCTTGTAAGCATTCCCTATGTTTTGCCTGCTGTAAATGAGGCAAATGGCCCAAAATCTCAGGCTGATGAAACTGCACTAAATACCCTTTTTGCAAATACAAACCCCTTGTTTGATGCTTTTGATAGCAGCAATCTTTTGATTAGCGATCTTGCCACGGCACTGCCCGATCAATATACCGTGAAAATTAACAGCGCTGCACTGGCTAATTTGCAAACTAACCAAGCGCTGAAAAATTACACTCTAAGTGCGGGTGGCGATAGCTTTACCATTACAGCCCTAAGTGGTTTGAGCGTTTCGGCCGATCCTCTGAACACAATATATGATTCTCAAAACCATAGTGCGCTTAGCAATGTTCAAAGCTCGCTTACATTTGCAAAAATTGAGTATAGCATCGACGGCGCACCCTTTAGCACCACCATACCCGAGGTTAAAAACGCCGGTAGTTACAACATTGAAATTCGTGCAACCGCACCCGGCTATACCACAGCAACCATCACACTGACAGCGGTTGTAGAAAAGCGCGATATCACACTTGATATAGATAGTTACAGAAAAACAGTAGGACAAGGCGACCCCACCTTCAGTGCGGCCTTTAGCGGCCTGCAAGGCAGCGATACCATTGGTTATACCTTAAGCCGCGAAGTGGGCGAAGGTGTAGGCACCTATGCCATCACAGCCACTTTGGTTACAGATAACAACTATAACGTAACAGTGAATGAGGGTATTTTAACCATAAGCGCCGCATCTGTTATAACAAGGCCTACCGACCCCGACCCCGATCCCACACCTACCAACCCCGACACTACCACTGATGACCCCGACCCCACCGAGCCCCAAACAGTCGCACCTACAGTGCCCCAGATAGACACAACCCCCGATGACACTGATGAGAATACTCCCGAGTCCGAGCCGGAGCAGGAGCCCACACCCCTGCCCGGAGTGGACGATTCCCAAGGCCCTTCTGTAAACATTGAGGACGCAACAGTTCCTCTTGCAAACGCAAGCGGCACCTGGTCGTTATTAAATCTTATCCTCACAGTGGCAAATACACTAATATCGCTTGTATTGGTAATAGGCTACTTTACCGGAAAGCGCAAAGACGATGAATATCAGGAGCAACAAAAAGAGGAAACCTTAAAGCGCAAAGGCTTTGAGCGTGTTGTTAGCATAATTGTGGCACTGGCATCGGTTGTGCTGTTCATAGTGACACAGGACATGCGTTTGGATATGGTTTTTATCGATCGTTGGAGCTTTATAATGGTAATTACCACAGTAGTGCAAATCATTGTTAGCGTATTATCTAAAAAAAGATGGGAAAAGAACGTGGAAGAAACATACGCAACAGCATAAGGTATTAAAAAGCTATAATAATTTTTAGTAGCATTGCTACTGCTGCACTGCCCCCACTGAATTAATCAGAGGGGGCAGTGTTATGCGTTTACTAAAAATCAGGACTCGTTTACAACACCTGCAAATCGCTTTTAATAGGAAAATATATGCATGTTTACCATTGACCAAAAATAAAATAAAACTTATAATTTATTTGGGATAATATGTAAAAATATAGATAACTAAGAGAGAAATGGGGTAATATAGTGGGCGGGCTGAGGTCAAACTATTTACTGAGATTAACTACTTTTATTGTTATTATATATATTACAGATCTAATATACCGCTTAACAAGATATACGTTAGATGATTGGATTAGTGTAAACAGGCTGAGCCTTTTGATATCAAGTGGCATTTATATTGCAGTATTTTTATACTGGACAGTTACTATGTACAATCGAATTATGCACAGTCAGGTGCGGACATATTTTGTTCTTATCGGCGCAAGTATAGTGCTGTGGATCAGCATAAGGGCTATTAAGTGGGGGGCCTTTAGGGAATTTGCTTACGGGGATAGATACAGTTGGTACGCATATTACATACCCATGATAATCATACCTGTTTTGTTTCTTTTTGTATCCCTGTTTATTGGAGAGAGTGAAAAACATAAAATAAACAAAAAATGGAATTTACTGTTTGCTGCGGTGCTTGCACTGCTGTTTATGGTATTTACAAATGATTTGCATCAACTTGTATTCATATTTGACATAGACAATTACTATAATCATATCGATTATAGCCATGGTGTGGGTTATTATGTAATAGTGGCTTTTTTAGTATGTGTTGTCATAACATCAATGATAGTTATTATAAAAAAATTCATATTATCGTCCACTAATAAAAAAGTTTCACGACTACCAATAATAATTCTTTCGTTTATATTGGTGTACAACGTAGCCTATATTTTTAAGCCAAACTATGGTATAGGCTACTACTTTCTTGATTTTACAATTTTCACCTGTGCCGCCATTGTGGTTTTTTTGGAGTCCTTTATTGTAACAAGGTTAATACATTCAAACCAAGGGCATACTGAGTTTTTCTCGATGTCGGACATACATGCGCAGATTTTAAGCAGGGAGGGCAAAGTTGTTTTTGCCTCTGATAACAGCACAGATATTTCGGCAGAGATTTTTCGCAGGTTGAAAAATGAAATGGTAGTGGAAAACGATGAAAATACCTACCTGCATTTGCTGGATATAAAGGGTGGGTATGTTGTATGGAGTCGTGATGTTTGTGCTCTTCGTGCCATGATAAAGGAGCTTGAGGATATAAATGATAATTTACACCACCAGGTGGATGTCCTACTGCTTGAGAATGAACAAAAAAGCGAGAGTGCAAAACAAAAGAAAATAAGCGATTTGCATGATATCATGGCAAAAGAAATACTGCCCCACAGCCAAAAAATACAAGAGACCATAAACAATAATTCCGCACAGTCGTCCGAGGCAATAAACCGGCTAATATTTAAGAGTGGGATGACCTCAACCTACCTAAAACGAAAAATCAACTTGATTTTGATAGAGCAAACCGAAAAACATATTAGCAGTGAAGAAATGAAATATTCTTTTCTTGAGTCATTTAGGATGCTGTTACACCAAAATAAAATATGTGAAATTAACATCCTTAAAAATTTTGAGTTGGGTTTGGGCGTGGCAATACTAACCTACGACCTCTACCAAACCATCATAGAACAAACTGACTATAACTTTGACGTAATATATATTGTATACAATATTAGAGGGGATAACATTGTTTTCACGGTGCAAATTTCGGGGGATATTGATGACAGTATACTGCAACTGAAGGATTTTGAGAGGCGAAAAATCAAGGCTTTGGGTGGCAGGATAGAAGTGCTTGACCAAGATGATTACTACCACATCTCGCTTACAATACCAATGCAGTAATAAAGAAAGGGGGATTTTCATGAACTTTTTTTCTTTAAGCCGTAGTGGCATGGATTTGGTTGTAGCACTATGTATATTAAATTTTATACTCATTACCATTTGCCTTGTGAGCAATGTCTACTACAAAAAAAGCAAAAAGCGTATTTTAACCCTGTGTATTTTATTGCTGATAAGCCTGGTGGATACATCCTCACTTATGGTGCTAATTTACATACCAAATATGGAGAACTCTATTGAGCTCTTGAAATCAGAACTTTTTATAGGAAATATTCCGTATGAAGTACATATTGCTTTTGTCGTAGGATGTATTTTTTATCTCCTTATTAATCTAAAAAAACTGTACAAAGAGAATGAAAATGCCTTAAGCTGGTTCTCCATAAAGGAGGCAATAGAAAAACTTCCCACCGGAATAGCATTTATGTCGGATAGAGTGGAGCTATGCCTTTCCAACAATATTATGCATCGCCTTAGCAAAGAGCTCACCGGCAAGGACCTTATCAGTGGCAAGGTGTTTTGGGAGGCTGTTTTGGCGCTGCAAAACAGCCCTAAATGCATTATAAGTGGGCAAGCACCTGCGTTTGTACTTGGGACGGGCGAGGTGTGGCAAATATCCAAATCTAACTGCGTAATAGATGGGGATGTGGGTAGTTACTATCAAATCAAGGCTGAAAATATAACCGATATATACAACATAAGGCAGGAAGCCGAAAAGGTAAACCAAAAATTGTCCGAACAAAGGCAAAGACTAAAAGAAATTGAGGGTATGGTTGCAGAAAAGGCCGAAAAACAAATTGCAGTGGATATGAAGGTGAGCTTTCACGATAACTTTGGCAGCCTGCTTACCCTAACACAAAAGACCATGCGGGAGGACAGTAGCATAACCCAGGCAAAAGCTATAACCGACCGCATGAGTGGACTAACCGATATGATTACACAAATTGTAAGCAATGATAATGCGGGCATTAGCCTTGAACAAATAGAATTTTTGGCAGAAAAGCTTGATATAGAGCTTGTGATGAATGCGCAAATTCCCGAGGATGAAATATACCGCCCCATTATACTGCTGTGCATAAATGAGGCGTTAAAAAACACCTACCGCCACGCCAATGCCAAAACCCTATGGGTAAGTATATCGCAAGGGCAGGATGAAATAGGCCTAACACTGCGCAACGATGATGAAAATACCCCAACCGAGATAAAAGAAGCAGGCGGACTGTTGAGCCTGCGCCAAAAAATAGAGCAGGTGGGCGGACGTATGGATATTACATGTGTAGATGGCGTGGCTATAAATATAGTATTTTGTAAAGGTGAACTACAGTGCGATGAGGTCTGATTTGGTGAGCAAGGCACCCACCCACTGTTTTTGAGCAAATCTCGATTGTTATTAAGCGTCATAGCCCTGTCAATATGCATTTAAGTGCTGTGGGAAAAACAGCAGAGTATGTTGTAAGGATGCTTAACAGTGAAGCAGTGTGGCGTGGTTAATTGTGTAGAAAATTCTTTGGCTATACAAATATAATAATTATATAAATTGAAATTATATGTTTATTATCATATTTGTAGATATGTGAATTTACACGCAATCTATATGGTGGAAAAAGCCGTAAATTATTGCTTTTTACTGCTTTTTCGTGTAAAATGAAGTGTGATAGATGTGTAAGAGAAGATAATGTCCAGAAAAAAATCAGATAAATATATGGTGCCGCTTAAAGCACCTATTAAAGCTGATTAGAAAGCGGATTTGTATTATGGATGAACAACTTAGAATTACATTAAATATAGCCTCATCCCTACTGCTGGTTGTTTACCAGATTATTGTGTTTTTATATGTTTCCACTGTTTTGACAAAGCCACGAAACAACAAAATTGTAATGTGCATACTCGCTATTTTTAATTTAGCATTGATGTTTGTTTTTGAGTGGACCCAAATTGGTGTGCTACAATTTTGTGCGCTGATGTTTGTGGTTTTCTCGATTGAATTTAGCCTGCTTGCAAAAAGTGACGCAGTCCAGGTGCTATGTGGTGCGGCAATAGTGTCGTTTCATATAGCGGTTGCTGCCATTCCTACGATGGTAATAGTATCGGCAGTATTTAACTTAAGCCCTATTGAGGTTATTTATGAAGATCATATTGCAAAATACTACTTTTTGTTTATAACTGTAGCTTTACTAATTGGCGCACTTATGCTTGTAAGGCGCATTCTGTCCACCCTCTCAATTCAAAGAATTACCCAAAAAAGCAAGTACTCCACACTTCTTTTGATATTTACATGTATGATTTTTTTCTACCAGTGCGGTACACTTCACCTTATTTCGGAAAGCATTCTTTACCCGGCTGAGATGTTAATACTTATTGTAACCTCATTAATTTGTATTTTGTCATTTTACTTTGTGTTTTTGTATTCCATGAACCTTGTCGATGCAAACCTGTATAAGCGTTACTCCGACAATGCTCGCCGTGAGCAGGAGGAGATGAACCTCATAAAGAAAAACCTATCCCAAAAAATTGAAAGAGATGGTCTTACCGATCTTTATAACCGCAAATTTGTTATGGCGGTACTTGAAAATCTTTGTAGCGAGGACTCGCAGGAAGTCTTCAATTTGATGTTTGTGGATATAAACGCCCTAAAGTATGTCAATGACAATTACGGCCACGACCAGGGGGATAGGCTTATCATCAAAATTGCCAAAGCCATAACAAACTCCACAAGGGACAATGATGTGGTTGCGCGTATTGGCGGCGATGAATTTTTGATTGTTTTAAGTGATATGTCAAGCGAGGAATCGGAGAAGGTTATCGACAGGATTTATGAAAATATTGAGATGCAAAATAAAACCGAGAAATTTCTTGTGTCTGCAAGTGTTGGCTGTATTCACGTTGATGAGCAGGTGAAAAAGCTTGGACTTAAGCATATTTTGTCTGTGGCAGATGAAAAAATGAGAAGTAATAAGGAGCGGTTTTATAAGCAGACGGAGGCAAAAACAGTATGATTTTATTGTGGATGCTATTGATATTATGTTTTAGTGCATACCATTTTTCGCTTTTTTATTACATAGCCCGCATATTTAACTACAACAAAAGTTACATAATGAAAATTTCAGTATGCGGAGTAATTAACTTTATTCTTATAGCCACATTTATAACAATTTTTCCGGTGTGGCTTGAAAGCATGGGCATAACCCTGTTCTTTTTGACGATATTTATCGAGGTTGTGCTGATTTTTAGGAGCAGCCTTATAGGCATGCTTTTTGTTTCGGTAACATTTACTATTAACATATTTGCCAAAAGAGTAATGGCAATGCCCATAATGGCACTACTTGCTCAAGAGAGCATTGTAGATGCCTTTAGTAGCATAGATAACAGAATAATATTGGCCACCTCTACATTTGCAATGTCGATTTTTACAATAAATCTTGCAAGGCGACTGCTACCTCGAATTTACATTGACACAATACTTGCTGATAATAAAAATATAAGGTTCCTTACAAAGATGTTTTCGATTCTTTATGCGGCCCTCTTTGTAAATATGTTAACCATTACAGCTCCCTATACCGGGCATAGCGTGATGTGGCACTATGTTTTCACCGGGGCTTTTACACTTGGAGCATTTGCTATGTTTATAGTATATGCGTACCATCTGGCCGATTTAAGGCTAAATACCGAAATGTATAAAAATGCCATGGCCCAAAAAGATCATGAGATTGCAATAATTCAGGAGATGGAAAAAGAGGCCAATTTAGACACCCTTACCGGCCTTTATACAAGAGATTATGCCGATGAAAGTATAAAAAACGGCACCGAAAATATAGAAAAATTCTTTGTAGCCTTTATTGATCTTGATGGCCTAAAGATAGTTAATGATGATCATGGTCATGATGAGGGAGATTTTTATATTAAAACTGTCAGCGAAATGGTGAAACGCAATTTTAATACCGACACTGTGAGCCGATACGGTGGTGACGAAATTGTTGTTTGCGGCAGCTATGACCACGAGGAAAGCGTAACCACAAAGCTACTTAAATGTTATAGGTCAATAATAAAAATCCCCGAGCTATACGGTAAAGATTACACCACATCAATAAGTTATGGTGTGGCATTTAAGGACGAAAATGAGGAAATTACGGCCGAGAAAATCATCTCGCTTGCCGATTCAAGAATGTACGAACTAAAGAGCAAAAAGCAAAAATTAAGAAAAGTTATTGCACCGCAGCACTGAAAATACGGCGCAAAAAAAGCCCCCGATCGGGGGCTTTTTTATTTTTGATATATGGCTAATAATCTCTGATAATGTCTAAAATCAAGCGGTTTGGCCAAGCGAGCGTTTTTGATGAAGTTCAGGGGTTTGTGTGGGGGGCGAAAACCTTGCCGCACTTGAATTGCCGTAAAGCCCTAAAAGCTCAACCGTGGCGCAGTAGGTGTCGGCAATATTGACAATGATTGATTCAGCATACTGCGGCACCGCAAGAGGGGTGAGCGGCCACATGTGTGATGCTATTATGTTGCGCTCGGTATGGGTAAGCGAAAAACAGTTGGCGGCATGGTTTAGGGCTATTTTGTTGTGCACAAAAAACATTATTATGGGATGCGGTGGGGTAAGAACAAGAGAGCGTATTTCAAAGTCGTGAAGCAGGCCACCCCTGGCCGCCGCCACTGCGTTTAGGCGCAATTTTTTGCATATGTGATACGAGGTATAGGCAACATACAGGCTGTGCTGGTAACGGTTAGCATCGGGGGAGTGCTGTGCAATATCACAAAGCTGCTGCACCTCCGGGGTGTAAATCAAATCCTGTATAGCGGACAAAAACTCGCTGTCATCACGTTTTTTTGTTGCAAACACCCAGTGTAACTGCACCTGGTAGCTTATTGTGGCCAGAGCAAGGTCTATTAGTGGCTTTACAATGGTTTGCAGGGCTCCAAGGTAAATATTCATAAGGTTTACAAGGGTGGTGGAAAGCGCTATTTGCAATATCCACAGGGTGTAATACCTTACATAAGCCCGGCCTGTTGGGGGGGCCTTGCCGGTAAATGTGCCTCGGTTTAACCTGAAATCCACAAGCGAGGAGGCAACCCTGGCCGTCACCGCCGCAATTGTGGTTGCAAGTGTGGCCGCCAAAAAAGACTCTGTGAGGTAAAATAGTATCGTAAACATCCCAACGTCCACCCCCACCGAAAACAGGGAGTTTCGTATATAGCATATCAGCCCACGCAACATCTGAAAATATACCCGCCCACCGTCTTTGATGGTGCGAAAATGGCTGCCGGCATTATCGTTAAAATAAAGGGTCTGTATGGGAATGGTCATCAGCTCAACTCCTGAGATTTTGCTGTCTATTATCATATTAAGCTCGTACTCATAGCGCTGACCCTTTAAGGAGAGCATCCAGTCAAAATGTGCTCGGGATATGGCTCGTAGGCCGGTTTGGGTGTCGCAAAGCTCTATACCGTAGAGCAGCTTTAATGTGGCCGAAGAAATACGATTGCCCATCAAACTGCGCCGTGGGGTACCATTGCCAAATTCGCGAACGCCTAAAATTAGTGCCTCGGGGCGGTCAATTAGCTTTTGGGCCATCCTTTGGACATCAAGCAGGCTGTGTTGGCCATCTGCATCGGCCGTAACAATTCCGCCTATATGGCGCATGTGATCCCTTATGTGGGCAACAGCTGTCTTTAGTGCCGCGCCCTTGCCCATGTTTTGCGGATGCGCAAGTACGGTGCAGCCCAGCTTTGCAACCAGCTCATCAAATATATCCTCGGCGTGAGGACTGCTACCGTCGTTAATCACCACAACCTCAGCAAACCGTCGAGATAATATTTCATCCACATAGTCAAGTAATTCCTTTCCGGGCTCTAAGGCCGGGATTACAACTGCAATTTTCATATATTTTTCTCCATAGGGTTTTGTGTGTTGCATAAACCTTGGCGGGGGGCAGCACCTGCGGCAAACAGGGTGTAAAAGGTGAGGTGTGTTGGTATTCACAACAGCCTGCCCCCGCCGCCTGTGGGCGGGGGCGTGTGGGGTTTTTGTTAAAACTTTTTTCCTAAAAAGTTTTCGGGGTTTGGGGCAGAGCCCCAAGGTTGTGCAGGGGTAGAGGGTAGTTACATCCTGTCAAAGCTTACTTCGGCCTTGAATAGATCGCCGTCTACGGTGAGGGAAATCTCGGCGGATTGTATGCGAACGAGGCTTTGGGCTATTGAGAGGCCAAGGCCGTTGCCTTCGCTGTTTCTTGCGCCGTCACCCCGCACGAAACGTTCCATCAGTTCACTGGCTGTGATGTTTAGTTGCTGTTTTGAGGTGTTTTTAAGAATGATCAAATTTTTATTTTCGGTCTGCCTTACGTCAAGATATACACGGGTTCCGGGTAGGGCGTATTTAATTACGTTGTCCATTAAATTATCAAATACACGCTGAATGTGGCGGCTGTCGGCCATTACATGGCAGGGGTGGTCGGGCTGATTTACAATAAGCTCAAGCTCATTTTCCTGCAATTTTTCTTGATATTCTCCCTGTAACTGGCTTGATAGCACCAGAAGGTCGGTGAGTATTAGGCTGACATCCACATTACCGCTCGATACCCGTGAGGCCTCCACCAAATCCTCCAAAAGATGCTTGAGTTTTTGGGACTGTCGCCCTAAGATCTCGCAATATTCGGACACCGTGGGGTTGTCGCAGTCCTCCTTTGATAAGAGATCCACATAATTTATAATCGAGGTGAGGGGGGTTTTTATGTCGTGGGATACGTTGGTTATCAGCTGGGTTTTCATGCGCTCACTCTTCATGCGCTGTTCGGTGGCTAAGTTTATGCTTTGGCCAAGGCTACCAAGGGTATTGCCAAGCTCAGCAAAATCAAAACGCATGTTTGAGGTGTCTATTTTGTGATTTATATCACCATTTGCAATGGCCTTTGCCTGGGTGGTGAGCTGTCCCATCCATATTGACATGAGCACCACAAGTCCCCCAAGCAGTGCCAAAAAAAACAGGCCTAAAAACAACATAACACCGGATTCCCACTGACCTGCCGCCCAAAAGAACATCAGGAAAAACAGCATCATACCAAGAACCAGCAGGGAACATCTCAAAGCAAGAGGGGTTTTCATGGCGCCCGACTTTAGGCTTTTCCAAATATAGCCTGTGCTTCGGTGTAGGAAACTTAATACCATGTAGGTAATAGTGCATCGCAAAAGCCTGCCTGCCTTTATACGTGTGCATATGCTGAAAAATGTGAATATGGTAAATATTGCGCACAGCACAAGGGCCAGCAAACCGCCTATGTCGCCCGAGGGTACAACCGAGGCACAAATTAGTACAATAAACAGCCAGATTTCAAGTGGGGTTTTGTCAAAGGCATTTTGATGTATACTGTCCTGGCCGTACTTCCTGCCACTTGCCCATATCAGGTAAATAAACAAAACAAGGCTAATAAACCCCGAAACTATTGCAATGGGAATAAACCAATCTTGGTAGATAAATTCGGTGCGCAACATAAGCATTTCCATTGAACCATCAAAATAAGAGATATCTATGGCACCGTCGGGGTAATAAACATCCACCTGTACCTCGCTGTAGGCGGCACTGCTTTGGGTCACTTCTAAATAACCGGAATTATTAGCAACAAGGGTTTCGCCATTCGTCCCCATCAGTGTCTGACTTGGGTAATAGTAGTAAAGTATGCCACTTGCACTTACATAACCAAAAGGTGCATCGATGTCCGATGGTTCGATTTTTAGCATTTCACGCTGGTCGGGATGTATAAGATCGATATCAAATTCCAGTGTTGTGCCCACGGGGTAGGCATTTAAGAACATATCAAATGTTTTAGCGTGATGTGTAAGATAATCTTGGTCGGTGTAGGTGCCACCAAGGTTATTCCCATCTACGCTTATGGTAAAATAGGCGCCTAACTGCTCAAATTGGTTATAAACCATGGTGCTTTGAATATTACCATTGCTACTTTCAAACTCGTCCAATATGCGGGTGATATCATTGTTCACCCAGTTCTCTTCTCTTTGAGCTATAAGGTCCTGCTCAAACTCCTCAAGGGTATTAAAGTTTGCAACATCATTTTCATAACCATCTATTGCAAAAATAGCAGCGGTTATGCCACAGGCTATAAAGACAAAAAACAACACTGAACCAAGCACCTTTATCCAGGTGCGACAAAGCGGATTATTCATTTGATAAAACCTCCTAATTTCTCACGGTTGCGGCTTCAAGTTTATAGCCCTGACCCCACACCACCTTTATGTAGCGTGGCTCGCTTGGGTTTATTTCTATTTTCTCGCGCAGGTGGCGGATGTGTACCGCCACGGTGTTTTGTGCCCCAACAGGACTGTTATCCCAAATGGCCGAGTAAATTTCGGATGGGGAGAACACCCTTCCGGGATTTTTCATAAACAGCAAAAGCAGATCAAACTCGGTGGGGGTTAGACGGGTTTCCTCGCCATCCACCGTAACACTTTTGGCGGCATTGTCCAGTGTAATACCACCGTTTTGCAAAAGATCGTCCGAGGTGGATACCACCGCCCCAAGCTGGGTATAGCGCCTTAGCTGGCTTTTAACCCTTGCCATTAGCTCCACAGGATTAAAAGGCTTGGTCACATAATCATCGGCACCACTGTTTAGCCCCAAAATCTTGTCGGTGTCCTCGCTTTTGGCGGTCAGCAGTATCACGGGAATATTGCTGATTTTGCGTATCTCACCCATGGCGGCTATGCCGTCCATCTCGGGCATCATTACATCAAGCAGTGCCAACTGTATGTCGTGCTCGTGTACCGCCCTTAGGGCTTCAAGCCCGTTGTAGGCCTTGAAAATATTGTACTGCCCAATTCCAAGGTAAATCTCAAGTGCATTTACAATGTCTGCATCATCGTCGCAAATTAATATGTTGTACAAAATGTCGCCCCCCTCTGTAGTTATATTGTCGCATATCTTTTATTAAAATAAAAGATTGCAAATTATTAAGATTTTATTATTGTGTGCCTAAAATGTAAAATAAATCGCCCCCACACAGGTATACCCTGCATGGGGGCGGCATGATTTCATTTATAATTCTATTGTGGATTGGCCAAATCATCGCCGTCGGGTGGAGCTTGGTGGCCGCTGTGTGGGTTGACATGCACCATACAGTGCTTTACACCCGGGAAGGTTTCTATGGCGTCGTGGACGTTTTGTGCTATTTCGTGGGCCTGAATCAGGGGCATGCTCTCAAGGGCTGCAATTTCAATATCCACATAAATTTTGTTGCCAAATATGCGGGTTTTAATGTCGTCCACCTCAAGCACACCCTCCTGTGATAGAATTTTTTCCCGCATGGCCAATATGGTTTTTTGGTCACAGGAGTGGTCAACCATTTTGTCGGCGGCCTCACGGAAAATCTGCACGGCGGCCTTTACCACCAATACACATATGAGAATACTGGCTATTGGTTCGAGGACCAATATGCCCATGCGCGCCCCAAAAATACCCACAAAACTGCCCACCGAGCTCAGCGCATCGGAGCGATGATGCCAGGCATCGGCCATGAGCACATCCGAGTGTATTTTGTTGGCCACACGCTTGGTGTAGTGGAACATCCACTCCTTGACAACTATAGACACCACGGCCGCCACAAGGGCCAAGGTGCCGGGGGTTTTAATCTCGCTTGTGCCAAGTAGCATTTCAATGCCGCTAAGGCCTATGCCAAGCCCTGTTATGGCCAAAATTACGGCCAATGTCACCGAGGCCACGCTCTCAAGTTTTTCATGGCCGTATGGGTGGCAGTCGTCCGAATCTTTGTCGGCCAAATTTACGCCTATCATAACAATTATGGTGCTAAAAACATCACTTGCAGAGTGCACGGCATCCGAAATCATGGCCGATGATGAGGCCAGTATACCGGCTAAGAACTTGAATACCGCAAGCAGTATATTTACAATTAGTGTAACCCATGACACCCGCATTGCAAGTTGTTTTTCCATGACAAAACCCTCCTAAAAAATAAAAAAAACACCTGTGGGATTAGTGCTGTCCCACAGATGTGTAAAATAACATCCATTGTCGTATTCGACCCGGCCCCATGTCATAGCATATGCGCGACACGGCCTGTTCAGTTATCGAGATTTTACATCAAAAATTAGCATATGTCAAGGGGAAAAATGGAATATTGAAGTAGTTTTTTTGACCTAAAGAAGAGAAAAATTGCCAAGAACGGTTATCCAAAGAAATACCGTGAATATTGAGCAAAGTGAGGTAAATACCACCACCTGCGCGGCAAGGTCGGAATCGGCCCCCATGCTGTGGGCCATGGTGTAGCTTGAAACAGCCGCAGGGCTACCAAACATGATGAACAATACAATAAGCTCGACCTCACGAAAGCCAAGATAAACCGCAATGGGGATAAATACGAGGGGTACAAGCACAAGGCGGCAAAACACCGTGAGCAGAAGCGGCCAAAAACTGCGACGCACCCCCCTAAACTCAAATGTTCCACCAAGGGCTGTGAGGGCCAGTGGTGTTGCCACGGCGCTTAGGTCGTGCATGGGGGAGAGCAGTACCTCGGGGAGGGATATGCCGGCAAACTTAATGGCAAGCGCCACCACTGAGGAGATAATCAGTGGGTTTTTAACGATCTCCATGAGCACATCCTTAGCTCCGCGGGTATGGGCGGAAAAGCGCTGGAGGGCAATTACTGCAAGGCAGTTAAACAGGGGGATTAAAAATGCCAGAAGTATGGCGGCTGTGGTAAGGTTGCCATCGCCGTATATATAGGCCACCACAGGCATACCGAATATGGCAAAATTACTGCGGAATATCCCCTGAATTACCACGCCACACTGCTTGGGATCCTTTACAATCATGGGTATAATTAGCATTATAACCAAAAAAGTTAGTATGACCGCACCTACTGCAAACCCTATTAGTTTTATGGAAAAATGTGCGGCAAAGTCGCTGTCATATATGTTAACAAACATGAGCAGCGGCAAAAACACACGAAAGGTGATAAGGTTGAGCTGTTTTGCAAGATCCTGCGTGAGAATTTTTGCTCTGCGCAGTATGTAGCCCAAAAACATCATAAAGAACAGCGGAAATACAACCGAAAATGCCAAAGAAAGATTGTTAGCCAAAATAAAAACTCCAAATTAATTTATTATTGTGGGGACAAGGCATATCCCATGGTTTATGGGGGATGGCTACTCAAGGTCAGATATAAGTTGCTATCAAATTCAGTGTACCACAAATAGGTAAAAAAATCCACACCGTAATGAAGTGCACTGGACGGCTGTCGGCTTGATTTAGAGCGGTTATTATGATAAAATGTGTGAAGATTTTTCCTAAGGAGGATTTGAGAATGGCATACTGTTCAAAATGTGGTGCAGAGATAAGAAGTGGCGATTGCTTTTGCTCGGTTTGTGGTGAAACCTTGGCAGGTGCGCCCTACGGAACCGCCCCCGATCTATCCAAAATGACAAGCGAGGGGCACGACTACACACAGCACTTTGCCCCTTCCGACATAGAAGATAATAAGTACTGGTGCATATTTTGCTAATTTAATATTTTATTTGTGGTGCCACTGCTTGTGCACCCCGACTCTTATTTTGTTAAATTTCACGCAAACCAGGGCCTTTTGATGTTTTTGGCCGGCTGTGCTTTGTCGGTTGTTGCCATGATACCATTTGTGGGCTGGATTGTAAGTGCTGTTGGTGGTGTTGCACTTATGGTGTTTACCGTAATTCGCATAGTGGAGCTTTTTGACGGCAAGGCAAAAACCCTGCCCTTCATTGGCGGAATAAGCCTTATAAAGTGATTATTACAGTGATGTAGGAGGCAATATCTTGAGAATTCGTACAAAACCATGGGCCCGCCCCGAGCTTGCGGCCTGCCCCTACTTTGTGGCAGAGCCCGAAAAAATGAGGGGAAAGTGGCAGGAGATTTACACAAAAAAACAGCCTCTCCACCTTGAAATTGGAAGTGGGAAGGGTGGATTTATTGCAAGCATTGCCCCGCAAAACCCCGATATTAACTATATATCGCTTGATATTCGCCGTGAGATGGTGGCCATGGCAAGGCGCAAGGTTGAGCGGGCATATGAAGAGATGGGGCGCAGTGTGGACAACCTAAAGCTCACACTGTGCAACGCAGAGCATATACATGAGATGATCTCGCCGCAGGATGGTGTGGAGCGCATATACTTAAATTTTAGCAATCCATGGCCAAAAACGGGGCATCATAAGCGCAGGCTAAGCCACCCAAGATTTTTAGAAAAATACGCAACCTTTTTACTTCCAGAGGGAGAAATTCACCTAAAAACCGATGATATTGACTTTTTTGAGGCCAGTGTTGGCTACCTTGAGGAATGCGACTGGGAAATTTTAAGCATTACCAGAGATATGCACACCGACCCACCAAAGGACAACATAATAACCGAACATGAGAAGATGTTTTTGGAGGAGGGCAAGCCCATTTGCAGACTGGTGGCCCGCAAAAATATCAAAACCAAATAGTGTGACTAATAAAAACACCCAAGGCCACGGCCTTGGGTGTTTTGTGCTTTGTATTAGGGAAGTGTGCGGCCGTCGGCGGTGTATATTTCATACCACTGCTGACGGGTCAGGCTCACCTCGGTGGCGCTGAGCATCTGCCCCAGACGTTGAGGGTTTGTGGTGCCTGTGACCACCTGCATGTTTGCCGGGTGGCGCAAAATCCAGGCCACAGCCACGGCCGACTTGCTCACCCCTTGCTCCTGTGCAATGCGCCCAAGTATGGCATTTAGCTCGGGGAATTTGTCGTTGTCGATAAATACCCCTTCAAAAAATCCGTATTGCAGTGGAGACCAGGCCTGTATTGTGATGTTTTTAGCGCGGCAATACTCCAGTACGCCACCATCACGGTTAACAGCACCATCACAGCGCATATTCACGTTTATGCCGGCATCCACTATGCCCGAGTGGGCTATGCTAAACTGTAACTGGTTTGCCACAAGCGGCTGTTTTACAGCGGTTTTAAGTAGCTCTATCTGCATTGGGTTTTGATTGCTAACCCCAAAATATTTCACCTTGCCATCCTGCTCAAGGCGGGTGAAGGCCTCGGCCACCTCCTCGGGTTGCATTAGGGTGTCGGGGCGGTGGAGCAGAAGAATATCAAGATAATCGGTGCCCAGCCGCCTTAGTGACCCCTCCACCGACGAAATTATATGCTCGGTAGAAAAATCAAACATGCCACTGCGTATACCGCATTTTGACTGCAAAATCATATCCTTGCGAAGTGTAGGATTCATGCCCAAAGCCGCTGCAAAAACCTCCTCCGACCTGCCGTTTGTGCCGTATATATCGGCGTGATCAAAGAAATTGCAACCGCCCGACATGGCGGTGTCGACCAGTTTTCGTATATCGCCATGCTCCATGGTGGCTATACGCATACACCCCACCGATATTGCAGGCACCTGTAATGTAGTGCTACCTAAGCTAAATGTTTTCATTTAAACCTCCGTATTTGGTCTATGAGTTGGCCTGACATGTTTATTGTAGGTTAAATTTTTTCTGAGCGGTTTAGGTAAACCATTTTGTCATGAGAAGTCCATCCTCAAGGGGGTTGCGGTAGTAGTTGCAGCGCAGCCCCTCGTGAACAAAGCCCAGTTTTTCATAAAGCGAAATGGCCGCTATGTTGGAGGGACGAACCTCTAAAGTTATAAAGGAGCACTTGTGCTCAAGGGCCCAGTCCACCAGTTGTCCAACCAAGGCCTTGGCAAGCCCTTGGCCACGGTATTGTGGAAATACCGCCACATTTGTTATGTAGCATTCCCCCGACACATGGTGCATACCTATGTAGCCCAGCACCTCTGAGGTGCTATTCATGGCCACCCTGAACACCCCAAGAGGGTTTGATAACTCCTCGGTGAGGGATTTCAGGCTCCAGGGCTGGGAAAAACAGATTTCTTCGAGCTGTGCAAGTGATTTTAAGTGTTTTTTGCTCATGGGCAAAAAACGAATATCCTGATCCAAAATTAGTGGGCCTCCTGCCAGGTTTGGCCAATACCCACCTCAACCTCCATGGGTACCGACAATTTTACAGCCTCTTCCATTTCATGTTTTAATAGCTCGGCCACACGATCGCTTTCATGCTTTGGTGCCTCGACCAAAAGTTCATCGTGTACCTGCAAAATTAGCTTTGCCTCGAGCCCCTCCTCCCTTAGGCGGTTATATACCCTTATCATGGCGATTTTTATAATGTCGGCGGCGGTGCCCTGCACAGGTGCATTCATGGCCACCCTCTCACCAAAGGCACGCAGGTTGCGGTTGGAGCTTTTTAGCTCGGGCAGATACCTGCGACGCCCAAATATGGTGCTAACATAACCAAGCTCCTTGCCCTGAGCTATGGTTTCCTCCATATATTTCTTAACCCCTGAGTAGGTTTTAAGATAATTTTTAATATAGCCATCGGCCTCGGCCATGCTTACTCCAATATCTTTTGAGAGAGAAAAGGCACCAATGCCATAAACAATGCCAAAATTAACAGCCTTTGCACGGCGACGCATGAGTGGAGTTATAAACATGGGTGGCAGGTCAAAAACCTGGGCGGCTGTATTTGTATGGATATCCTCGCCACACAAAAAGGCCTCGGTCATCTGCTCATCCTCCGAGATTGCCGCCAAAACCCTAAGCTCAATCTGGGAGTAGTCGGCATCTACGAGCACCCAGTCCCGACAAGCCGAGAAAAAGCCCCTCATTCGGGCCCCAAGCTCGGTGCGAATGGGTATATTTTGCAGATTTGGCTCGGCCGAGCTTATGCGCCCTGTGCGGGTTTCGGTTTGGTTAAACACCGAACGTATGCGCCCGTCCTGCTCCACCTGTTTTGACAACCCTTCGACATAGGTGGATTTTAGCTTTGTATATTTGCGGTAATCCAGCACTTTTTCTACTATCGGATGATAGCTTTGAAGGCTTTCAAGCACCTCGGCATCGGTAGAATAACCGCTTTTTGTCTTTTTACGCACAGGGAGATTTAGGCGCTCAAACAGCACTTCACCCAGCTGTTTTGGCGAGTTAATATTAAACTCTCCACCTGCAAGCTGCAATATTTCGCCCTGAAGTAGTTCAATGTGCTGCTCCAGCTCACTGCCAAACTCAAGAAGCTTTTCCTTGTCCAGCGAAAAGCCCAACCGCTCCATATCGGACAACACCTCGGCCAGAGGTATTTCGATTTGTCGCAGTAGGTCGGTCTGGCCGTACTGCTCGGTCAGCTCCTCAAGGTGGCGGCAAAGGTAGGGCATAGCGGCCGCCGCAAGTAGGAGCGTATTTTCATCGGTTTGCTCGTCACGGGCGGCAGGTGTGAGGATGCCGTACTGCCCACACAGCCGCTCTACCGAGTAGTCGTTGGCGTCGGGACTTAGTATATAGCCTGCAAGTCGGCAGTCAAACACCACGTTTTTGGGGGCGTTTGGCCACATGGCACGGTAAAATGCCTTGCAGTCATCGGTGTACTTTGGGTTTTCAAGCTCGGCTAATTCTTTTAATATTTCGGGTGAGGGATTTTGCCAAACCGTTACATCCTGCCCCTGTGCCACGGCAAGGGCTGTAAGGCTCTCGCCCGCACACTCGGCGGCAATATAAATGGGGGCATCGCCGTAATTTGGTAGTTCATGGCCACCCTGCCCCGTGGTGAAGGTGGGGCGGTTGGGTGTGGGGGCATCCCCACTTGTCTGTCCGCCTGTGGGGGCAAGCCCCAGTCGCTTTATGTGGGTAAACATCTCAAGTCTTGCCAGTAAATCATACAGCCCACCCTCATCTGTGGGGGTGCGCATTAGGCTTTGGGGGTCGGTGGTTATGGGAACATCGGTGCGTATACGGGCAAGGTCGCGGCTTAAAAAGGCCGATTCACGCCCCTTTTCCAGCTTGGTTTTTACACCGGGTGTGGCCTCAAGGGCCGAAACATCCTCATAAATGCGCTCAAGGTTTGAGTATTTTGCAATAAGGGGTATGGCGGTTTTTTCGCCTATGCCGGCAACACCCGGAATGTTGTCCGAGCTATCACCCATCAGGGCTTTTACCTCCAAGAGTGCAGAAGGCTCAAGGCCGTATTGCTCCTGTATGGCGGCGGGGGTCATGGGGATATACTGCGCACCACCGGCCTTTGTGGAGGCCAGCACCACGGTGACACGGTCGCTGACCAGTTGCAGGGCGTCGCGGTCACCTGTGGCTATAAAACAGCTGTCGTCCTCGGCACAGGCGGCCGCAAGGGTTCCCAGAATGTCGTCCCCCTCAAAGCCCTGAAGCTCGAGTATTTTATACCCCATCAGGGTGAGAATTTCCTTTATTAATGGTAGCTGGGCGGCAAGCTCGGGGGGCATACCCTTGCGGTTGGCCTTGTATGCGTCATACATCTTATTGCGAAAGGTGCCACCGGGCAGGTCAAAGGCAAATACCACCTGATCTGGCGAGAGCTCGCTGAGCAATTTTTGCAGTATGTTAAGAAAACCCACAAGGGCATTTGTGTAGTCACCCTTTGAGGTGGATAGTAGTTTTACGCCGTAAAATGCACGGTTTAGTATGCTGTTGGCATCTATGGCCAGAAGTTTCATAAATTTACGTCCCCCAAGGTTATTTATTAGGCATTAGCAGATGAATACAAATAAACACCAAGTACCGCCCTGTAATACTATACCAACTCATGGGCGTTATTGGTCGATTGAGCGGAGCGGTTAGCTGTCCTTAAATATTATATGCACCAATATATTATATCATCTTTTGTTGTGTAAATCTCGTTTTTCTGATAAAATACCGTCTGGAAGATAAAATGAATGATGTGGCAGTATGCACAGGCTACTAAGAGATGGCTGCGCACCCCATGCCATGGCAATAATTGGAGGACATTATATATGAAGCTTGGCAATATTACACTGCCAAAAACCGCCGCTTTGGCCCCTATGGCAGGTGTTGGAGATCGTGCGTTTAGGGAGCTGTGCGTGGAGCACGGTGCCTGCTATGTTGTGGGCGAGATGGCCAGCGCCAAGGGGCTTGTGCTGTCGGGGCGAAAAACCGAGGAGCTACTGCGCATGAGTGCGGTCGAGCGGCCGGCGGCGGTACAGTTATTTGGGGATGACCCCGAAATAATGGCACAGGCAGCTGTGCGTGCGCTTGAGTTTTCCCCCGATGTTATAGATATAAACATGGGTTGTCCTGCCCCCAAGGTGGCCTGCAGTGGGGGCGGCAGTGGACTAATGCGCAACCCAAAGCTTGCAGGGGAGATTGCGGCCGCCGTGGTAAGGGCGGTGGACATACCGGTAACGGTCAAGATACGCAAGGGCTGGGACAAGGACACCGTAACAGCCCTTGAGGTGGCAAAATATGCAGAAGAGGCAGGGGTGGCCGCCATTGCGGTACATGGCCGCACCAGAGATCAGATGTATGCCCCACCGGTTGACTGGGATATAATAGCCGAGGTAAAGCGCAGTGTGAGCATACCTGTTATAGGAAATGGAGATGTGGTGGATCCACAGAGCGCCCGGGCGCTATATGAGCACACGGGGTGTGATCTTATTATGGTGGGGCGTGGGGCCACCGGCCGGCCGTGGTTATTTTCTCAGATAAAGGCCTACCTTGAGGATGGACAGTTACGACCCGAGCCACCCCTTGAACAGCGCATGGAGATAATGCTAAAGCATATGAATACAATATGCCACTACAAGGGGGAGCATATAGGCATGAGGGAGGCGCGCAAACACGCTGCATGGTACCTTGTGGGACTGCGTGGAGCGGCCGCCTTTAGGCGTGAGGCCTTTGCACTTTCAAGCCTTGAGCAGGCAGGAGAACTTGCCAAGAGGGTTGTAGAGATGGCAAGCGAGGAGTAAAGTTACCTATACGCATCATAGCATAAAAAAAGCGAGAACCCGAATGTGTTTTGGGTTCTCGCTTTTGTGTTTTATTATCCTGTGCCCAGAAGTGCTGTAACCCTGTCAACACAGTCGGACTGACCGATGTAGTAAAGCAGGTCACCCGGGGCCAGTGTTAGATGGGGACCGGGGGAGAGGATTATTCGATCCTCACGCCCTATGGCAATGACGGTGGCCATTGTGTTATGCCAAAAGTTTAGCTCGGCCAGGGTTTGCCCCTCCACCGTGGTGCTACTTGGCAGGCGCAGCTGGTATGGCACAAAGGGATTCGAGGTACGAAAACGCTCAATGCGCTCAACCAAAGAATCCAGAAGCTCGTTTGTCGAGCGCATCTGATCCTGCTGTTGCTCGATGCTGTCGGCAAGGGCTCGGCGCAGTGTGCCAAGGGTTGAAAGCTCGCTGAACTGGTGCACAAAGGCCACGGCCTTCTCTATGCTTACAATGGTTACACCACTGCCCTTGGTACTCTCCACAATGCCAAGATCGGCCAGCACACATATGGCACGGCGGGCGGTTTCGCTTGACACGCCGTACTGACTTGCAAGGGAGGAGCGAGCATAGATTTTTTCCCCAACTGGGTAGAGCCCATCTGCAATTTTGGAGGCTACATCCTGTGCCACCTGCATGTATCGGGGGGAGGCCACATTGTTTTTATTATCCATACATTAACACCTTAAAAGGGATTTTTTAGAGCGCAGGGGGAGATTACTCAATGCCCTGAGAGGCCAAGAATTCGGCAACAACCTCTTCAACAGCACGGTTTTCCACGTCTACTTGATAGTTCATTTCGCTCATCTGATCGTTGGTGATAAGTCCTGCAAAGGTGTCAAGAACTTCGTTTAGTTCGGGATATTTTTCCAAGATTTCGTTGCGCACAACAGGAGCACCCTGATAGGGAGGGAACAAGCCCTTGTCGTCCTCAAGCACGGTGAGGTCATACTTCTTTAGGAAGGAATCGGTGGTAAATACCACGATTACATCAAGCTCGTCGGCCTCTGCTGCCTCGTAAAGCAGGGTGGTGTCCATCTGCTTTGTGTCGGCAAAATCAAGGCCGTAGGTGGCGGTAAGACCTTCATAACCATCGCTTACACGGGAGTAGAAGATGTGTCCGCAACCAAAGTTGATATCTCCGGCCTTGTCGGCAAGGTCGCTTATCTTGGTGCCAAATTCATCTGCACGATCGGCCTTTACAGCAAGCCCGTAGGTGTTGTTAAACTCCAAAGGCTTAAAAAATGTTGCGTCGTAGTCGTTTGTAAAACCATCTCTGCAAACTTCGTACATATCATCGGTGGTAAGACCGGGGGTAAGCTCCTGCTTAAAAATCTCGGAATAGGCGGTGCCGGTAAACTCAAAGTACAGGTCAATTTCGCCGTTTTCCATGGCGGGGATACAAACCGATGTACCGCCAAGATTTAGCTTGCGTGTTACGGGGATGTCGGTCTTGGCCTCTATAAGTTGTGCATAAAGCTCGTTTATAACGATGCTTTCGGTGTACTGTTTAGATGCTACTACAATACCCTCGGATGAGGACGAACAACCTGTGGCCATGGCCAGCACAAATACAAGTGCCAATGTAATTGCAATAATCTTCTTCATAAAAAACCCTCCTCATTTTGTGGCGACTAACTGTTTACTTCTTTGGGTCATACGTTTCTCAAAATATCCAAGAGCATACTCAAATATCAGCGCCAACATTGATACAGGTACAGCTCCGGATAATAACATGAGCCAGTTGCGGGTTTGGATGCCACGCCAAATAAGCATACCAAGTCCACCGGCACCAATAAACACGCCTGTGGTGGCAATGCCAAGTGCCGTGATGATGGCAAGACGAACCCCCGTGAGTATAAGAGGTATGGCAATGGGGAAGCGCACAAGCCTAAAAATTTGTAGGCGGGTCATGCCTATGCCACGTCCTGCGCGAATTGTACCGCGGTCTACCGAGTCCAGCCCCACATAGGTGTTGCGGATTATGGGGAATAGGGCGTAAAGCACGATGGTAACAATAACGGTGGTGTCGCTAAGGCCGAACACCAGCATGACAAAGGTCATCATGGCGATGGTGGGTACGGTTTGTATGGCATCCACCACCGAGAATACTGCGTGTGAAAGCCGTGGGCGACCGATAAGAAACCCTGCGATGGGAAAACCTATCACGCAGGCCAAAAGCACACCAAAAAATGTGATTTGCAGATGGACAAGCATGGCGGGGAGCACAGAAGATAAATTCATTTTGTTACCCCCTCTCTTGTGTAGCGGCGCGCCATTGTAATAACCTGGTTTAGCACAGCACTGACGGCAAGTGATAATATGGTGGCCGGAATGGCACCACATAACACCAGACTAAAGTTGTAGGTTTGAAGCCCACGCCAAATAATATCACCAAGTCCGCCTGCACCTATAAAGGTGGCAAGTGTGGCCCAACTTATTACATAAATCGAGCTAAGGCGAATACCGGTTATGATGGATGGTGTGGCAAGTGGCAGCTGCACAAGGCGAAGCATGTCAAAGCGGCTCATGCCCATGCCCAGTGCGGCTTTTATGTACTTTGGGTTTACCTGCGAAATGCCGGTGCAGGTGCCCCGCATTATGGGCAGTAGGCAGTAAAGAAACAGCACCACCACAGCAGGGCTAAACCCAAGACCGAGCACCATCATGGCGGCGCCCAGTAGTACTATGCTGGGAATGGTGTTAATTACACCAAATATGCCCAGCACCACTGTGGCGGCTTTTTTGTTTCTTGCCAGCATTATACCAATGGGTACAGCCACTACTACACCGGCTATTATGGCGGTTATGCTCAGCATTACATGCTGTCCAATAGCTGTGAGTATTTCGGAAAAGTTTTCGGAAAACTCAATGATAAAATCATGCATCCTGCTCACCCCTCCAAACAACCCGAGCAAGGGATTTTACCATGCTTGTACGTGTGACAACCCCCATTACCCGACGTTTATCATCCAGCACAGCCAGGACGTCTATGCGGTTTTTCATCATGAGCTCAAATGCTTTTTCGGCCGAGTCGCCGGGGTGCACCGAGGATACCTCGGTACGCTCAACCTGAGCTACTGTTGAGCTTGCATGCTCAAGACGTGCAGCCTCAATGTCCTCAACCGTCACCTGACCAAGCAGTACGTTTTCGTCATCCACAACAAATAGCGAGGGTACACGCTTGCGCTGCATCAGGGCCACGCTTTCAACAAGGCTAAGCGAGGGCGAAACGCAGACGGCCTTGGGACTCATGACCTCCTGCACCGTGTCCACCTTGCCGCTGTATAGACGGTGCTTGCCTATAAACTGCTCAACAAATTCGTCGGCAGGGTCAGTAAGCAGTTCCTTGGGCGAGGCGGCCTGCACCACAACACCATCCTTCATAATAACGATGATGTCGGCAATTTTTATCGCCTCATCCATATCGTGGGTTACAAATACAATTGTTTTATGTAGCTTTTTTTGCAGCGACATGATTTCATCCTGCAAAGATTCACGGGTTATGGGGTCAAGTGCGCCAAAGGGTTCGTCCATCAGTATGATGGGTGGCTCGACAGCCAAGGCACGAAGCAGACCGATGCGCTGTTGTTGTCCGCCACTAAGATGTGCGGGATAACGCTCAAGGTAGCTCTCGTCCATATCAACAAGGCAAAGTAGCTCCTTTGTGCGCTCAAGTCTGCGTTTTTCGTCCCAGCCAAGCAGTTTAGGTACTATTTCTATGTTTTGACGAATGGTCATGTGTGGGAAAAGTCCTATTTCCTGAATAACATAACCTATTGTGCGTCGTAACTGAACAGGGTCGACCTTGCTTATGTCCTTGCCGTCAACAAAAATACTTCCTGATGTGGGGGAAATCAGACGGTTTACAAGCTGTAAGCTTGTGGTCTTACCACACCCTGAGGGGCCAATTATTGCCACCAGTTGCCCCGGTTTTATGGTCATGTTGAGGTTTTTGAGCACTTCTTTTTCACCGTAAGCCATGCATACATTTTCAAACCTTACCACTGTATTTCTCCTCTCCAAACTCAAAAGTAACAACCTCATTATAAATAAAGGTTGTTACATTGTCAATCGTATAAAGTCGTATGCATTACATAAAAACATTTTTTTAAAATCCACTAAAATACAAATATAGTTATTATTTGTCAAATATTCTTTGTTTTGGTCGCAAAAACAGCGCTTAATGGGAAAAATTAGCAATAATGATGTGCAATTATAATAAAAAAAATTAAAATAATTTTACATTAATATTTTTAACGACGGTAAGGTGTGAGCTAAAAACAAGCTGCAAATGAGTGTAAATGTAATGTAAAGTGGAGGAAAAGGTTATGTAAAACAGTGTGAGAATCAAGGGCTTGTGTTAGCATATTGCGGCAAAAACATAGGGGTGTTGCTGTGCCAAAAAACGCGTATGTTGTTACTTTAGGCTTATTTTTTATGCCGAATAAAATTGCCGTGCAGGTGTGACGGACGAGGGTACGCCCCCCCGTGTTTAGGCGAGCGAAACGGGGGGAACAAATCCGGTACGAATACCAAAAGGTACATTATAATGGCGGGGGACCTTACACCGCCAATACATTTTTATTGGCGTGGGGCTTGACAAGTCCGTAAATTATATGTATAATGGCAGAGCTGTCAAATATCCAAAGACAGCAGGTGTCGGTTATCCGACTGAAATGACTTAGCTCAGCCTGCCGAGGAGAAGACTTAAGCGAGCACTATCTGCGCGTTTTTGTGGCTCTTTCCGAGGCTTATCGGAGAGGGCTTTTTCTGATTCTCACCCCATCATTATTACAGGAGGTGAAAAGATTTGCCAAGCGAAAAGATTTTAAGCCAAAAGAAAGAAGCTGTTTTGGCTCTTCAGGAAACACTGAAATCTTCTGTGGCCGGCGTTTTGGTCGACTACAAGGGCATTAGCGTTGAAAACGACACAAACCTTCGTCGTGAACTTCGTGAAGCCGGTGTTGAGTACAGTGTTGTGAAGAACACCCTATTGCGTTTTGCATCTAAAGAGGTTGGTTACGGTGAGCTGGAACCCCATCTTGAGGGCACAACCGCACTGGCAGTATCCAAGGAAGATCCCGTTGCTGCTGCCAAAATTCTCACTAAGTACGCTGAATCTTCCAAGGGAACATTTACGGTTAAGGCCGGATTTGTAGACGGTGGAGTTATAAGCGCTGCTAAGGTGTCTGAACTGGGTAACCTACCCAGCAAGGAACAGCTATTGTCCATGCTGTGCAGTGCACTTTTGGGCAACGTTCGTGGTTTGGCCGTGGCTCTTAATGCCATTGCTGAGAAAAACGGTGAGGGCGCCGAGCCCGTAGCCGCAGCCGAATAAGGGCTGTACCCCAAAAGCCCTGAGAGGGCAAACATCTGCCGCCCTAATTTGGCGAGCACAAAATTAACAGGAGGATTTTATCATGGCTGATATTGCAAAGATGATTGAAGAAATCAAATCGCTAACAGTGCTGGAGCTCAACGAGCTTGTTAAGGCAATCGAGGAGGAGTTTGGTGTTTCTGCTGCTGCTCCCGTAATGATGGCTGCTGCTCCTGCAGCAGGTGGCGCTGCCGCTGAAGAGAAGAGCGAGTTCGACGTAATTCTTACCGACGCAGGCGCAAGCAAGATGGGTGTTATCAAGATCGTTAAGGAAATCACCGGTCTAGGTCTTAAGGAGTCCAAGGACATCGTTGACAACGCTCCCAAGCCCGTTAAGGAAGGCGTTGCCAAGGCTGATGCCGAGGCTATGAAGGCTAAGCTTGAAGAAGCCGGCGCAAAGATCGAGCTTAAGTAAGCTTTTTACACATTCAAAGCCCCCACATTGTGGGGGCTTTTTTGTATGGGTAAAATTTTGGGTGCCTTTATTTGCAAAGTGTGGCTAATTTGATATAATGTATCCTGAATGAAATGGGCATGATATACATAACAAGCCAAAACTTAAAGTAGCAGAGGTGAGCGCATGAAAAATATATTGGTGGCAGGTGGAGCAGGCTACATTGGAAGCCACATGGTGGCACTGCTACTGCAGGAGGGGTACAACCCTGTGGTGGTTGATAACCTATCAACAGGACACAGAGCAGCGGTGGGTGATGCACCGCTTTTGGTGGGCGATTTGGGCGATGCCACCTTTTTGGAGGATGTGTTTTGCAAATTTGCCATAGATGGGGTCATAAACTTTGCGGCCTTTTCGTTGGTGGGTGAAAGCGTTTTTGATCCTCTTAAATATTATCAAAACAACCTCAGCGGTTCCATGTGTTTACTGGAAAGTATGCGCAAACACGGGGTGGACAAAATTGTGTTTTCCTCCACGGCCGCCACCTACGGCGAGCCCGAAAAACAGCCCATAGAGGAGGGGGACAAAACCTGTCCGACAAATCCCTACGGCGCCACAAAACTTGCAATAGAGGGACTACTGCACTGGTGCGAGCAGGCCTACGGCATAGGTTATGTTGCACTGCGCTACTTCAATGCCGCCGGAGCCAGCCCCACACTGAATATTGGTGAGGACCACACACCCGAAACCCACCTTATCCCCCTCGTGATGAACACCGCTCTAAAAAAGCGGGAGTTTATAGGCATATTTGGTGATGATTACCCCACCCCCGACCGAAGCTGTGTGAGGGACTATGTTCATGTGGATGACCTTGCGCAGGCCCATTTGTTGGCCCTTGGGCATTTGGCAGGAGGTGGCAGGAGCGGTGTCTTTAATCTTGGCAGTGGCGGCGGCTACTCGGTCAAGGAGATTGTGCAGATGGCGCGCAAGGTCACAGGGTGCGAAATTCCCACCAAAACAGAGCCACGCAGAGCAGGCGATCCCTCCATGCTTGTAGCCTCAACTCAGTCTGCCGGGCAGGTGCTTGGGTGGCAACCCACCAAAAATCTTGAGCAGATTATTGCCGATGCCTGGAGATGGCACAGCAACAACCCAAATGGATATACAGATTAATGGGTGTGTATTTGTTTAAAATTACCCGAAGGCGGAGTGCTTTTTGGAAAAAAGTGGTTACAAATGGCCTAATATGGAATTTGCTGTAATTTCCACAAAAAAATAATAAAAATATGTGGTTTTTTTATAGCATTCATTAAAAAAGTGTGCTACAATATATTCACATCATATAGTAAGATGAAAGGGTTGGGATGAGATGAAAATTTTGCTCGATACTGCCAACGTAACAAAAATCAAAAACATGGTGAACTACTTCCCGATTGACGGTGTCACAACTAATCCCTCAATTTTGGCCCGCGAGGCACAGGACGTTAAAAAAACCCTGCTCGAAATTCGTGAGGTGTTAGGCCCTGACAGAGAGCTTTTTGCTCAGGCTACAGCCCATGATAGCACCGAGATTTTGGCGCAGGCCAAGGCCATGACCAAGCTGCTTGGTCCACAATTTTACACAAAAATTCCTGTTACACCACAAGGCATAAAAGCGGTACAAAAATGCAACGAGGCAGGGCTTAAAACCCTTGTAACCGCCATATTCACCCCCATGCAGGCACTACTGGCGGCCAAAGCAGGGGCAGATTATGTCGCACCATATGTTGACAGACTGGACAATATTGTGTCGGACGGGGCCTCGGTTGTCAAGGAAATTATAGAGCTTTACAACCTACATGGTTACAAAACAAAGGTGCTGGCGGCCAGCTTTAAGAACATACAGCAGGTCTACCGTGCCGCCGCCGCAGGCGCACACGGTGTTACTATGGAGGCCGGCCTGTGTGAAAAACTTGTATTCCATCCTTATACCGACCGCTCGCTTGAGGATTTTGATATTGATTGGCGTAGCCGTTTTGCACAAAAGGGAATAGATGAACTTTTGGTGTAGGCTTGCTACCCACATATAAAAACTTACACACATAAAGCTAAAATGAAACCACCCATAGCTACACAATATATATTGTGTAGCTATGGGTGGTTTATGTTGGTGGGTAATATTGACAACAACAGGCAGGCATGATAATATTATATAAAAATAATCGTGTATTGTGTAATAATATTGAATAAAAAGAACAAATGTTCCCCGGAAAACACTGAGATTTATTCCTGGCTCATAGGTGCATGAGGTGGGAAAGTGTAGTAGTTTTTGCAAAATTTGTCGAATAAAGAAGCGCAGTTCGGATAAGCAAGGTGTTTGCCAATGCAGGTTGTTGGTAGAGGTTATGTGCATGGAAAGACGTCTTTTGCGGATAGTCGGGTGGTTATTGTCACTCGCAACACTTTTTGGTAGCCTCCCCATTGAAATTCTTGCTCAGCAAAATTCACATGACGAGTTATACATCGTGTCATTTGAGTCACTGGATGAGCAGGTAAGCGACCAAAAGTACCACCAAGGGGAGCAAAATCCTACTCCGATTTTGCCCAAAAATATTATAGCCAACCTCGCTGTCATCCAACCACAGGAAGATGACGGTGGGGTTTTTGTGCATTCCAACGACCCTCAAGACCTCACAACCATAGCCCTGCCTGTCATTTGGACAGAGATAGACGAAAGGCAATTTTCTACCGATGATGAGGGGCACTTTACCTATGTGGCCTCGGCACAGGACTGGGAGCATGAACTGCTAAAAGGGGTAGAACCGCCACAAATAAGCGTGGAGATTTTGCCCCACCAATCGGCCGACCTGCCATCCGACGATAATCAAAAAACTGAGGTTCCGGGTCTTTGGGCCCAGAGCGCACAATTGCCAAACCCACAGCAAGACAAGGCAAAGGCATACACCATATCCATACACTACCTAAATGATGATTCTATGGCACTATTGCCACCCCACATAATCATATTAAATGAGGGCGAGGGGCTTAGCACCCGGATAGACTCCCCAAAAATTGAGGGCTACACCACCCAAAGTGAGGCCACTGAAATTGATATAGAAAGCATAGCACAGGATTACACATTTTCGGTGATATACAGCCCTGTGCAGGTGACCTACAAGGTTAATCATTACACCCAAAATCTTATGCCTGCCCACCCAGAGCAGCAAATGCACCCCGAAAACTTTACACTGCGTGAAAGCAAAACCCACACAGGGGCCGTAGGGCAGGTTGTTACCGCAAATGCTGAGCATTATAGCGGGTTTACCGCCATGTCAAACCTGCCATCGGCCAAGATAACGGCCGATGGATCTACACAACTTGATGTTTATTACACATACAATATACATTATGTATACATAGATAGCACAGGTGGGGAATATCTGCCACCCATAATGGTGGGGTATGCACAGCCCCTGCCCGACATCACACCGCCCAGTCGTGAGGGGTATATATTTGCAGGGTGGCAAACGGCGCCACCTGCCACAATGCCCCCAAATGACATCACCCTCACCGCCACATGGACACCACTGGCGCAGGTGGGTTATTCGGTGGCTTATTTGCTTTGTGATGCCAACACCGACAGCTACAACTACATCACCACCATAACCAAAACCGCCCCTGCAGGCAGTGTGGTGACCGAGTCGACCGATATACCAAGCGGTGTGTTTGACAGCACCACCGCAAAATATATAAAAAGTGTGGAGGGGCAAAATACCACTGCCGTAGTGGCAGGTGATGGCTCGACCGTGATAAATGTATATTTTGATCGCAAGGACATCACATTTACATTTGCCCACCCGGGCTACCTAATAGTGATGGATGGCGTTACCTATGCAGACGGAGAGTACAGCATAACGGCGCGCTATGGGCAGCGAATACTTGAAAAATGGCCAAGTCCGCCAATATTGGAGCCGGGGCGAATAAGCAAGGGTAACTTCAGTGGATGGCAGGGTAACCTTACCTATACAAACCCCGTGGTGTATATGTCGGGCAGTATACTGAGTGACACAAGTTTTTACGCTAAATTTACCACCGGCAGTCTTGCCAAGGCCTACTATGTATATGCACTGCCAAGTCTTGAGCACACCGAGCAAAACCCCTCGTATATAGAGGACTACAACACGGTGTTTTACTCAAATAGTTCAGGCCTTACCACAAAGCAAATCGAAGGGTTTACAAACCTAAACAGCAAAACAACCGTAAGCATAATTCCCACAGAAGAACAGTCGTTGTACGATGGCGCACAGCGACTCCATGTGGCCCACTACTCACGCAATAGCTATAGGATAGATTACTTTAGCGGCGGCGAGCTTGTTAAAACAATGCAGGACATACCATATCAAACCCCACTGGGGGAGGATTACAACCATATCCCACTCCACCCCGACAATCTTCCCAATGGTTACACATTTGGTGGCTGGAAAACCACGGGCACTCCTGCCACCGAGCAATTTGTACTAAATGGGCAGAATACGATGCCCTCCTCAAATTTGGCACTATATGCTATCTGGGTGCCCTCGGAGCATGTGGTTAGCTTTGATGTGGGTTATGATGAGCTGCCCCCCATCACCCAAACAGTGGTAGATCTTGAAAAGGCCAAGCCTCCTGCCAACCCCACAAGAGATGGCTTTGAGTTTTTGGGTTGGTATAAAGAGGGGGAGGCCTATTTATACTGGTTTGATCTGCCGGTTAGAGAGGATGTATACCTTACCGCAAGATGGCAGGCCCAAAATAACACAGGGTATACCGTGAGATATGAGGATGAAGATGGGACCAAGCTCCATATGCCCAAAATTGTCGACACAGGGGCTGTGGGGCAATTGGTGTTAGAGCACTCGGTGACCGTAGAGGGCTATGTGCCCGACAAGGTGTCAAAGAGTATACGCCTTGGGGCTGCAGATAATGTAATAATTTTTAACTATACCAAAATTCCACCCACAGAGGGCATTGGCTATACACTGCGTTACGTAGATCAAAATGGCCACGATTTATTGCCGCCACAGGTTTACTATTCGCAGGAGGAGCAGGTGACGGCGGTCAGCAAGAATATACCCGGATATTACCCCGATAGATATAGTTACAGCTTTATTTTGTCGGCAGATATCGGGCAAAATGTGGTGGAGTTTTGCTACAATAAGCTTCCCGAGGTGGGCTATGCGGTGCAGAGCTATACCGAGGGCGCAAACGGTGGGTATAGCCTTGCCTACACCGACAGCACAGGCAGGGCCTCACCGGGAATTGAGGTCACGGCCGAGCTAAAACCCATGACAGGATATACCCCCAACCTACAATACAGCACAATAAAATCTGTGGTGAAGGCCGACGGTAGCACCATACTAAAAATATACTACGACCTTATAGATTTGCAGATGGGGTTTGTGGCAGGTGGGGGTGGTCGGCTGGAAGGTGAAACAACAATAAACCTGCACTACTTTGATGATGCCACCCAACATGAGGGTATCCCAACCCCAATACCCGATGATGGGTACAGCTTTTTGGGCTGGAGCCCCTCGCTTGAGCAGAGCATGGAGCGCAGTACCACCCACACCGCAATGTGGGGGTTGACCCCACCCAAGGTAGAGCTGACGGCCAACAGACAAACGGCGTTTTACACAGGTGAGGGGGTTATAACACTTAGTGCCACCACCGACCTTCCGGGGAGAACATACAGCTACATATGGTACCTTGATGGGATAAAAATTGAGGGACAGGCCGACAACAGTCTGACCCTTGAAGGTATTTTGCAAAGCGGCAGTTACACCGTGGAGGTTACGGCACACAACGATGCAGGGGAAACCTCACAGCCAACCGTAAGCTCGGCGGTTGAGGTGAGCATTACCTATGCAAAGGCCCCAAACAGCGAGCTGATAGACGGATATGATGAGCTAAGCCGTAATTGGAGCGGGGGAGAAGGGGCCAAGATTATCCCCAAGGAGGGCTATACCATATCACATTACCCCGACGGCCCCTACATGCAGGAGCTTGTTTTGAGCCAAGAGGGGCAAAATGTGGCCAAAACAATATATCTCAAAAACCAAAAAGGTGAGGTCTACGCCGCCGAAATAGGCTATAATTACGATGCCCACCCACCAAACGTCAATGTTGTGTCGGGGGCTTTATCGCAGTGGCAAAAAGCCAATGCAGTTGTGAGTTTTGAGGTGTCGGATAAGCTCAGCGGTTTGCAGTCGGTTGTGGTAAGCTGTGATGACGGCCTTTTGGTGGAACAAACCGAGGGTGAATTTGTGGCCGACCGCAACGGCATTTACACCATAACCGCCGCCGATAGGGCGGGTAATATAGGCATAAAAAGTGTAGAGATTGCTAAGATAGACAAAACCCCACCTAAAATAGACATAACAAGTTTTAGCAGTGAGGGGTGGTACGGGACGAGCAAAATCGAGGTTGCAGGGAGTGATATGCAGTCGGGGATTTATACGGTTGTGGTGCAGGGCGGGGAATATAACGGGCTTGACATAACCCGGGTAGGCAGTTTTATGGCTCGAAGTGATAAACCCCAAAGTACCAGCTACACCGTGAGTGTTACCGATACAGCGGGCAACATTTCGTCCGAGGTTGTGAATATAAATATCGATCCGCGCATAGACGAATTTGTGGAGCTTGTGGACGCACTGAAGGATGGGTCGAGCTTTAGCGAAATAGCGCAGGTGAATGATTACTATGAAAATATTGGAGTGATAGCACAGGAGAGGATAGCACAAAATGCCGTGGGTGGCGCAGCCTTACAGCGTCTGGATGAACTTGTAGCGATGAACGCCCACAGGGTGGCCGAGGAGTTTGAAGAATTTGTAGAACTTGTAAAAGCCACCCCCACAGCGCAAGAAATCGAGCTTGCACAAATGAGGTTTGAGGCACTGCCCGAGGGGGCAAAAGCCGATATATCACGGGAATCGGTACAGCTGCTCGAGCGGATGCTAAGTGATCTTGAAATGGCACAAAGTGTCAGCTCACAGTTGCGGGATTTGTCCCAAAATGGTGGCGATTATGTGCAAATGTCCTGGACGGCCGAGTATTATGAGGGGCTGAGTGCAGAGCAAAAAGAGTTGTTGACGGATGAGGACAGAGCTCTGTACCAAAGGATAAAAACAGAGGTTTTGGCAGTGGCGGAGGTCTGCCGTCTGATAAATAGCATTGATAGGATACAGGACATCGCCGCCGCGCAACAGGCCTACGATGGGTTAAGTCAAGCCCAAAAGAGTATATTCCCGTCGGAGGATGCCCGTAAATTGGCAGATTTTGAGGATATGGGTGCCGAGGTTGAGTATTTTATGAGCTTAATTGCAAAACTGCCAAGTGATTATGAGGAGGAGCACAGTGAAAACCTAACCTACCTCATGATGTATTATCACACCCTCACAGCCACACAAAGAGGGCTTATAGAGGACGATTTTGAGCAAAAACTTTTGGATATGCAGGATGAAATGCTGGCAGAAATGTCGGACGAGGAGAGCGAAAAAACTGCGGCCATGCTGAACTTTTACGGCAGGGTAAACCTTGCTATGCAGTATCCAAACGAGCAGGTTATAGAGCAACTTTCCAAGCTATATAATGAACTGGTAGAGAAATATGGTGCACTGCCAAAGCAGGTGTCGCAGGAGTATTTTGAGTTTATAGAGATAAAGACGGCGGTGGAGATGCTAAACCAACTGGATGCCCACAATGTCAAGGTAGAGGGTGGGGCCGCCATTATGGCCTACAACAAACTTAATTTTGAGCAAAAAGCCATGGTGGACCTGGCCACGAACAACAGAATACCTGCGATAGAGTATGCCCGACAAACCGAGCAAAGCATAGCTGCAATCTTGAAGGATGCAGTGACATCAGAGCGGTATGAATTTATGGTGGAGCAGGCTTTAATATCGCTTAAAACTCTGCCATTTGGTGCGGCGGATTTGGTTTCGCGCGAGCTGTTAAAAGAACTTCAAAAACAATATGATGACATTGTTTTGGCAGTAGGATACAGTATGGTGGACAAAACAGATAGCACAGAGGTTGAGGTTATGGGAATTGTAGGGGAGGAGGTGTTAGCCCTGCCCGAGGATAGCTCCGGGGTTGGTAAAACACTATTTGAACTGATGGCCAAGGACAGCCTAACCCCAAATGCGCCAAACCCTCCAAGCGAGAAGGTTCTTGCATTGTCGGTCGATATAAGCATAATTGCAAAGCTTTATAAAACCGAGGCCTGCACACTTCCCGCAGACACCCAAACCGTAGAGCCTGCACCGGGGGAGGAAATAACCATCAAACTGCTCATGCCGTCGGGATACAGGCTGGACACAATTGAGATTTGGCATGTAAAAGACAATGGTGGACGTAGTAAAATACTTGATTTTACTCTATACAGCGAAGAGGGGCAGAACTATGTGGTGTTTATGACCGATAGTCTAAGCCATTTTGTGGTGTTTGCAGGTGAGCTTGCAGACAGCCCAGAGCAAGGTAGTGGGGAGGACAGCGCTAAAAACAGGGGAAATTATGAGCAGGGCTTTGCATATTTACACCCCGTAACACCACAACCTGCCCAACTAAACCAAAGCGTACCAAATCATATATTGTATACACAGGGGGAGGGGTCACAAGAAGAAAAACCGCCGGAGAATTTCGAGGGCAGCACAGCTTCACCCGGTCTAAAGCAGGAACGGGACGGGGCGAGCGAGGAAATACAGCAACGCTACAACATATTATGGCAACCGACCTGGTATAGTGCGATGGGCTGGATTGTTGTGGTCATTTGGCTGTGTGCATTTCATCGAAAAAGGGGCGGAGGAAGGCCTGTATAGCAAGAATAATATACCATTTGATGAGGCAAAACCGATTGACACTAAAAATATTGCAGATATTAAGATGTTTATGAAAAAACAACCCAAATTGTGAGCAAAGTATGGTGGACTACCCTTGGAAAATATGGTAAAATATCATATATATGACAAAAAACGATATATAAAGAGTAATGAGAAATAAATTGCGGTAATAGGTATATTATTTTGAGCATTTGAGGTGGATGATTTGATAAAAAAATATAAAGACTGGCTACAAAATGTTCCGATGAAAAAGAAGCTTATTCCAACACAGGTGCTTACAGTCATGCTTGTGGTGGTTATGAGCCTTATTACCATTTTGTCACTTGCCACGGTAAATACCCTCTCGCGCAGGGTATTTACCGAAAATGTTGACAATACCGAGGAGCTAAACGATATAATTGCCACCATGTATATGTGCCGAGTAACGGGGCGTGACATACTGTTTCAGGATGACACCGAGCTTCGTATGGAACTTTATGCAAAATACCTTGGCTATTTTGACAGCCTTGATAGTCAAATGGATGCGTTTCATGCAAAACTTGAGGGCGAAAAATCCGAGGTGTTTGCCCAGATAATCCTGAGTAAAAATCAGTATAAGGACAGCATGATTTTGTCGGCCGATCTTAAAAATGAGGGGAACAAGGATGTGGAGGCGCTTGAGGCTCTGCGCAGTGTTACCCCAATAGCCAATGAGTTTTTTGGTAGTATAGAAAACTTTTTGGAGGATGAAAAAAATCTTATAGACCAAAGGCTCGACCAAAACGACCAAACCCTTGTATATGTGGTGATTGCGGGCATTGCAATATCTGTTTTGGTTATTGTGGCGCTGTTTGTTGTAATAAAAATTTATGAGCGCAGTGTATGCGAGCGATTGGCCACCTTACAGGGCAGTATTTCGGAAATTGTGTCGACCGGTGACGCAGGGGCTAACATATCAAAGGATTTATTTACCAATGATGAAATTGGTCTTATGGCCAAGGAGATGAAAAAGCTTGCCGATATGTTTGAGGAGTATGCGGACATAGCCAACACCCTGGCAAACAAGGATTATAGAGTGGAGGTAGAAAGAAAATCCGAAAAGGATACCCTTGCCATAAGCCTTGATAGCATGATTAAATCAAACAATAATGTTATGATTGACATAAAAACTGCGGCTGAGAATGTCTCCTATGAGGCCAAGAGCGTATTTGAAAATGCACAAACCCTCGAGAGTGGCGTTATTTTGCAGGCAAACTCGGTTGAACAATTGTCCGAGTTGTTAAAGGACATAACCGAGGAGATTGGCGACAGCTCAAACAATTCTCAAAAATCTGTGGCGCTTGGAGATAAGGTGTCGGAGGATATAAGCACAATTGAGCAGAGAATAAAGGAAATGATGGAGGCCATGAGCGATATAAGCGCCTCCTCAAAGGAAATAAGCAGAATTATAACCACGATTGAGGATATATCCTTCCAAACAAATGTGCTGGCGCTAAATGCGGCGGTTGAGGCCGCAAGGGCAGGCACGGCCGGCAAGGGCTTCTCGGTTGTGGCTGACGAGGTTCGCAATCTTGCAAACAAAAGTAGTGAGGCCGCAAAACAGACCGCAATACTGATAGAGGGTTCGGTAAACTCGGTAGAAAACGGCGAGCGCATGGCGAGCAGTGTGGCACAGGCTCTGCTTACAGTTACCTCGAGTACCGATAAAATCCTTGACGCCATAAACAGCATCAGAGATTCGACAGGAAAGCAAATTGTGTCAATAGACAACATTCACAAGGAGGTTGATAGAATCTCCGAGGTGGTGCAGTCCAACAAGGATAACAGCAACCACAGCACCAACATAAGCCAAAAGCTAAACTCCTATGCCATGGATATGACACAGCTTGTGTCGGACTTTACGCTTCAAGAGCAGGGTAACGCTTTTGCGGATAGCGACCGGCAAAACATCACAATGTAAAGTCACACCACAACATAACAAAAAACGGGCGGTTTCTTCTGTGTGAAGAAACCGCCCGTTTTAAGCGATTATATATTGCTTAGTAGGAAACGCCCTGCCACTTCATGGCATCGGCTACCTTTAGGAAGCCTGCAATGTTGGCACCGGCAACCAGGTTGCCCTCAAGGCCAAACTCCTTGGAGGCGTTAAAGGAGTTGTGGAAGATGTTGATCATGATGTCCTGAAGCTTTGCATCAACCTCTTCGGCGGTCCAGCTGTAACGCATCGAGTTCTGGCTCATCTCAAGACCACTTGTTGCAACACCACCTGCGTTGGCAGCCTTTGCAGGGCCAAACATTACGCCGTTTTTGAGGAATACCTCAACGGCCTCAGGGGTGGAGGGCATGTTAGCACCCTCAGCAACGGCAATAACACCGTTCTTTACAAGCATCTCGGCCTCTTCGCCGTTTAGCTCGTTCTGGGTAGCGCAGGGGAGTGCAACATCGCACTTCACGCTCCAGATACCACGGCAACCCTCTGTATAGGTAGAGCCGGGAACGCGGTCGGCATAAGCGCTGATACGTGCGCGCTCAACCTCTTTAATCTGCTTTACAATCTCAAGGTTTACACCATTGGGATCGTAGATGTAACCGGCCGAGTCGGACAGTGCTACAACCTTGCCGCCCATCTCGGTGGCCTTCTCATGAGCGTAGATGGCTACGTTGCCCGAGCCGGAAATTACAACGGTTTTACCCTTGAAGCTTTCCTTCTTCATGCAGGCCATCATCTCCTGGGTGAAGTAGCAAACACCATAGCCGGTGGCCTGGGTGCGGATAAGCGAACCGCCGTAGGTAAGGCCCTTGCCGGTAAGTACACCTGTGAACTCATTGCGCAGGCGCTTATATTGACCATACATAAAGCCAATCTCACGAGCGCCAACGCCGATGTCGCCGGCGGGCACGTCGGTATCGGCACCGATATGCTTAGCAAGCTCTGTCATGAAGCTCTGGCAAAAACGCATGATTTCGCCGTCGCTCTTGCCCTTGGGGTCAAAGTCAGAACCACCCTTACCGCCGCCCATGGGCAGGCCGGTCAGGCTGTTTTTGAAAATCTGCTCAAAGCCAAGAAACTTAATAACCGAAGCGGTTACCGAAGGGTGGAAACGCAGGCCACCCTTGTAGGGGCCGATTGCCGAGTTAAACTGAACACGGAAACCACGGTTTACCTGCACCTTGCCCGAATCATCAGCCCAGGATACACGGAACTGAATAAAACGCTCGGGTTCTACGATGCGGTCGATGATGCCGGCGTCCACGATGTCAGGGCGGGCAGCAACAACAGGCTCAAAAGATTCAAGCACTTCCTGTACAGCCTGCAAAAACTCGGGTTCACCATTGTTGCGAGCGGCAACTGTGTTATAGATGCCCTCAAGATACTTTGACTTAAAGTTCATTAGTAATTTCCTCCATTGCAAATTATAATCGAACTGTTAAAAATTATATAGAATTAAATGCAGTTTTGCAAGTGAAAATTACCATGTTTTAAGTATTTTTGAGAAAAAAACATGCTATTCTTGCATTAAATGTTAAAATTCACTGTTTTTTGCAGCTGTTTTGCCAGAAATGAAGTCTCAACTTTCGAAAATTGTGTGATGATGGAGGTCGTACTTGTATAAAATGCCGCTTCATGGTATAATATTGTTTACTATTTTTTGTGACCGAGCCGGGCGGCAGCGTGTGTAGAATGCATACGAGGAAAGTCCGGGCATCGCAGGGCAGGATAGCTGCTAACGGCAGCCGAAGGCGACTTTAGGGACAGTGCAACAGAAAGATACCGCCTGTCATACGACAGGTAAGGATGGAAAGGCGAGGTAAGAGCTCACCGGCGTGGGGGAGACCTCA
>CAYJGQ010000008.1:0-39364 GCA_964369885.1 uncultured Oscillospiraceae bacterium
CGTCCCCACGGTCTTGACCTTTCGCGTAAGCGACAGGGGCAAAGCCCCACGGTCTTGACCTTTCGTGCCGGCGTAGATTAGGCCTTGCCGCTTGAGCCAAGCACGTTGACAATTTTATGTGTTACAAGTGCCTTAAGGGCATCACGGGCGGGGGAGAGGTATTCTCTGGGGTCAAAGTGGTTGGGATGCTCAGCAAGGTGCTGACGCACGGCCGAGGTCATAGCAATACGCAGATCTGAGTCGATATTGATTTTGCAAACCGCCATCTTGGCCGACTGGCGCAGCATATCCTCCGGGATACCGATGGCATCGGGGAGTTGGCCACCACACTGGTTGATAATCTTAACATGCTCCTGGGGAACAGAGGAAGCACCGTGAAGTACAATTGGGAAACCGGGAAGACGCTTTTCAACATCCTCAAGAATATCAAAGCGCAGACGGGGTGTCTGGCCGGGTTTAAACTTATAAGCGCCGTGGCTTGTACCAATGGCAATTGCCAAAGAGTCAACGCCGGTGCGGGAGACAAACTCCTCAACCTCGGCAGGGTTTGTAAACTGGGCATCTTCCTCCGACACATTTACATCGTCCTCAACGCCGGCAAGTTTGCCAAGTTCGCCCTCAACCACCACACCACGCTCGTGGGCGTAGTCAACAACCTTCTTCGTAAGGGCAATATTTTCCTCAAAATCATACTTCGAACCGTCAATCATAACCGAGGTAAATCCGCTATCGATGCAGGATTTACAGGTTTCAAAATCGGGGCCGTGGTCAAGATGAAGGGCGATGGGAAGCTGGGTATCTTCAACGGCGGCCTGCACAAGACTGTAAAGATAAACCTGCTTTGCATACTTGCGTGCTCCAGCCGAAACCTGCAGGATAACCGGAGAGTTTTGTTCCTTGGCAGCCTCGGTAATGGCCTGAACAATTTCCATGTTATTTACATTGAATGCACCAATGGCATAGTTGCCCTCAAAGGCTTTTTTGAACATTTCGGTAGTGGTAATCAGTGGCATAGTGTTATCTCCTTTTATAGTTTTTTGGCAGTTGCCTTACGTCCTAAATTATGTCAGGAGCAAATTGAACCTCATTTGATGTATCGGCCGTTTGCCACAAAGTGACAACCATCGTGAACTACCAATAAATAATCCACACAACCACTTATATTCTATCAGCAATTGCAAGTCGTTTCAATGCATTTTGTAGGTTTTTTTAATTTTTTCAAATCTTTAGCTATAAAATCAAGTTAATTATATTGAATACGTTTGTCCTAAAAATCTGATTTATAAAACCCAAGCTTAAAAAAAGTCAAACAACCACCCAAATTATGGATTTACACATGTTTGTTTTGCACATATAATAATTTCTTTTGTGTACAAAATGCAGATTGTATCTCAAAACTATTGCTCATATGTATGAAAAATGGTAATCTGTAATCTATGATATTAGTAAGGTCGGTGAACAAACTAAAATTCCTAATATTGGATGGAGGTGAAGACAGTTGCAAAAGTTAAACCAGCAGGCCATCCGCCAGCACAATTTACGGCAGGTGTTTTCACTAATACAAAGTAACCCCTCCATATCCCGTATAAGCCTTGCAAATATTACAGATCTTAGTAAAACCACTATATCAGCTTTGGTGGATGAGCTTATAAACCAGCACTATGTTGTGGATGACGGTGCCGTTGACACCGGCCGTCAGGGGCGCAAACCCAGCCGCCTTAGCGTGAATATTGCAGACAATGTGGTGGCGGTGCTGAACTGGCGGCCCGACTACCTTGAAATAGCCCTTGTGGATCTTGCGGGGGATATATCTTTTTACCAAACCAAGTCATTTGATGGCGATGAGAATTACGAGCAGTTTATATATAGAGCATATAAAGAGATACTTTGCCCCATGGCCGGCAAGCGGAGGATATTGGGTTTTTGCCTGATAATTCCCAGTATGTTGCGTCCGGGACAACTAAACATGATGGCCACGGTCCTGCCGGTGCCTCAGGATAACAAGATACTCGAAAACATTTGCAAGAAAATCAGTGATATACCCGTGGCAATATTTAACGACACAGCCTGTTATGCCTACGCCGAAAGCATACTGCAAAACCCACCGCCAAAGGATTTTTTGTTTATTAACATAAACAGGGGCGTGGGTGCAATAATTGTACTCGATGGCAGAATGCTTCAGGGCGAGGGCGGTATGCGTTCTCAGTTTGGGCACTACTCACTTTGTCGTGACGGGGAGCTCTGCAGTTGTGGCAACCGTGGATGCCTTGAAAACGAAATAGGCGAATCGGCCTTGGTAAAAAGAGCAAAACGACTGGGTGTATACGACACCCTACAACGCAGTGGAGATATAACATTCAGCACGCTGGGCAGTCTGGCCGACCGCGGTGAGAAGGTTGCCACAGAGTTTGTACAGGGTCTGGCCGATGATCTGGCCTTTGCGGTGGGAAATCTATTTACTATATACAACACAAATAATGTAGTAATAGGTGGGCGTGGGCAGTATCTTGGAAGATGCTACCTCGAGCGGCTCAATCAGTCGCTAAAGGCGGTGGGATTCAAACCCTTTGTGCAAGACGCCAAAATTCGCTACACTGCGATGGGTGACGACGCTATAATGAGGGGTGCAGCGCGCTATTTTGTTGATAAGTATTACGATTTTTATCACAGCCAGGATCATTTTGTGGTGCTTGAGTGAGTGTAGTACAACACAAAAGCGCTACCGCAAACATATAAAGTCAAAAGGAGTGTAAGAGGAGCATGAAAAAGTTTAGAACTGGTGTTGTTGGAGTTGGGTTTATAGGGGCTGTACACATAGAGCAGCTGCGCAGACTTGGCAATGTGGATGTAGTGGCCATAACCGATAGTGCCGACCCAAAAGGCCGTGCCGAGGCACTGTGTGTAGAGAGTTATTACAGCGACTACAAAGAGATGATCGACAAAGAAAATCTTGATTGCATACACATTTGCACTCCAAATAACACTCACTTTGAAATTGCCATGTACGCCATGGACAGGGGCGTTAATATAGTATGCGAAAAGCCCATGACCTGTAGCACCGAGCAGGCCACCCAATTAAGGGATAAGCTTCGCGAGAAAAACCTGGTGGGCGGTATGAACTTTAACTACCGTTTTTACCCCATGGCCTACCGCATTGCACAGATGGTTAAAAGCGGTGAGCTGGGCGATATTTTCACCATACACGGTGGGTACTTGCAGGACTGGCTATACTACCAAACCGACTACAGCTGGCGCCTTGAGCCCGAAATAAGTGGCGATTCAAGAGCCTTTGCCGATATAGGATCACACTGGATTGACCTTGTGGAGTTTGCAACAGGCCTTCGTGTTACCGAGGTGATGGCCGATTTTGAAACCTTCCATAAGACCCGTAAAAAGCCACTAAAGCCTATCGAGACCTACTCGGGCATGGCGCTGCGCCCCGAGGATTACGCCGAGATGCCCATAGGAACCGAGGACTATGCCACGGTGCTGTTCGGGTTTGAGAACGGTGCAAGGGGTTGTTGCAACATCAGTCAGGTATTTGCAGGCCGCAAAAACCAACTGACAATGGCCATTGCCGGCAGCAAGTGCTCGGTGCAGTGGGACAGCGAGAACTCCAACGCCCTTTGGATAGGCCGTCGCGACAGTTACAACGGTGAGCTTGTAAAGGACCCCTCGATACTCGACAGCCAAACACGCAGTATCATAGGTTGTCCCGGTGGTCATGTTGAGGGCTTTCCCGATAGCTTTAAGCAAAACTTTAAGCAGATATACGCCGCAATAGCCGATCCTACGGCACGCCGCGACTTTGCCGATTTTGATGCAGGCCTGCGTGAGATGATGCTGTGCGAGAAGATAATTAAGAGCGCCAAGGAGCGTTGTTGGGTAGCCGTGGACTGATTTGTGAATATTATAGGGGGATAAAGATGTTTAAGATTGGAACACTTGCCGACTGGTTTGGAGTAGGACTTATTGAGGGCATTCGTCAGTCACAGCGATGTGGCGCAACAGGGGTGCAGATAGGTGCAACAAACGAGCTTGACCCCAGAACTATAACAAAAGATCAAATTGCAAAGGTAAAGGCGGTGGCCCGTGAGTGCGGCCAACAAATTACCGCACTGTGTGCCGAGCTTGGTGGGCACGGCCTTGAGATTGCGGCCGACAATCCCCAAAAGCTTGATTACCTTAAAAAGACGGTGGACCTTGCCACCGAGCTTGATTGTAACGTGCTTACCACCCACATTGGCATAGTACCAAGTGATAAGAAGGATGAGAAATACAAGGCCATACAGCAGGCCTGTAGCGACATTGGCCGCTATGCCGCCCAAAATGGGGTGTATGTGGCGGTGGAAACAGGCCCTGAGCCGGTGTCAAGACTTTGTGAGCTTATTGATGCCTGCGAGGGCAACATGGCGGTAAACTACGACCCTGCAAACCTTGTTATGGTAACGGCCGACGACGAGGTGCAAGGGGTGTATACCGCAAGAAATAAAATTGTACACACCCACGCAAAGGATGGCATTATGAATTTTAATGCAGGGTGCGAGACGGTTTACGGTATATTTGCCGATGGTGGCATAGAGGCCCTTAACACAGTGTCGACCTACTTTACCGAAACCCCGCTTGGGCAGGGAAATGTGCGCTGGATACCCTACCTAACCGCCCTAAAAGAGGTTGGATACACAGGTTATCTAACCATTGAGCGTGAGGTGAATGAAAACGCAGGGGCCGACATAGCCATGGCGGTTAAATTCCTGCAAGAAGTTATGCAAAAAATCTAACAAATTTGAAAGCGAGGACTACGGTCATGATGAAGCTTGGACTTGTTTCGGCAATACTCCCCGATTACACATTTGAAGAGGTTATAGATTATGCCGCAGATGTAGGCTTTAACTGTATTGAGGTCTGCTGTTGGCCAAAGGGCAAGGCGGTGCGCCGCTATGCCGGCATAACCCACATAGACACCGAGGGGCTGACCCCCGAAAAAACTGCCTACTACCTTGACTACGCCGCAAAGCGTGGCATCACCATCAGTAGTCTTGGCTACTACCCCAACCCCCTTGATGGCGACAAGGAGGCCTCGGATGTGGCGGTGGCCCACATAATGAAGCTAATCGACCTCTCGGCCGATATGGGTGTGAATATGGTAACCACCTTTATAGGCAAGGACAAAACAAAGTCTGTGGAGGAAAATTTAGAGCTTTACAAAAAGATTTGGACACCCATAGTAAAACATGCCGAGCAAAAGGGTGTGAAAATAGGCATTGAAAATTGCCCTATGTACTACACCGAAAACGAGTGGCCGGGCGGCAACAATCTTGCCAGCACCCCACACATATGGCGCAAAATGTTCGAGCTTATTCCCTCGGATAATTTGGGGCTGAACTACGACCCCTCACATCCCTATCTAATAGGCGCCGACTACCTAAAACCACTGTACGACTTTAAGGATAAGATTTTCCATGTGCATTTTAAGGATATAAAAATTTACAAGGATAAGGTGGACGAGTACGGCATGTTCTCCCATCCGGGGCTTTGGCATTCCCCCAAGCTTCCCGGCCTTGGCGGGGTGGACTTTGCAGCATTTTGCAGTGCACTGTGCGACATTCGCTACGAGGGCTTTGCCTGCATAGAGGTGGAGGATAAGGCCTATGAGGGAAGTACCGACGATGTAAAGGCAGGCATTGAGCAGAGCTACCGCTATATGCGACAGTTCATGAGATAAATGAGGTAAACACATGAAAGAGCTGAGGATTGGTCTTGTAGGAACAGGTGGCATGGGCACGGTGCATCTATCAAATTACGCCCACATAGAGGGCTGTAAGGTGGTGGCACTTTGCGACAAGGCCCCACAGGCGGCCGAAAAGGCCACCGAGATGGGTCTGCCGCTGTATGACGACATAAACGAGATGTTAAACCGTGAGGAGCTGGATGTAGTTGACGTATGCACCCCCACATTTTTGCACCCCGAGCATGTTATGGCGGCACTCGAGCACTCAAAACATGTGATATGCGAAAAACCTCTGGCCCTTACGGCCACACAGGCCACCGCCATGATGGAGCTGGCCGAGCAAAAAGGGGTAACCCTATTTGTGGGACAGGTGCTTCAATATGCGGTGGAAACCGAGATTTTACGAGAGCTTGTGCGCACGGGTGAATACGGACGGGTACTGGATGCCTCCTTTTTGCGGTTGTCGGCCTGCCCACGCTGGGTAAAAAATGGCTGGCTGTTTGACAAAGAACGCAGTGGACACCTTCCCTTTGATCTTCACATTCACGACCTTGACCTCATCGTGAGCCTATTTGGCCCACCCGAGAGCTTTTCCTATACCGACTGCGGACGTGAGGAGCAAACCTACCGCGAGCACTACCGTTTTTCCTACGGGTTTAAGGACATGAATGTAATGGCCGAGTCGGCATGGTTTAACGCCGATTACCCCTTTACCGCCACATGGCGTGTGTATTTTGACAAGGCCGTGGTGGAAAACGGCCCACAGGGGCTGGTGGCCTACCAATTTGATCACGAGCCAAGGGTGTTTGATACCACCGAGAAGCTTAAAATACCCACAGGGATAAATCTTCCCCCCACCGGCATGTTCTACCGTGAGCTCAGCGACTTTTTGTCGCAGGTGAGGGGTGGTGTTGTGGGTTGTGCCCGACGCACGGAAATTTTAAGCGTCATTGGCATACTTGAGAAAATAGTAGGGGGGTAACCTGCGCAAAATCTGCATCAATACTTTATCATTCGGAGAAAAAACATGATTGAAGTTAAAAATCTGCAAAAAGCATACGGCAACAAAACCGCCCTGCGCGATGTTAGTTTTAACATTAGCAGTGGTGAGGTGGTGGGGCTGCTTGGCCTAAACGGCGCAGGCAAATCAACCACCATGAATATACTCACGGGCTGTCTTGCTCCGGGGCAGGGGGAGGTGCTTATTGATGGCACCGACATGACAAAACAACCACTGCTGGCCAAAAAGAGCATTGGCTACCTGCCCGAAATTCCCCCGCTGTATGTTGACATGCAGGTTATGGATTATCTTGACTTTGTGGCACAACTAAAGGGTGTTGCAGCCCCACGCTCTGCCCACATTGAGGAAATTTGCAGTCGTGTGGGACTGGTCGAGGTCAAAAAACGCCTTATACGCAACCTATCCAAGGGCTACCGCCAGAGGGTTGGGCTTGGGGCGGCACTGCTGGGAAATCCCAAAATTCTAATTTTGGACGAACCTACGGTAGGGCTGGACCCCACCCAGATTATTGAGATACGCTCACTCATAGCCGAGATGGGCAAAAGCCATACCGTTATACTTTCCTCGCACATACTCTCCGAGATATCGGCGGTGTGTAGCAGGGTTATAGTGCTGGACAAGGGGGAGATAGTGGCCGATGATACCCCCACAGCCCTTGAGGCCACACTGCAAAATAAGGGTAGCTGTATAGCCGCAATAGAGGGCCCACCCTCGGCCGTACTGGAGACAATATCGGCCGTTGTGGAAATTGCATCGGTAAAACAGCTGTCCCAAACCGAGGACGGGGTGTGGGAGTACGAAATTACAGGTCATCCCGATACCGACATACGCCGACCGCTGTTTTTTGCACTGGCAGGAGCGGGATTTGCACTGCTGCAAACCAAGGGGCGTGGCGGCACGCTTGAGGGGGCCTTCCTACAAATTGTGACGGGCGATAAGCACACCAAAAACACCGAGGGGGACACAGAGTGATTGCAATACTAAAACGAGAGCTAAATGCCTACTTTGATTCCCCACTTGGATATGTGTTTGTGGCCGTGTACTACCTGTTTGCAGGCTACTTCTTTTTTAGGTACAACCTTTACGGCGGCACAGCCGACATGCGAGATTTATTTTCACTGCTCTTCACCGTAACGGTGTTTTTAATACCCATACTTACCATGCGCCTTTTAAGCGAGGAGAGAAAATCCAAAACCGATCAGCTCCTACTTATGTCACCGGTTACCACCACAGGCATTGTGCTGGGCAAGTTTTTTGCGGCTGTACTGGTTTACATCACAGCACTTGCCATAACCCTTGTAATGGCGGTGGTCATGAGTAGTTACGCCACCCCCCAGTGGCCAATAATCATAGGCCACTTTATAGGGCTTTTGCTTGTGGGGTGCGGCCTTATAGCCATATGTATGCTTATATCAGCCCTGACCGAGAGTCAGGTAATAGCGGCGGTGGGGGGCTTTTGTGTGGGGTTTTTCCTCATAATGCTTGACGCCCTGGGCAGTACCACCGGCAATGCATTCATCTCAGGACTTCTTTCGGACATGTCCTTTGAAACAAGATACGGACGCTTTACCCTTGGGGTATTTGATATATCAGATTTGACATTTTTTCTGAGCATTACAGCTTTGTTTGTATACTTCACCATACTTGCGTTTGAAAAACGCAGGTTGGACTGAGGAGGACCCGATGCCAAAAAAACTACTAAACAAAAACAGCGGTGCAAAAACGCTGTATATGATGCTAATACCTCTGGCAATTGTGCTGACCCTGCTGATAAATATTGTGGCAGGGGGACTGGTTTCTCGCTTTGGCCTTGAGTTTGATCTCAGTGCCAACAGCGCCTTTGGTATTGATCAGCAGACCATAGATTATATTTCACAGCTTGAAGATTCGGTTAAAATACAGGTCTTGACCACCAAGGAACGCTTTGTGGCCAATTCAAATTACAACGCACAGGCCGCCGCCGTGATGGAGGACTTTGCACTACACGGCAAAAATATAGAGCTTATTTATGTTGACTACACCCGTGACCCTGCCTTTGCAGGACAGTACTCCCAGTACGAGCTAAAAGAGGGCGATGTAATTGTGGAGTCGCAGGGCAAAAGCAGGCATATACCCACGCAGGATTTGTTTAACTATGTCACCAACCAAACAGGGGCATATGAGATAGAATCCTCCAAGGCCGAGCAGGCCATACTCTCGGCACTGCTTGGTGTGGTAAGCACCGACATGCCGCAGGTGGCGGTGATAAGCGGCCACGGCGAAAGCCTTCCCGAGGCCTTTTCCGAGCTACTGCTTGAGAATAACTTTGAGTTAAGGGGTCTACAACTTTCAACCGAGGAGATACCTGCCGAGATAGACCTTATAATGATAAGCGCACCACAAAATGATTTTTCGGAGCAGGAACTGCAAAAGCTTGACGCATTTTTGGAAAACGGTGGACAGTACGGCAAAACGGTGTTTTACACCACCGCCGCCGAAATTCCCCCACTGCCAAACCTTGAATTGTTTTTGGAGGAATGGGGCATTGCAATAGGGGAGGGCGCGGTGTTTGAGACCGACGAGGGACGCGTATTTAACTACCACCCATTTTACGCCGTGGCCGATTATGTGGATGAGCAGTACACCGCCCTCATAGCAAACCCCGATGTACCCTTTTTGGCTCCGATAAGCAAGCCCCTTGAGCTTGTGTATGAGTCAAGGGATGAGCGCTACACAACCACACTGCTGGAGTTTGGGGCAAGTAGCGGCGTACGCCCGGGCGATGCAGGGGAGGACTTTGTGGCCGACGATGCCGAGCAAAAAGGGCCGATGCCCGCAGTGGTGCTCTCAAGCCACAAGGTACGAGATAGTGCCAACGCCACAAATGTTGTGGCCATGTCCAGTGTGCTGGTGTCGGGTAGTACCGACATACTGCAAAATTATGCGCTGGAAAACCCCTCGTTTAGCAACTCAAACTACCTAATACAGCTACTAAACGAGCTTTGTGCCCGTGAGGATGTAATAACCATAACGCCAAAACAGCTCTCGGCCGAAAGCCTGAACATAACCCAACAAACGGCCGATACCATAGGTGGATTATTTGTATTTGTATTTCCTGCGGTGGTGTTGGTGCTGGGGCTTGTGATGTGGCTTATAAGGAGGCATAAGTAGATGACAAAGCCTCTGCGCAGTGTACTGCTGATTTTATTATTTGTGGTTTTGTTATCGGGTCTTGCCTTTTGGCTACTAAGCCCACCGGCCGACGAGCAGCCAATAAATACCGAGGAAAGCTTGATTTTAACCACCTCGCCCGAAAACCTGCTTAATGTAGCGGTGCAAAACCCAAATGGTAGTTATACCATGAACCTTACAGATGGACAGGTGGAACTTGAGGACATACCAACCCACCTAATAAACTACGACCACGCCGCAATGCTAATAGATGAGTGTACAAATATAAGCTATGAGCAGCTGGTGAGCGAGGCCCCGGAGGATTTGTCCATATACGGCCTTGAAAATCCTATGGCCACCGTGCGGATAAGCTACACCGATAACACGGGCATGACACTGCTTGTGGGGAATCAGGAGAGCGTGAGTGACGGTCACTATGTAATGGTGGAGGGCTCTCCCGAGGTGTATCTGTTTTCATCGGGGCGGATGGTGAGATTTTTAGGAGAGGTCACACAGTTTATAGACTACGTCATTATTCCACCCAACGAGAGTCCCTCCCTTATAAGCTGTATTGGGGATATAACAATAAGCGGACAAAACCTGCCGCAGGAGCTTGTTATAAAGGCGGTGGAGGGGGATGACGAGCAGCTGCTCACCGACGCTTTGTCCTTTGGAGCGGTTACCCACATGATAACCTCCCCCACACCCCACGAGGTTGACCCAACATACCTCACCCTATTTGCCGAGAGCCTACTGGGGCTTATAAGCGAGGGTGTGGTGGACTACAACTGTACCACCGAGGAGCTTTCACAGTACGGGTTTGACAGCCCCCTACTTGAAATAGAGTTCGATGTACGAAAGAGCACCACCGACCCATATCAGAGCAGTGTTTTGCGGCTCTCGCAGTTGCCGGATGGCAGTCCAATAGTAACGGTGGATGACGATGGCGTTGTTTACCGCATACTTGATAATCTTGACTTTGCCGATGTAAGCTACGACAAATTGGTGCTACGCTGGTTTTTATCCCCGCTGATCACCGAGATTTCTCAGATTGAACTGAGCGTTGGTGGGCAAGAATATCTGTATGAGCTTTTGGGCGATACCACACAGGAGCTGTCGGTTACCTGCAACGGTGTGGCTGTTGATACACAGCAGTTCAGACAGCTGTACACACTGCTTGTGTCGGCCGCAGGTGAGGGGATGCTACACCAAAGCATAGAGCCCCCAAATAGCCTACCCACATTCTCGCTTAGCTATGTTTACAAAAACCCACAAAAGCCAAATGATGTTTTACAGCTTTACCCGTCGGAGAATTTGCGCAGGGAACTTGTGGAGATAAACGGAATTTGTGAGTTTGAGATGCAGCAAGGTTATGCGCAGGCCGTAGAGGCCGCCGCATTGGCACTGCTGGAGGGAAAAGATGTGATCACCGATTGGTGAGGTGATTAATTTAGCGGTAATCCGATGTATAAACATCTGATTATAGAATTTTAAGGAGGAAAGAACTATGAAAAAGATTCTAAGCCTGTTGTTGGTTGTAGCTATGCTAAGCGCGATGTTTATCGCCTGTGGCTCGACCGAACCCGAAGCCCCTGCAAGTGATGCTCCCGCCGCCGAGGGTGATGAGCCTGCAGCAGAGGGTGACGAACCCGCCGCCGAGGGCGGCTTTAAGGTAGCCTCTCATAATGCGGTTATCGAGGGTAACGCCTACCGTGCAGTGTATGAGGATCAGATGAGCGAAGCTGCTCAAGCCGGTAAAGACGCAGGTCTTATCAGCGAGTACAACAGCTTTGTTGCAAACAATGACCCTGCACTGGAAACCCAGCAGATCGAGCAGACCATCAATGAGGGCTATGATATCATCATCGTAAACCCCATTGCTGCATCCGGTCTTGACGCTGTGATTGCAAAGGCCAGCGAGGCCGGCATCACATACGTAAACGCCGACAGCATCTACGACTCGCCCGACGTGCTAAACGTTGTAGTTGACCAGGCAGCTTGGGCACAGATCCAGGCCGACTTTGTTATCGACACCCTGGGTGCCGGTGCCAAGGTTGTTCAGTTCAACGGAATCGACGGCAACTCGGCTTCCGAGATCCGTAACGAAGTTTGGCAGACAGCCCTAACCGGCGCCGGCCTTGAGATTGTAAGAGCACAGTCTCACAACTGGAGTGACGTTGAGTCCAAGCAGATCATGAGTGAGATCATCGCCTCGGGTCTTGAGTTTGACGGCATCATCAACCAGGAAGCCGCAGGCGGCATCCTTGATGCTATCCAGGAAGCCAACATCGAGTATCCCGGTTGTATCACCTCCTCTGAGGAAGTGGCCTGGATTCGTCGTATCGCCGAAGTAAACAGCACCGAGAAGGTTCTTCCCTTCATCGTTGTTGAGAATCCTCCCGGCGTTGGCGCAACTGCTCTGAACATCGCACTTAACCTGCGTCAGGGTGGCGAGCTTAACCCCGAAGTTCTAACCGACGGCAATGCAATTTACTACTCTCCCCAGTGGATCATGACCTACGAGAATATGGCCGAGCAGCTTGAGTCCATTGCTGATCTGCCCGATTCGACCTCTGTATCGTCCTACCTGAGCATGGACGAGGCCAAGGCAGCTTACTTTAACTAAAAGTAGGCTCGGCGCCTCATTCGCCGACGGGCCTGTGCCCGTCGGCGAAATTTAAGAAAACCATCTAACTACATTGACAAATAGCTGCCATAAAACAGAAAATTACCGCTTTTGCGGTTATAAACTTGTCGGCCAATTTTAGGCGCGGCATGAAAATAAAAGTATATAGTAAGGGAGGAATAACCCTTGTTAGAGATGCGTGATATCACAAAATATTTTGACGCTGTTGAGGCGCTAAAAGATGCCTCACTATGCGTGCAAAAGGGTGAGATAATGGCGCTGCTGGGCTCAAACGGCAGTGGTAAATCCACCATGGTTAAGGTGCTTAGCGGACTTGTAAGCCCCACAGCGGGCAGTGTAAGCCTTGAGGGAAAACCGGTGAGCATAAAGTCAGCGGCCGACTCAAGAGCACTTGGTGTGGCCGTGGCATATCAGGACCTTAGCCTTATACCCACCATGAGCGTGGTGGATAACCTTGTGCTGGGCATGGAGCCTGTGGGCAGTGCCGGTATGGTGGATAAAAAGAAGGCCCGCCAAAAGGCCGAGGAATATCTTGAAAAGCTGAAAATAGATGTCGACCCCGACGCACTTGTGCAGTTTTTGATGCCCTCTACCCAGAGCATGATTGAAATTGCCAAGGCCATGGCGGCCGAGCCCGATATACTTATTTTGGACGAGGCCACGGCATCACTGCACTCCGACGAGGTGGATATACTCTTTGAGGTGTTGGGTGAGCTTAAGGCCAAGGGGCTTGCCATAATAATGGTTACCCACCGCATGGGCGAAATATTTAGAGTTTGTGATCGCTGTACCATATTGCGCTCGGGCCGCATGGTGGCCCAGGGTAATATAAGCGAGATGGACCTTGATGACATAGTCTACCACATGACCGGCAAACGACCCGATAAAAACGCACATATTGGCCAGCGCCAGGAGATTGCCCACCTTGAGGATGACATGGTGCTTAGGGTGGAAAATTTGAGTATGCCACCCAAACTGCGTGGGGTTGATTTTGTGACCTACAAGGGTGAGGTTGTTGGCGTGGGTGGTCTTGATGGGCAGGGACAGTCGGAGTTTATCCGTGCAATACTGGCCGATCAAAAGTATACCGGCGGCAGCATAAATTACCTTGGCAAGGAGCGCCACTACAAATCCCCCTCGGAGGCCATGCGTGATGACATGGGCTTTATATCGGGCGATAGAGCACGGGAGTCGATATTCCCTGTGCGCAGTGTGGCCGAGAATATATTTGCAGGCAACGCCACCAAGGGTAAATTGTTTGCACCGCTTAGCCCCAGAACAATAGAGGAGTTTGCCCAAAAAGCCATGAATGACTACGGCATTGTGGCGGGCGGAACCTCACACCCTGCAAATTCATTGTCGGGCGGAAATCAGCAAAAATTGGTGGTGGGACGCTGGATAGCACTTTCTCCGTCACTGCTACTGCTGGATGACCCCACAAAGGGTGTTGACATAAACTCCCGTCAGGAGATACACAAAATTTTGCGTGAATGCCTTGATAATGGCATGAGTGTTATTTATGTTTCAAGCGATAACGAAGAACTGCTTGAAATATCAGACCGTATATACGTTTTCTACGAGGGACGCATAAGCGCCGAGCTTGTGGGCGACCAGCGCACAGAGGAGCGTTTGGTGGCCGCAATGTTTGGACTCTCGGGAGAAGAAAAAGGGGGAGAAAAGTAATGAAGGAGCGTCTTACACAACTTAAAAAATCTCCCTCGTTTGCAGGCATGATTTTGTTTTTTGGATTTTTAATTATCTATTTTCTTGTCCCGTTTATTCAGGAGCCCGAAACATTTTTTACCCAAAAAACCTACCTAAACTTTGCCTCGCTTTTTAAGAGCTACATGCCCCTTATCCTTGTTACTATGGGGCAGGCACTGCTTATGTTGATGGGTATAATTGATATATCCATTGGCATACAGATGAGCTTTGCAAATGTTTTGGCGGTGCAGCTGCCCGAAATGCTGGGCATACCCGTGCCTATGGCCTGGGTTCTGGCCGTGGCGGCCACCGTGGTGGTGTCCACCATTAACGGTGTTATAGTTTCCTACCTGCGCATACCGCCACTGCTTGCAGGTTACGCCATGATATTCATTGTAAAGGGCATAAACCTGTGGATATCCCCAAAACCGGGCGGAGATGTGCCCACTATTGCAAATCAGATATATGACAACATGATTTTTGAGGTAATACCCTTTAGTGTGCTTGTGCTTATTGCGGCCTATATGTCCTGGAAGTACATGGAACGCACACCCCTGCTGCGCCATGTTTATGCACTTGGCGGCAACGAGCGCAATGCCTACGCCACCGGCATAAACAGTGCCGCCACAAAGGTTAAGGTTTATGCCATTGTGGGTATATTTACAGGTGTTGCAGGTCTTTGCTACACCGCCGCCTACACCACCGGCAACCCCATCACAGGTGAGGCCTACGGACTTCAGAGCATAAGCGCCTGTATTTTGGGCGGCATAAGTCTTGCAGGTGGTTGGGGCACCATGCTGTCGGCACTGTACGGCGTTGGCTTCCAGGTGCTTGTAACCACCACCGTGCCCAAAATATTTGCCATGCTGTCCAAAGCTACAGGTGAGAGCTACAATACCTATTGGCACAACCTATTCACCGACCTCATAATTCTTGCCGGACTTATAGGCACAATTTTTGCGGTAAGAGCCCAACGTCAAACCCTGCTAAGCGGGCTTAAAAAGCAGATAACAGGAGGTGCAAGCCGTGAATAATGTCAAAGCTTCGGTGCGTAAATTTGCAGGTAATAATCAAATAGGCATGGCACTGCTCATCTCGGTGATGCTGTTTGTCATAACTGTAATCATTAATCCACGCTCCCTAAATGTAAACTCATTTGGTAGCATCATGTCCTTTACCGCCATGTTGGCCATTGCGGCGGCGGGGCAAACCCTTGTCATCATATCCGACGGTATTGATATGTCGGTGGGTGCTACAATGTCCATGGCGGCCATACTATCGGTTACCATAATGCAGGGCACCGAAAGTGTAAGCCTATTTATAGTAGCACTTATTGTCTGCCTACTAATGGGCGCATTTGTTGGGCTGTGCAACGGCCTTGGTGCCGTTAAGGCAGGCCTGCCCCCAATGGTGGTTACGCTTTACATCTCCAACATTGTAGGACGTATGCAGTATGTTATAACAGGCGGTGCCCCCGAGCACACAAGTGTGCCCGGCTGGTACCAAGACTTTGTAACACACCGTCTTTTTGGCTTCCTTCCCACACTTGTTTTCTTTGCCTGTGGTGTGTTTGTACTGGTGTTTGTACTGCTTCACCGCACACGCTACGGCCAGCAGATATACCTAACGGGTAACAACAACCGCGCCGCCTTCCTAACCGGTGTAAACACCTCAAATGTAAAGGTGCTAAACTACACCATAGCAGGATTTTTGGGTGGTCTGGCCGGATTTATAGGGGCCGGCAACTCGGGCTTTATAAAGAGTGGCACCTTTGACAGTATGACCATGGACTCGATTGTGGCCGTGGTGGTGGGTGGTACACTGCTCTCAGGCGGTAAGGGCAAGTATGCCGGTACCGTGGCCGGTGCGCTACTACTAACGGTATTGTCAAACGGACTGTCGGTTTTGCAGGTAGAAAGCAGTACCCGCAATCTTATCATGGGTATTGTGCTAATCATACTTTTGGCCGCCTACAATAGGGCAAAGCCTGTGCGCCAGTAATTTTATTTGAGCCATTATTTTTAATAAGAGGAGTTGTTAACAGTGGAGGATTTGCAGACCCTTGTAAAACAGGTCGAAGAGGCCACACTTCCCCCCATGCCAAACCGTAAGGACTGGCGCATTGCCTGCATTGGTGCAGGGTTTATAATGAAGGATTGTCAGCTGGCCGCCTACCGTGATATGGGTTTTAGTGCCGTTGCCATAACCTCGCTTTCCCGCAAGGAGAGCGAGGAGGTGGCCAAGATGTATGACATCCCCAAGATTTACGACAGTTGGCAGGAGATGCTGTGTGACCCCGAAATTGAGATTGTGGATATTGCAATTCCCCCACATGAGCAGTTGGCCGTGGTGCGTGAGGCGGTAAAACAGCCACACATCAAGGGCATACTGTGCCAAAAGCCCATAAGCATGAGCCTTGAGGACACAAGGGAAATTGTGCGCCTTGGAGAGAAGGCCGGCATACCCATAGCTGTAAATAGTAATATGCGCTATGACCAGTCTATGCGTGCACTGAAATTTGTGCTGGATAAGGGCCTGCTGGGCGAGAGCGTGCTGGCCACCATAGAGATGAGGGCTATTCCACACTGGCAGGGCTTTTTGAGGGAGTATGACAAGCTTGAGCTGTTTGGTATGGGGATACATCACATCGATATATTCCGCTACCTTTTTGGCGACCCCGAGGAGATAACAGCGGTCTGCCGAACCGACCCACGCACACAGTTTGAGCATGTGGACGGCATAACCCAATATACCTACCACTACAAAAACGGCATGATGGCCACCAGCCTTGACGATGTTTGGGCCTGGCCAAACGACCCCTGTGAGAAGGACACCTACATTAAATGGCGTGTAGAGGGCACCGAGGGTATGGCCAGTGGCACAATTGGATGGCCCAAATACCCCGAGCACTGCCCAAGCACCATGAAGTTTACCTGCAAGGCCTACCCCAATGAGTGGATAGAACCAAAGTGGGACACTGTGTGGTTCCCCGATGCGTTTAGGGGCACCATGTCCAGCCTGCTTTGCGCCGTGGAGCAGGGCACAAAGCCCGAAATAAGTGCGCAGGATAACATAAATACCATCGCCTGCGTGGAGGGCTGTTATAAATCCATAAAAGAAAAGCGTACCATCGGCCTTTGCGAGATACTTGGATAACCCGATATTGTTATTTTTATATTTATTATTACAAATTGTATAGAACAGGAGCGGGATTTAAGATGTTAAGTGTAGGAATATTTACAGGGTATTATCCTTATAACACCGATGAGGTTATAAAACGTATCAAGGACAGTGATTTTAACTGCGTACAACTTGATGTTTCGTTTAAGGACTGCGACGCCGCAAAAGGGGAGCTAACCCGTGAGAAGGCTGTAGAGATACGAAACAAATTCAGAGATGCCAACCTGCCAATAATAGCGGTGTCGGCATACACAAACTTCATACATCCCGACCCACAAAAGCGGGCGGCCAACATAGCCTACTTTAAGCAGATGGTGGATTTTGCCCACGACCTTGGGTGCCCCTATGTTGCCAGCGAAACAGGTACCTATAACGAGGAAAGCGACTGGGTGTGGGACGACCGCAACGCAAGTGAGGAGGTTTACCTTGAAACCTTGGCCATAATTAAGGACATTGTGGCACACGCCGAGAAAAAAGGCGTGACATTTCTTGTGGAGAACTATGTAAACAATGTAATTGGAAGTGTGGAGCAAATTGAGCGTCTGTTTGCCGATGTAAACTCCAAGAATATTGGGCTTATATGCGATCCTACAAACTATTTTAATGAGCGAAATTTTGCTAATATGGACGCTGAACTTGAAAAAATATTTGATAGACTGGCGCCATTTATGAAGATAGCCCATGCAAAGGACTGCATGTTGACCGAGGATCACACCGAAAAACATGCCGATATAGATGCCGATGCCTCCCACTCCTTTAGAGGAAGCGGTGGGGTGGAGCTACCTGCGGCAGGACTTGGCCGACTTAATTACCCACTTTACCTTAAGCTGCTGGCAGAGCATCACCCAAATATGCCGGTGATTATAGAGCATCTTGATGAGGGTGACATCCCAAGAGCCAAGGGCTTTGTGGATGGGGTACTGAAAAAAGTTGGAGTGTGAGATTTTACCAATGTGAAAGTATGGCGAATTCCGAAAGGATGGTTACTGCATGAAAGAGTATTATTTGGGCATCGACTTGGGCGGCACAAATATAGCCGTTGCCGTGATAGATGACTCATACAATTTTATCAGCAAGTACAAAACCCCCACCCTTGGACGGCGCAGCTTTGCCGAGGTGGTGGCCGACATGGCCGATGCCTGCAAAAAGGCTGTTGAGGAGGCAAAACTCACACTGGGCGACATAACCCATGTGGGTATAGGGGTGCCCAGTACCATTGATCCAGACACAAGAAATGTTGTATTTGCCAACAACCTGGGGTGGAGAGATCTTGACATAATAGGCGAGTTTAAGAAACATATTGACCTGCCTATATATGTGGCAAACGATGCCGACTGCGCCGCCTACGGTGAGTCAATAGCCGGTGCGGCAAGGGATTACTCCCATGTTCTGATGCTAACCCTGGGAACAGGGGTTGGTGGCGGCATTATTATGGACAACAAGATATTTACCGGCGGCAATGGCCATGGCTGTGAGCCGGGGCACACCACCCTTGTGATGGATGGCATTGCCTGCACCTGTGGGCGCAAGGGATGTCTTGAGGCATATGGCTCGGTGACGGCGCTTATCCGTGATACGATTTGCGCCATTGTATCCCACCCCGATTCACTGATGTATGACCTGTGCGAGGGGGATATGAATAAGGTTAGCGGGCGCACAGCCTTTGATGCTGCAAAACAGGGCGACAAGGCGGCACAGCAGGTGGTGGACAACTATATTCACTATCTTGCTGTGGGGCTTTCAAGCTTTGTAACCTGCCTGCGACCCGAGGTAATACTGCTGGGCGGCGGCGTGAGCAACGAGGGGGACAACCTGCTTATTCCCCTGCGTGAAAAGGTTTTCAGTTACGCCTACGCAGGCGAACTTATGCCCAAAACCCCTATATTAAAGGCTACACTGGGCAACGATGCCGGCATAATTGGTGCGGCATTTTTGGGCAAGCAGTACGCATAACACAAGGTAGGGGCAGGGCGTGAGGAAAGATTTGCAATGTAGTACTCTGCCCCTTATTTTCCGCTTATGCGGCGGCGGGTGCTCGCCGGGTACAAAGCCCGCCCAAACCACGGGCAAGTACCCGTCTGCGCCCCACCACCACCTAAACAAAAACTAAGGGACAGCCAAAACTGTGGCCATACCAAAATCATCTACAAAGGAGCATAACATTGAAAACAACAGATCCTAAAAAAAGAGCAATGCTCGACAGCTTTAAGAACGGCCTTATAGTTTCCTGTCAGGTGCAAAAGGATGACCCTATTTACACCGAGGATATGGTGGTTAAGATGGCCGAGGCCGCAAAATGGGCCGGAGCTGTGGCCATTCGTGCCAATACGCCCGAACAAATACGCGCCATAAAGGCGGTGGTAGATTTGCCGGTTATTGGTCTGTATAAAATTTGGCATGACGACACCGACGTATTTATCACCCCCACAATTGAGGCTGCTCGTGAAGTTTGGGAGGCCGGTGCCGAGATAATTGCCATGGACTGCACCGCCCAGACAACCCACGAGGGAACAATAGCATGGGATTTGCTACCACAGGTGCAAAAGGCCATTCCCGAGGCCATGACCTTTGCCGATGTATCCGACTTTGAGGAGGCCGCCCGTGCGGTGCAAAACGGCGCCGACATTGTAGCCCCCACCCTCTACGGCTACACCGCCAAGACCTCCCACATCGAGGAGCCCGACCTGCGTGAATTTGCCCGCATGTGCCGTGAATTTGGAGATGAAACCTACATGATGATGGAGGGGCATATCTATTCCCCCGAGGATGCCATTAAGTGCCTATACCTTGGCGCACATGCTGTGGTTGTGGGCAGTGCAATAACCCGTCCACACCTTACCGCCAAGCGCTTTGCCGACCTTATGGGTGGGCTGTGTGACAACTGGCGTGACAGCGAAAAAAGCAAGCACTAAACCGACAACTCGGGCGGGCTGACAAGCGATTGTTTTGCCTGCCCGGTTTTGAGTAGCGGGTACAAAGTCCGTGGTAAAACCGCCAAACACAGAGAAAATAGGCCTATTTTAGGCCGTTAATAGGTATACCAGTAGAGCTGAAAGGATGGTCAAGAGATGGCAAAATTCAATCTGGACGCCGCGCAAAATGTTGAGGTAAGCCGTAAATTGCCCTGCGAAAAAAGCGACATCGAGCAGTTAAATATAATGCAGCGCTACACCGACACCCACCGCGCCAACCTAAACAGCAGCCGTGAACAACGTGAAATTGAGTGCTTATCGGTGCTTTATCCCGCCCTTTTTCGCAGTATTGAGGAGCAGGATTTGGTGGCGGGGCGCATAGACTTTTTGCCCATTGGCTTTGGGTGTGTTACCTCGCTTGGCGGGGTGGGGCATTACTGCGTGTTTGGAAAGCTTCGCGCCTTCCAAAAAAAGTTTGAGGACAGCGCTAAAATAGCTCAAATTGATGCCCTTTACGACTACTGGACCGAGCACGACATACGCACAAAATACCGCAATGAAATGCTGATTGAGGATATGGTGGGGCAGTTTATTGACTGCGAAGCTCCGCTGATTGCCACGGCACGCCTTAGCGGCATGATGCTAAATTATCCGCTACTGCTGGACAACGGCATTGAGGGCCTGCGCAAAATGATAGGCCAAAAACTAAAGGATGACCCCAAAAATGAATTTTATATTTGGGGACTAAAAACGCTGGATTTATTTGTAACCTGCGCCGAAAGTCAGCGTGAAATTGCGCTAAAGCAGGCGCAGACCGCCACACCCCAGCGCCGTGAGGAGCTACTGCGCATGGCCCAGGGGCTTAAAAATGTGCAGGGTGGGCCACCCCGGAATTTCCACGATGCACTTCAGCTTTTTTGGCTTTACGCCATGCTTGCAGGGGTGATAAACTACGGGCGACTGGATGACTACCTTGGGGTGTATTTACAGCGTGACCTGCAAAGCGGAGAGCTGAGCGAGGAGCGTGCTGTGGATTACCTAAAAAGCCTGTGGACAATGATTGAGAACCGCAGAACCACCGTAAACGGCCGTATAATTGTTGGTGGACGTGGGCGCAGAAACCCCGAGGCGGCCGATCAATTTGCCCGCCTTGCCATGCGTGTGGCCAAGGAGATGCGATATGTAGAGCCACAGTTTACACTGCGTATAACAAAGGATATGGATGAGGATTTATTTGATGATGCCATGGACTGCCTTGGCCGAGGGGCCACCTACCCCACACTTTACAACGATGATGTAAACATACCGGCCGTGATGAAGGCCATGCGTGTGGATGAAAAAACCGCTGAACAGTATGTGCCATTTGGGTGTGGCGAGTTTGTTATTGCGGGGCAGAGCTGTGGTACTCCAAACACCTGCATAAACCTGCTAAAGCTGCTTAGTGTAGCCCTAAATGAGGGCATAGACCCCGTGGACGGTAAAAGAAAAAATGGTCCTGTGGAGCTCTTGCCGGTCGAAGAACTAAAAACATTCGACGATTTATACAATCAGTATAAAAAACTTCTTGATCATTACTTTGATCTGTCCATTCACGCCCAGTATGAATCCTACGGCTACATGAACAGGGATGTTTCCTTTATGTTTACAAGCCTTTTGATGGATGACTGCATAGGACGTGGCAGGGCACTGCTTGACGGCGGCATACGCTATGTGGGCGGCACAAATGAAACCTATGGCAACATAAATACCTCGGATTCGCTGTCGGCCATAAAACATTTTGTTTATGATACAAAGAAGTACACCCTGCGCGAGATAGTGAGCGCCACCAATGCAAACTTTGAGGGGTATGAAGACCTGCGCAAAGACTTGTGGGAGTACGATAAGTACGGAAACGATGTGAGCGAAATAGACGACATGGCCAACGACTTTTACGAGTTTGTGGCCACCGGTATACGTGATCGTGGCATAAAGGCCGGTATGCAGTACTACCTTATAGTTATAAGCAACAACCAACTTAACACCGAGTGGGGACGACGCACAGCGGCCAGCCCCGATGGACGTTTTGGCGGTACATTCATGAACCCTGCCAACAATCCTCAGGGGGGTGCCAGCCGCAGTGGACCCACGGCGGTGCTAAACTCTCTGGCACGGTTTGACGCAGGGCTGCACGGTGGAAGCGTGCAAAATATCAAGTTTTCTACCAACTTCTTCCGTGAGAATGCCGATAAGATAAAAATGATGTTCAAAAGCTATTTTGGACGCGGTGGATGCCATATAATGGTGACGGTAATTGATAAGGGCATACTGGAAAAAGCCCGTGCCAACCCCGATAATTACAGGGATCTTATTGTGAGGGTTAGCGGATTTAGCGCCGTATTTGTAAACCTTGAGCCCGATGTTCAGGATGAGCTTATGAGCCGTGTGATGTATGACTGATTATTATAGGTTTTGGGAGGCGTTTGATGAAACTGTGCGTGATGGAAATTGAGCGCTTTGCCCTGCACGATGGCCCCGGTATACGAACCACTATATTTTTTAAGGGATGCTCAATGCGCTGTCCGTGGTGCTCCAATCCCGAGTCACAGGCACCCTACCCCGAGGTGATGTGGGATGAGCGCATGTGTGGCGGATGTGGGCGCTGTGCCGGGCTTAGCCGTGATGGTGAGGTGGTTATGGTAAACTCCCGCCCAATGTTTGAGCGCAGTGCCGACATGAACTGCAAAACCTATGTCGATGTCTGTCCTGCTGGGGCCATAACCCAAAGCGGCCACCACATGACCCCGCAGGAGATAATGGCGGTGGTAATGCGCGATGCCCACTACTACGCCGACAGCGGCGGCGGGGTAACCCTGTCGGGTGGTGAGGCGCTGGAACAGGGGGAAAAACTCCTGCCACTGTTACAGCTATGCAAAGAGCAGGGGATATCGGTGGCGGTGGAAACCTGTGGTCAGTTTAGCACAAAATATCTTGATGTGCTCATGCCTTACATCGATATTGTGCTGTTTGATATAAAACATTATGACCCACAAAAGCTGGGAGAAATAGCAGGCGAGAGCGAGGTTATCCTGGCAAATTTAGATGCATTCGTGGCCTCCGGCAGGCCTGTAACCGCCCGCATTCCCGTACTGCCACGTTGGAACCATTCGGTGCAGGAGATGGAAAAGTTTTTTGCCTATTGTAGGGATCACGGCCTAAAAAAGGTGGATTTACTGCCCTACCACACCCTTGGTAAGGGCAAGTATGCAAAACTTGGTCTTGAGTACAACTGGCATGGAAGCATGCTGCAAAAATCAGACCTTGCCCCCTATGTGGAGCTTGGGCAGAGCATGGGTCTTGTGGTGGGGGTTGGAGGAAGTTGACCCCCACCACCTAAAAATATGTACAGCCCAAAGCGTATATAACAACCTTCCTATGTAGGTGATGCTGTGGCTAAGGTGGAATTTTTTGACCTTGTCAGCCCCCGCAGTAAGGGCGCTTTGGAGTGTAAAGTAAATTTTTTTATATTTTTGTTGAGTTTTCTACAAAAATAAGGTATACTACCAAGAAGACGGACTCGACGGGTCTGTCATGCGGATGTGCAGGCCCTGTGCGAGTGGTCGCTGTGAACCATGTCAGGCGGGGAACCGAGCAGCATTAAGCAGTTGATTGCTGTGCCACGGATCAGTCTGTTCACCCGCGTGACAGAAGCGTCGAGCCTTGCGGTGAAGGACCACTATCTCACCGCTGTTGGGGGCGGGGAATTGCTCATATCCCCGCTCTTTTTTGTATAAACATCACTTTTTATACTCTGTGGAATGGGGGATACGTATGCATAAGGCACTGTATCGCACCTGGCGACCTGCCACCTTTGATGAGGTTGTGGGGCAGGAGCACATCACCACCACCCTAAAAAATGAGATAGCGTCCGGGCGTCCTGCCCACGCATATCTACTTATAGGTTCGCGCGGTACCGGCAAGACCACCTGCGCAAGAATTTTGGCCAAGGCGGTAAACTGCCAAAACCCCACACAGGGCAACCCATGCACAATGTGCGACATTTGCACAGGGGTGGACAATGGCTCGATGGTGGATATAGTTGAGATTGATGCCGCCTCAAACAACGGCGTTGACAACATCCGCCAACTGCGCGAGGAGGCCACCTTCCTACCCAACATTACAAAGTACAGGGTGTATATAATCGACGAGGTGCACATGCTGTCCCCCTCGGCCTTTAATGCGCTGCTAAAAATTTTGGAGGAACCCCCCTCACACGTAATATTTGTGCTGGCCACCACCGAGGCCCACAAGGTGCCTGCCACCATACTTTCGCGTTGTCAGCGCTTTGATTTTAGGCGCATTGACAGCGAGGTTATAACAAAGCGTCTGTGCGAGGTGGCAGGGGCCGAGGGATTTGAGCTGTCGACCGAGGCAGGCCTGCTTATAGCCCGTATGGCAGATGGCGGCATGAGAGATGCCCTATCCATACTGGATTTATGCGCCTCCTACAACCGTGATATTTCGGTGCAGACGGTCAGCACTGCCACCGGCCTTGTGCAGCAGGACTACCTTTTTGCGCTGTGTGACGCCGCAAATAAGCGTGATTTAGGACGCTTTTGGGAGCAGATGTCGGGGGTTGGCGGACAGCATGTGGAGTACGACCGCCTATGCGAACAGCTACTGTCACATTACCGCAATTTAATGGTGGCAAAGTCGTCTAAAAATCCTGATGAGCTTATAATATGTCTGCCCGAGGTGTTAACAAGATATAAAGAGCAGGCGCAGGAGTGCCGCATGGAGGACATTTTGGCCGCCATGAATATACTTCAGCGCACACTTGTGGCCATGACACGCACCCCACACCGCAAAACCGAGCTTGAGATGGCAGCGGTACAGCTTTGCCACCCCGAAATATCACAGCCGATTGTGAGCACACCACAGGCAAGGGTGGCACCCAAAGCTCAGGCCGACACAACGACACCACAACCGCCACAGCCCACCACGGCAACGGCAGAGCCTGTGGAAATTCCCACACCAAAGACCCCTGCAATTTCTGCAACACAAACAGCCCCCACCACACCACCCGTACTATTTGAGCGGTGGGCACAGGTGATGGAGCTTTTATCCGGCCTAAACCCCGCACTTTGTGGTTTTTTGGGGGGAAGCTCGGCCTATGTGCAGGGTGGTAGAATTCTTATTGACTGCAAAAATAAGATGTTTTTGGAGCTTGTAAGAACCAACGAGCAGGCTAAAAATGATCTAAAGCAGGCCATAGAACAGGTGAGCGGACAGGCCATGGCCATAGGGCCATACCATGCCGAGCAGCCCACCACACAGGCCGACACACAGCCGACACAAAGCCCCCTTGATGCAATGTTAAATCAGGCAAGGCAGGCCGGTATACCCATAGAAACAAAGTGATAACCTCACTTTAATACAGCAATTATTCACCGACAGGGAGGAACACAATTATGAGAGCAAGACTACCAAAGGGATATTCCAATGCAGGCGGCGGCAATATGCAGCAGATGATTCGTCAGGCACAAAAGATGCAGGACGCCATGGCCGAAAAGCAGGCCGAGCTGGACGAGCAGAGCTACACCACCACAGCAGGTGGCGGAGTTGTAAGTGTCACCATCAGTGGCAAAAAGGAGATTACAAACATCACCCTAAAGCCTGAGATTGTGGATGCCGATGACATCGAGATGCTGACCGATCTTATGATGGCGGCTGTAAACGAGGCCATACGCACCGTTGACCAGACAAACTCGCAGGAGATGGAGAAAATCACAGGCGGACTTGGTAGCGGAATGGGCATACCCGGACTTTAAGGTCGGGTAGCCTACCAAAGCTGTGGAAAGAGGAACACCGATGGCCCACAATGTACTGCCACTGACAAGACTCATAGAACAATTTGAGCGACTGCCCGGTGTGGGACGCAAAGGCGCCCAACGACTGGCATTTTATGTACTTGGCATGTCAAAAGATCAGGCCAAGGCCTTTGCAGATGCTGTGGTGCAGGCGCATGAAAAGATAAAAAAATGCGGCCGCTGTCAAGACCTCACCGATGGCGAGCTTTGCCATGTTTGCACCGATAAGGAGCGTGACGGTGGGGTGATTTGCGTGGTTGAAAGCCCCCGTGATGTAATGGCATTTGAGCGCACCCGTGAGTACAAGGGGTGTTACCATGTACTGCATGGACTTATGTCCCCAATGGAGGGAATAGGCCCCGAGCAACTGACCGTGAGAGAGCTTATTTCCCGTATGGGTGGCGGCGAGGTGCGCGAGGTGATAATGGCTACAAGCCCCACCGTTGAGGGGGAGGCCACCGCAATGTACCTTGCACGGCTGATAAAACCTATGGGCATAAAGGTTAGCCGTCTGGCCTATGGTATTCCTGTGGGTGGCAACCTTGAATACGCCGATGAGGTTACACTTTTTCGTGCACTTGAGGGGCGCAACGAGCTTTAGTGGTATTATTTTTAGTCTGCGAGAAAGACTAGGTTATGTGCACAGTGGCGGTCTGCTGTGCCATGTCCGTATATTCCCGGAACCATTAACCGCCCAAGGAGGATATCTTTGTGAACAAAAGTTTGGGAGAGCTTTTTAAGATAGGTAAATTTGCCATAGTAGGGGTGGCTAATACCCTGATAGATTATGGTGTTTTTACTCTGCTTACCCAAATTTTGGGGGTTAATATTTACCTTTCGCAGGTTATTAGCTACACATGCGGAGTTATAAATAGCTATATTTTTAATCGCAGCTGGACATTTAAGACGGGCGGTAGCTTTTTTAGCCCAACACTTATAAAGTTTTTGGCCTTGAATTTAATCATGCTGGGTGTGTCTACCGGGCTTTTGGCGCTGTTTAGCCTTTATGTGCATGCGCTTATTGCAAAGGGGTTTTCGGTGGTAATATCTATGGGTATTAGTTTTTTGATAAATAGATTTTGGGTGTTTGGCCCCGAAAACCCCAAAGGAGATGCCCACAGTAGGGCATGAAAAATATAAGCACTTACAACAATTATAGCAAAAACAAGCCCTCGCCTAATTGGCGAGGGCTTGTTTTGTCGGCGCAACTGGAGGGGTTGTTGCACCGAACCAAATGCGGAAACCGCAAGAAATTATTCAATATACTCGCTTTGGAACTTATCAATTGGCATGGGTTTTGCAAAGAAGTAACCCTGTGCAGATTCGCAGTTGAGTCGTTTTAGGAACTCTACCTGCTCAACCTCTTCAACACCCTCGGCCACAATGCTCATGTCTATGCTGTGAGCAAGTTTGATAATTCCATCAATTACAAGATCGCCGTGCCCGGTTTCCTTATTATTAATAAAGAAGCTTCTGTCGAGCTTTAGGGTGTCAACCTTGATATTTTTAAGCAGTCCAAGGGAGGAGTAGCCTGTGCCAAAGTCATCGATTGATACCGTAAAACTTGCACTGCGCAGATCCTCAAGGAACTTCTCAAGCGCTGCCTCATTTTCAAGAATCGAGGTTTCGGTAAGTTCCACCTCAATGTATTCATGTGGCACATTGTACTCGTCAACAATTTCGATGATGTAGTCGACAAACTTTGGGTTGTTTAGATGTATTCTTGAAAAATTAACCGAGATGGGTACGCATCTGCTACCACTATCAATCCAGGAACGAATGATTTTACAAACCGACCTTAGGATGTGCTTATCCAGCTCCACAATAAAACCGTTTGTCTCAAAAAGTGGTATAAACACCGATGGGTATACCATATTGCCATCGGGTTCAATCCAGCGCACCAGGGCCTCAGCCCCTACAATTTCATTGTCATGTAGGCTGAATTTTGGCTGGAGGAATGGGCGAAACTCGTTGTTTTGTAGGGCTGATTCCATTTTGTTGGTTATCTCGGCCAGGCGCAGCACCTGTTGTTTATAGGCATCGTCATAATCCCAGAGAAGGTGGGTTTTCTTGGTTTTGGCAATGCTGTGCGCAAGACTTGTTTTGGTAACTATGGCGTTTACATCGGTTTCGCCGGGTTCTATAAAATATCTTCCGTAATTAAATGTTATGTGGTGGTGTTTAAGTGCCGGTACACTATGCTTAAAAAAGGCTTCATAGTGGGGGATTAGTTGCTCCATCTGTTCCAAAAATCCATTGCCTGAGAACATCATAAATTCATCCGACCCGGTTCGGGCAAGTATGAAGGTGGGCTCGGTTACGGTAGAGGCTGTTTTGGCAAATGCCTTGAGAACCTCATCGCCCACATCAAAATTAAACACCTCATTAATGGCCTTGAAATTATCAACGTCCATTTTTATGCTCACAAAGCTCTTTTTGGGGTTATCGGTTAACATTTTTTTGACATACTGCTTATATTTGGCAAGGTTTGGCAGGCCGGTTAAATCATCGTAGTAGGCCACAAGCCTTATGCGCTCATTTGTGCGCCATAGATGTATAAGGAAAATCAGCAGAGCTGCAAATGCGCTCATTAGTGAAATGATAAGTACGGTTGAGAGTATCCTTAAATCCTGCGAAATGGCCCTTTCGCTCATAACCACTACAATGGACCAATCGTTTATGTTCAGTGGCTCATAGGCCGCAATTCGCTCCACCGAATCAAGAACAAAAAACACACTGCCACCCTTTGCATGGCGCAGATTATTTAGTATGTTTTCAATGGTGGTGTTATCTGTGATATTATCATTATTTATCTCTGTGAGCTTGATAAAATCGGGGGCGGTGCTGAATAAATCATACCCACTTGCATCGGTCAATACTATGTAGCCGTCATCACCAAAGCTGCTTGTTATTTCCTGTGTAAAATCTTCAAGCGAGTACTCGGCCATTACAAACCCAACATGAGTAAAGCCATCAAACACAGGGGAAAGTATGGCTACTACTGTGTTTCCGGTCGAACTGCTTGTGTAGGGATATGATATGGTTGTTTCATTTTTGTTATAGTAGGTGTAGCTACAGGTATTATCTATTTTACTTGAAATATCACTTGTTACGCCATTTTTGGAAATACCAATTCCGCTTGTGTCACTATAATATATTTCATCAAAGCCAAAAAAACTATTTTGCTCATGCATGTATCCTGCTACATGGCCTGTGTTTTGATAAAAAGCCGAAATTGCATTGGATAGACTGCTAACATAGTTTTGTCGCTTATCAAATTCTCGATTTACAAGCTGCTGCTGCTCAAACACATGGGTTTCAACCGTTCTAAGGGCAGAACGGCGAAGCTCCATATCAGCGTAATCCAACAAGAATAGCAAAAACGCAAAAAATAGAAGAGTAGCAAGAATATAGCTCATAACCCGTGCGCGACGGCTTGAGTGTAATTTCCAAACCATAATAGCCCCCCACCGCAAAACGGTATGATTAAGTGTTGCTTAAGGTGCAGAAGAAATTTTAGTTATAATTTCTTTGCAGTATACAATTTGTATACTGTTAACCCCTTTTTATACTTAATAATGCTTTACAATGTAAGTATAACACATATGGGAAATTTTTCTATTCGCAAATAAATCAAAATATCGACAAATTTAGATATGCATAAATGAATTTTACACAATTTGTTAATAAAACAGGAAAAAGGCAGGGGTATTAGTTACCATGCTTACCGCCTTAAGGGGTAGTTCATATAAGTGTCATGATTGTTTGTACAGATTGCGTTTTAACCGATTTGTTGTATTAATGTTTTTGTTGATGTATAATAATAGTGAAATTCAGGACATTGGAGGCACAGCGTGAGAGAGATTTTAAGCATAATTTTGGTGGCCGTATTTGTACTTGCTTTGATGGCGTGTAGCAGGAAACAAAGCGATCTACCCACACAAGAGACAGACCCAAACCATGCCACAGGGCAGTCACAGCAGGTGCAAGACAGCGACCAGCAGGAGGATGCGATGGGAGAAGAACCTATCTATGTACCCACCGCCACCACCACAGAGATATCCATAGATGTGCAGGAAGATACATTTAATATATCCTACGCAGGCCTTGCGGTCGAGCAGTTTTGGAGTGCGGTAGAGCAGAGTGGGCAAAGCGGTGGACGGTTTTATACCGAACTACACAGCGGGCAGTCAATATTTTATTTTGATGTCCAGCACATAGATGGTGAAATGAAAAGCAGCTACGGCAATGGTGCCGATATGCTATTTAGCACACCGGATGTATCTCAAAACCTTATAGTATTTAGCGTGCCTCTGGCCGATGTAGCATCTGCGATGGATTTAACTGCGCTGAATGAGGTTGCAATAATGGTTAACGGCGGCAGCGCCGAGCTTGAGCAAACCGTGCCAACAACGGATATAACCATAACAGGTGTTTGATCCCAAACACACAAAAATGCGTAGCATACGCCATGCTATCGCTGCGTTTGTCTTTCATTTTTACATTACAAACCGTCATTGGAGCTGAGCGCCTGACCCGACATGAACTCTGAATCCTTGCCAAAAAGTATAATGCCATGTGGGCAGCGCAAATTGGTTCCTATTGATCCTGAGGGGTTGCCGAATGAGTGCATGGGAATTACTGCGCAGTTTGGGAATGATAAAAATTACAGCTCATTTTATTTAATAAGGGTGACTATTATGAAAATTAAAAAACAATACACCTGCGCACTGTTATTATCAATGGATTTATTGGGCGGAAAATGGAAAATGAGAATATTATGGCATATCTTAAACGGTGATAATAGATTTTCACTACTGCAAAAAGGCATTCCGGATATAACGCATAAAATGCTTGTAACACAGCTCAAAGAACTCGAGCAAAGCAATATACTCATAAGAACAGTTGTATGCGAAAAGCCACTAAATGTGGAGTATTCATTGTCAAGGCAATATAAGGGGCTCATACCACTTGTGGAGGGATTTTGTAATTTTTCAAAAGAATATGCCGGCGAAAATAAAATAACTCTTGAGGATATGTAGGTACAAAAAAGTACGTTATTGTTTTATTTGTTGTAATTGAGATATAATTTAATTATAACAATAAGGAGGTAACGAAAATGAGTTATCCAAGAGCATTTTCACACATAGGCTTGTCTGTGCCTAACTTAGAGCAGGCGGTGAAATTTTATAGTGAGGTAATGGGTTGGTACGTTGTGATGCCGCCATCGCTCATTAAAGAAGAAAACAGTTCGGCCATAGGAATTATGTGTGAGGAAGTGTTTGGCAAGGGTCATGGAGATTTTAAGATTGCCCACATGGTAACATCTAACGCTATTGGAATAGAGCTATTTGAGTTTGCTGATAACGATGGGCAAAAACAACCATTCGAATTTAAGAATACGGGACTTTTTCATTTTTCTGTGCAGGATCCCGACATTGAGGGCATGATTAAAAAAATTATAGCCCATGGCGGCAAGCAACGTATGCCAATTAAAGAGTATTACCCCAATGAAAAACCCTATAAAATGTGCTATGTTGAAGATCCATTTGGAATTGTTTTTGAGATTTACACCCATAGCTATGAAGTAACCTACTCTAAGGGTGCTTACTAAGAAGTGCGGGCATAGCATAAAAGAAAGAAGCTGTCACTTAGGTGACAGCTTCTTTCTTTGCGGTATCTGTTTACATATGCTGATAAGAGAAGGATGGCAAAGGGCTTACAGCAATCCTCGTTTTTGCAGAAAATCTTGACCATCGCCATATTTCTCCACAACATAATCGATGTCTTTGTCGCCGCGGCCCGACAGGTTTACAAGGATGGTGCCCTGACGGCGCTCCTTTGCATGACGAATGGCATAGGCAAGTGCATGAGAGCTTTCGATGGCCGGAATGATGCCCTCGGTGCGGCAAAGTAGGAAGAAGGCCTCCATTGCCTCCTCATCGGTTACATAGGCGTAATTTACGCGGCCAACATCGTGAAGATATGCATGCTCCGGGCCTACCGATGGGTAATCAAGGCCGCTTGCGATGGAGTAAACGGGATCGGGCTGTCCTGCGGTTTCATTTTGTAGCAGGTAGCTCTCAAAGCCGTGGAGAATACCCTTCTTGCCATGGGTTATCGAGGCGGCGTGATCGCCTATTTCGTGGCCACGCCCCAAAGGCTCTACACCATAAATCTCAACAGGGGAGTCGAGGAAGGCCGAGAAGAGCCCCATGGCATTGGAGCCACCGCCAACACAGGCGCAGATGGCATCGGGCAAAAATCCTGACAATTCCTTAAACTGAGCCTTGGCCTCATGGCCTATAACGCTTTGGAAGTCACGCACCATCATGGGGAAAGGATGTGGTCCCACCACCGAGCCTATGCAGTATATTGCGGTTTCGTACTCCTTGAGGTAGGCCTCAAAGGCAGCGTCAACAGCCTCCTTTAGGGTTTTAAGACCGTGGGAAACAGGGATTACCCTTGCTCCAAGTAGCTTCATTCTAACAACATTGGGATGCTGTTTTGCAATGTCAACCTCACCCATGTAGATGTCACACTCAAGTCCAAAGTAGGCGGCGGCCGTAGCCAGTGCCACGCCGTGCTGACCTGCGCCGGTTTCGGCAATAATCTTTTTCTTACCCATAAACTTTGCAAGCAGGCCCTCGCCCATGCAGTGGTTGATTTTGTGTGCCCCTGTATGGTTTAAATCCTCACGCTTTAGGTATATTTGTGCCCCACCAATTTTGGACGAAAGGGTTTGGCAATGGTAGATAGGTGTGGGGCGTCCCTGAAATTCCTTGCGTATTCTGCGAAGCTCGCTGATAAAATCACTGCGGTTGCAGATGTTGTGATAGGCCTCGGTGATCTCCTTAAAGGCCGGAATCAGGCAGTCGGGCAGGTATTGACCGCCATAGTCGCCAAAGCGCCCCTGCTCGTTTGGAAACTCCTTTAGATAGTTGTCAAAATCCTTGTAGGTTTTTACTGTGTTCATGATAGTTCCTCCCTAAAAATAATTTATAAGTACATAATTAATAACAAACAATACAAAAAAGCCCCCGTCCTAATATATAGGACAGAGACATAACACCCTGCGGTACCACCTAAATTGACGAATAAATTCGCCCACTCATTTCATGTACAATAATACATGTGCCGCTGATAACGGGTAGCACCCCCGTTGGACATTACTCACCTTGCGGTTTTCTTTCCACCCTCACAAGTCCATTCGTCTACCAACATCTGATGGCTTTTCACCAAGCAGCCACTCTCTGAACAGATATTTTGTAGATTACTCCTCTTGCTCACTGGTTTAGTGTATTAAACTGATACTAGTATAACGCACTACCACAGTGTTGTCAACAACTTTTTTTATTTCACCGCAAAATACTGCTGTTAAGTGGGGTATAGGTCAAAAGAAAAGGGAGGAGGAATGCCCCATTATGAACGCTATTTTTCGCCTATCTCGGCGCGGTGCTCGTCGGGAATAAGCCCGCAGTCCAAAACCACCTGCGGGCGCCATCCCGGCTGCGCCCACACCGATCTAAACAAAAAAAGTAGTGCCCAAATGTGGCCAGCAGTCGTGAGCAAATTGCAGTAAATATGCAGTCAAGATCTAAAAACCCCACACCCTAAAATTCAGAGTGTGGGGAGAAATTTTGGTCTGCCGCCCGACAATTTCCGGTGCTGTTAATGTAGCATTGCAAACGGCAGTGTCTATGTGAGAAAGCGTCTTGGCTCCTATTCCGATACCGCGGTTGCGGCAGATTGTGGGCACTGTTGCGCCTATCGGGGAGTGGCATCCTAAGTTCGATTTCCATGGCCTTAGTATAACCCATGCATATGAAATACTTTTAATAAAAATATGAACTGTTTGAAAACCTTATATAGTAAAAACACCATATCTTGTCAAAGCTTGGTTGATAGCCGACCAAAGAGCAAAACTAAACTGAAAATGATACTTGCCAAAATGCAGTTGGCATAGTTTTTTAGACTCACAGGATGTGAAGACCGATAAAACATTGTGAAGTCATCAGATTTTAAGTTTAGCTAAAAGTACAGGGGAATTTAAACATTAAGGTTTGTAAGGATGAGGCGCTGAAGTGGCATAAATGCTTTAATTACGCCACCATATTGGTGGTTGGAAAAATGAAATAGGACAAAGTTTAGTTTGTTTGTTTAATTATCGTGTAAAAAAAGAGTGTAATTTTTTGTGAAAATTTCCGATAATCACAAAGTGTAGACACTTAAAGAATTATTTTTACCGAAAGGAATCAATATATTGTGTACAAAAAGTAGCATTGGTGAAAAAGCTGTGATATATTGTATGTGAAAATTTAACGACAAATAGAAGTTTTTGCCGCAACAACCGCTAATAGGTGGTGATAAGGGGTCTAAATGTCGAAAAATGCGATAAAGCATGTAGAAAATAACGCTACAAGTTTATGGAAAATTATGTCATATTTGCACTTGAAAAATCTCCTATATTTTGGTATATTTTGGCCATGGAATCAAATCACCTCATTTAGTTGGAAATTTTGTTGTGTTTGGTAAAGCTAAAGAGGCGAATTTGTAAAAATAGGAGGAGTTAGCCATGAATCAGAAAACATCAGTACTGATTACCGAGGAATCCAGTGAACTTCGTGAGAAACAAGAAAGTGTGCTCAAAAAGTACGGCATCGACCTTATTACGGTTCCCAAAGATGGCCAAAAGGTGTTGGCCACCATACGTGAGCACTGTCCGGCTGTGGTAATAATGGATGTGTTCATGCCCCACATGGATGCCATTGGAGTTATCGGCGAGCTGCGCAGATCGTCCTTTTCGCCAATGCCTGTGTTCATGAGCCAGTCGACATTTGACAACCCACTACTTGAGGGAGAGCTTATACGTGCGGGTGTAGCTTATCACTTCCTCAAACCCTTTGACCTTGATATGCTGGGTGAGCGCATTGTCCAAATTGCAGGCATCAAGCAGGGCGAGCGACATAGCATGGCTGTATCAAGTGCAGGCAGTGAAGTGGACCTTGAGGTTATGGTTACCGATATTATACTGCAAATCGGTGTACCTGCTCACATTAAGGGCTACCACTATCTACGTGATTCCATAATACTTGCAGTGCGAGATCCCGAAATAATCAACTCCATTACCAAAATACTTTACCCAACGGTTGCAAAGCGAAACAACACTACATCCTCCAGAGTGGAGCGCGCAATTCGTCATGCCATTGAAGTTGCCTGGGATAGAGGCGATGTAGATGTGCTCAACTCGTATTTTGGCTATACCATCCACAATCTACGCGGCAAACCCACCAACAGCGAATTTATCGCAATGATTGCCGACAAACTTCGTCTGCGTCTTAAAAACAAAAAAATAGAGAATTAAGCCTGTGAGGCAAACACCTAAAAATCACGGCCAACAATAGCGGCTACAACAACTAAAAAGCAGACACCAATACCCCATACGTAACACGGCGTAGAGTTTTGATAACAAAAACTCTGCGCTTTTTCGTTGCATAAACAAGGTGACAGTAGTAAATTTAGGGCAGATTATGTAAAAAATGGTTTGTTTCCTGCATAGCTTTTTTACCTTATTATTAATTGAATTGAGTGGCAGACCGTGTTATAATAAAGGTTATGACGGATTTTAACGCAATAAAGTCCTAAAATATTGGCGATGGGAGGACGACATGAAAGAACTCAGAAATGATATAGTGGTTGTGGTTGGGCACTACGGAAGCGGAAAGACAAACTTTGCTGTTAACATTGCACTGCAACGAGCAGCCGCAGGAGAGTTGGTGACTCTGTGTGATCTTGATGTTGTAAACCCATACTTTCGCTCCTCAGACTTTACCGAGCGGCTGAATGTAGATGGTGTTAGCATTATTGCTCCGGCTTTTGCGGGCAGCAATCTTGATGTGCCGGCCCTTACAGGTGCGCTGGATGGTGCTATTTCGGCCGATAACAAACTGATAATAGATGTTGGCGGAGATGATGTGGGTGCTACGGCGCTGGGCAGATATTCTGCACGCATACTTGATAAGCAGGCAACGGTGGTGTATGTTGTTAATCCCCACCGCCCCGAAACCGCAACCCCACAGCAGGCCGTAGAGGTCATGCGTGAAATTGAGGCGGCGGCAAGGCTTAAAATTACCCACATTGTGGCAAATCCAAACCTATCCACCATGACCACGGCCGAGCTTGTGAAAAATTCGAGCAGGTATATGCGGGAGCTGTCCGAGCTTTGTGGATTACCTATTATATGTACTGCGGTGGATAAACAGCTTGTAGGTGAGATTTCGGGGGCTGATATAGCACCTGTAATGCCGGTGGAAATTTACGTAAAGTTACCCTGGGCAGAGTAGAGAGCGAGAGCCTGCTTTTAAAATAGGTATAGAAGACGTTTTTTAGGAATAAAAATATTTCTCTCGGTTTTGTTTTTTTAGAGGAGAGGCCGACATAGGCTTTGAGCAGTTTTAGTGTAAAGGTTATATTTACAGAACATATAAACAGTTCTGATTTTATATAAAAATTTCACCGCCCAGGGCGGTAACGGTTTGGAGGGAAAAACATGGCAAAAATGACAGTAAACGAAAATGTGTGTAAGGGATGTGGACTGTGTGTTAATGCATGTCCTAAAAAAATTATTGCGCTTGCAAAGAGTAGGCTAAATGCAAAGGGGTATAATCCTGCGCATGTTGAAGACCAGAGCGCATGTATAGGTTGCGGCATGTGTGGCATTATCTGCCCCGACGCTGCAATAACTGTAGAAAAATAACATACCACAGCCGACAAACGGCTTTAAGGAGGTAAGACAGCATGTCAGAAAGAGTATTGGTAAAGGGCAACGAAGCCTTGGCCGAGGCCGCAGTGCGTGCCGGATGTCGCCATTTCTTCGGTTACCCCATAACCCCACAAACAGAGGTTGCGGCCTACATGTCCCGCAAAATGCCCAAAATTGACGGTGTATATCTACAGGCCGAGTCCGAAGTGGCCGCCATAAATATGGTGCTTGGTGCCGCCGCCGCAGGTGTGCGTACCATGACTTCCTCGTCCTCGCCCGGCATATCGCTAAAAACCGAGGGTATTTCCTACATCGCAGGTTCCGACCTGCCCTGCCTTATCATAAACATTCAGCGTGGCGGCCCCGGTCTTGGAGGCATTCAGCCCTCTCAGGCCGACTACTGGCAGGCCACCCGTGCACCCGGTCATGGCGATCTTCACATTCTTGTATTTGCGCCAAACACGGTGCAGGAGATGGTAGACATGGTTTTCCAGGCATTTGAGCTTGCCGAAACCTACCGTATGCCGGCCATGATTTTGGCCGATGGTCTTCTGGGTCAGATGATGGAGCCTGTGTGCTTCCCCGAGACTAATGATGTGAAAATCTCGGAAAAACCTTGGGCTGTTAACGGCCATGAGGGCAAGCGTGAGCACAACATTGCAAACTCGCTATACCTAAATCCCGCGGCACTTGAGGAAAAGGTGCGCGAGCGCTTTGCACGTTACGATGTTATAAAAGAGAAAGAAGCCATGGCCGAGGAGTATATGATGGAGGATGCACAATACGCCATTGTGGCCTACGGCGCTACATCGCGTATTGCAAAAGCAGCCATCGGTATGGCCCGCAGTGAGGGTATAAAGGTTGGACTTATTCGTCCCATTACCCTGTGGCCTTTCCCCGAGAAGGTTGTGGCAAAGTACACGGATCAGGTTGATGCTTTCCTAAGTGTCGAGATGAGCATGGGACAGATGGTAGAGGATGTGCGTCTTTGTGTTGCAGGCGCAAAACCTGTTGAGTTCTTTGGACGTACAGGCGGTATCATCCCCACCCCTGCCGAGGTGCTTGAGGCCATCAAGAAAATGGGAGGTGCAAAGTAATGGCAATCGTATATCAAAAACCCAAAGGGCTTACCGATAAGCCACAGCATTACTGTCCCGGTTGCACCCATGGTATTATTCATAAGTTGGTAGCCGAAGCTCTGACCGAGCTGGGCGTTGAGGGTAAGGCCGTAGGTGTTGCACCGGTTGGTTGTTCGGTGCTGGCTTATGACTACTTCTCCTGCGACATGGTGCAGGCTCCCCACGGCCGTGCCCCCGCAATTGCCACCGGCCTGCGTCGTGCACTGCCCGAGGGCGTTATATTTACCTACCAGGGCGACGGTGACCTTGCCGCCATCGGTACCGCCGAGACGGTTCACGCCGCCACCCGTGGTGAGAACATCACTATTATATTTGTAAACAATGCAATTTACGGCATGACCGGTGGTCAGATGGCCCCCACCACCCTTTCGGGTCAGGTGACCCAGACCACCCCCTACGGCCGTGATGTAGCTACCGCCGGTTACCCCATCAGGGTAAGCGAGATGCTGGCAACCCTTGACGGCGTTGCCTATGCTGAGCGTGTATCGGTGGACAGTGTTCCCAACATCCGCAAGGCGGGAGCCGCCATTAAGAAGGCATTCAAGGCTCAGACCGAAGGCAAGGGCTTTACCATTGTTGAGGTGCTTTCCACCTGTCCCACAAACTGGGGCATGACCCCCGTGGATTCGCTGGGCTGGCTTCGTGAGAACCTTATGCCCTACTACCCGCTGGGCGTTTATAAAGACACAACAGGGGAGGGCGACAAGTAATGACCAAGCATATGTTATTTGCAGGATTTGGCGGACAGGGTGTACTGTTTGCCGGTAAAATGGCCGCATACAGCGGAATGATGGATGGTAAAGAGGTGTCATGGCTACCCTCTTACGGCCCCGAGATGCGTGGCGGTACCGCAAACTGTAGCGTTTGTGTGTCGGATGATCCCATTGCATCGCCCTTGGTTGTAGCCCCCGACGTATTGGTGGTTATGAATAACCCCTCGTTTGATAAGTTCATAGATACAGTAGCACCCGGTGGTGTTGTGGTGGCCGATAGCTCGCTTGTTGACCACAAGACCGACCGCACAGATATTTCGGTGTTCTATGTGGCGGCCACCAAGCTGGCCGATGAAAAGGAACTTTATACCCTTGCCAACATGATTCTCATGGGCAAGCTTATAAAGGAAACCGGCTTTACCACCATGGATTGCCTCAAAAAAGCCTTTGAGAAAACCATCCCCTCCAGCCGCTCGCATCTTCTTGATGGCAACATTAAGGCTGTAACCTTGGGTATGGAGCAGTAAGGCTACCGCCCAAGACCGTGGGGCTTTGCCCC
>CAYJGQ010000009.1:0-36266 GCA_964369885.1 uncultured Oscillospiraceae bacterium
AGGTGGACGAAAACTCCCCTCGCCCCAGGCCTTTGGCCGGGGGCGAAGTTTTTTGTAATCTTTCTGATTACAGGCACTTCTTCGGCGGTGCGTGGCTGCGGCTTTCCTGCCTTTTGTCCTCGCACGCTCGGACGGCAGTTGCCCCCGCCTGCGGCAGTGGCACCCACTTCGTGGGCAAAGCCTCCGCCCCACCCCTACGCCTATCGCTTGGTACTGCGTGAGGCTACCGCCATGGTAGTGCCTATGCCATGCGCCGCCCTCGGGGGGCGGCGCTGTGTTGTCTAAATCTACCCCATTGATGAAGGTGGGGGCGGTATTTCCTAAACCTATCATTTATATATAGGTAATGTCAGAAAGGTATTGTCCGCCACACGGCAAAGCCCTGTCCCCATGCCCCCACAAACGCCCCACCCACATCAAACCTCGCGTTGTCGCCTCCCCCTTGGGGGAGGACAGTGCGCCCCACAGCACGGGAGGGGGGCGTGTTCAGCCGCGACCACGCGGTGCCCTCAATACAAATGTCAAATTGCTAATAATTCTTGCATTTATGTATTGAATTGACACAATAAAGGGTATATTATTATCTGTAGTAGAGTAAATCATTTTTTTGCGTAAATGAACAGCCGTGTGCATTACATCTGAAAAGAGGTAAGGGTAATGAATGAAATGCTGGCAAAACTTATAGAAACCGATAAACAGGCCAGGGGGATGGTGATTGCGGCACGTCAGTACAACAGTGACACCATGAATAATCTTGGTAGTGACATAGCAAAACTCCGTGAGGATTATATGTCCCGAGCCGAGCACCGCCTGCACCTGATTCATGAGGATGAGGATCAAACGGTACGCCATGCCGATGAAGACATGGCCGAGCGTTACAAGAAGCTTACTAAGATGCTGGAGGACACCTATGCCCAGCGACGAGAACAGCTTTGCGATCAACTTTTTGAGCGATGTGTGGGAAGGTGAATGAGCTATGTTAAGGAGATATTCCGAGAAGGCTATGCTGGCCAAGGTAAGGGCGAGGTTTGGCAAGCGGCTCACCGAGAAAAATTATGAGGAACTGTGTTCCTTGTCCTCAGTAAGTGGGGTGGCCTCCTACCTAAAAAAGCATCCGCACTACAAGGACACCCTTGTTACGGTGGACCCACGCAATGTGCACCGCGGACAGCTTGAAGCGGTGCTCAGGCGGGGGATATTCTCGCAATATGCAGGGCTTGCGGGTTCACAGCCGGGAGGCGAGAATGGTTTTTACAACTATGTGATACTGCGCAGTGAGGTTGACCAAATAGTAACCATGTTGCGCCTAATACAGGCCGGCACCCCTGGAAATTACCTTTTAATTTTGCCAAACTACCTTATAAAATACGCATCATTTAATTTGGAAGCGCTTGGGCGCGCGACAAGTTTTGATGAACTGCTTGAGGTGCTGCGCCAAACCCAATACTATCAAATACTGCGCAGAAACCGCCCTGCGGGTTCAAAAAAAATAGACATAGCGGCCTGCGAGAGGGCGCTAATAACCCAGTACTATAACGCTGTTTTGGAGCTAATATCAAAACACTTTGACACAAACGAGCAGGAACAACTGCGAAAAATGCTTATGCTACATGTAGACATACAAAATCTTACCTATGTGTACCGCCTAAAGCGATTTTTTGATGCACCTCCCGAGCAAATTTTGGGGGCACTGCTTCCGTTTGACACCCCCTCAAAAAGGGTTATTGAGATTATGACCACCGCAAAAACCCCAAAGGAGCTGACCGATGCGCTAAGGGCCAGCAGATACCACTGGGACAAAAAGATAAACCCCGATAATCCCGATTACATCGAGGCGTTAACGGGGCGCAGGGAGTACGACCTTGCACTGCATAACATCCACTTTTCTTCCTCTCCTGCTGTGGTGCTTATGTCCTATATGACCCACCTTGAACAGGAAATAGACAACATAACCAATATCATTGAGGGTATAAGGTATGAACTTTCAAGGGAAGAGATACAACATATGCTGATTTTATAGATATACGGTTAAAAATAACAATGGAAAGGCGGTGTGGCACTTGGGCATTGAAAAAATGAATTTGGTGAGCGTTGAGGGTGAACAGCGGTATTTGGATAACGCTCTTATTCGTTGTGCCCAATCGGGGCTGTTTCACCCTGAGCAGGCGGCGGTTATATCGGAATATTCGGGAACCCTTGCCCCCATGCATCAGGAAAACACATTTACCCCACTTGTGAAGCGTGCCGAGGAATTTCTTGACGATTTGGGGCTTGAACCTCCACTGATATGGGGCGAGGACCCGACAAATACTCAGGAAGAAATAAAGGCGGTGCTCGACGAGCTTGCGGTTGACCTAAAAAGGCTTGAGAGCAAACGCAGGGGTTATACACAGGCCATGGAAACCCACCAACAAACCCTGCGTCATCTGGAGCATTTGGCTACCTTGGATGTCAATTTTGACGATTTGTTTTCCTGCCAATACCTAAAAATACGTTTTGGCCGCCTGCCGGTGGACAGCTACGATAAGATTCATTTTTATGACGAAAAACCCTTTGTGTTTTTTACATTTGATAAGGACAGTGAGTATTATTGGAGCCTATACCTCACCTCACGAGCCGACGCAACCGAGGTTGACAATCTTTTTGCATCGCTGTATTTTGAGCGACTAATAATTCCAAGCTATGCCCATGGCACGCCACAAAAGGCCATACAAACCATACACGCCCACATGAAAACCACCCAAAAATCCCTTGACAATGCAGAGGCCGCCATCAGGGAGCTTGCAGGTCGTGAGGGTGGCCAGCTTATACGGGCCTGGTTGGCGCTGAAGTTTTGGGAGCACGAGGAGGACATGAAACTAAGGGCCATGGATTTGCGTCACTATGCCGCCACCGGCAACAACCATTTTGAAATTATAGGGTTTGTGCCACAGCGTAGCATACCGCAGTTCAGGCAAAGCCTTGAGGGGCTGGAGGTAAAAATAGGGGTAAAACCTGCCGATGCTGCAGGGGCAAGGCTAACCGTGCCGGTAAGTCTGCGCAATAACTGGCTAAACCGCCCCTTTGAAATGTTTGTAACCATGTACGGCCTGCCAAACTACAAGGATTTTGACCCCACACCACTTGTATCCATAACATACATGCTGTTGTTTGGCATAATGTTTGGCGACGTGGGTCAGGGGCTTACAATATCCCTTATCGGTTGGCTGATGTACCGCTTTAAGAAGATGCAAATCGGCGAGGTTATGATTCGCATGGGGGTGGTATCGGCGCTGTTTGGGCTTGTGTATGGCTCGGTATTTGGGTTTGAGTACCTGCTGGACCCCATGTATCACGCCCTGGGCTTTGCCCACAAACCGGTGCATGTAATGGAGGCCAACACCACAAACTTCATCCTAATAGCCGCCGTGGGGCTTGGCGTGGTGATAATATCACTCTCCATGACACTGAATATAATCTTAAGCATAAGACGAAAACAGTGGGGGCGTGCATTTTTCTCAAACAATGGAGTTGCAGGCATGGTGTTCTATCTTTCGGCCATAGGTGCGGCGGTGGCCACACTGGCCTTTGGCTACGACATGTTGGTGCCGGCCTATGTAATTCCACTGCTCATACTTCCATTTGTGGTAATGCTCCTAAGCTCTCCGCTTACAAAGCTTGTAATGGGCAAAAAAGATCTATTTCATGAGGGTGTTGGCACATTTTTGGCCGAGAGCATATTCGAGATGTTTGAGGTGCTACTAAGCTTTGTTACAAACACCATATCATTTTTGAGGGTGGGAGGATTTGTACTGGTTCATGCCGGCATGATGGCGGTGGTATTCACCCTGTCGGGCATGGTGTCCACGGCCGCAAGCCCCATAATCATAATCCTTGGCAATGCCTTTGTTATGGGCATCGAAGGTCTTATTGTAGGCATACAGGTGCTCCGACTTGAGTTCTACGAAATTTTCAGCCGCTTTTATGACGGCGATGGCAAGGCCTACCAACCTGTGTCGGCAGATCATGTGTAATTTGTAGCCGTCATGAACTAAGTGATAATTTTAGGCAAAGCAAAACAAAATTCACCCCCATAAATACAGGGGGATTTATCGTAAAAATAGGAGGTTGTACTATGTCTATTGCTATGATGCTTCTTGCGCCCTTGGCCGCACTTATTTTGCTGGCCATGCCCCTTGTGCCCATATACAGGGGCGTAACCACCGGCACCGCCGCAAAAAACGCCGTAATTTTTAACCTTTGTGCCTTTTTTGGTGTGGCGCTTCTTATGATAATTCTGCCGCTGTCCAATGTTACGTTGGCGCAGGAAATGGGGGTCGCCGCCGAGAGTGTCTCCCAGATTGTAGGTGTATCCACCGGCACGGGCATGGCCTACCTTGCCGCCGCACTGGTTACGGGGTTGTCCTCCATAGGTGCCGGCATAGCTGTTGCCGCCGCCGCCCCTGCCGCCATTGGTGCCTTTAGTGAGGACCCTCAGGCCTTTGGTAAGGCGCTGATATTTGTGGCCATGGGCGAGGGTGTGGCACTTTACGGCATACTAATTTCAATACTGATAATAAACAGCCTGTGAGAAAATAGGAGGCTGTTATGCGTTTTTATTTGATAAGTGACAATGTTGACACAAGGGTTGGCATGAGGCTGGCCGGCATAGTGGGCGAGGTTGTGCACACGGCCGATGAGGTAGAGCAGCAGCTTGAAAAAGCCTGTGCCCTGCCCGATGTGGGTGTGGTGCTTATAACCTCTAAGCTTGTACAGCTCTGCCCCGAGCTTGTGTACCGCTACAAGCTTACCCAAAAACTTCCGCTGATAGTAGAGATAAGCGACCGCCACGGCGAGGGTGGAGTATCTCAGGCCATAACACGCTACATCAAGGAATCGGTGGGCATAAGCATCTAAAGGTGTGCCAACCACCCAAAGCACCCCTCTGAAAAAAGTGGGCAGATTGGAGTATAGATAATATGGCAAATATTGAAGAGCGCATGGCTATGATTGAAAAGGCTGTATTAGCCGAGGCCCAAAGAGAGAGCGAGGGCATACGAAGCCAAACCGATGAATACCGCAAAAGGGAACTTGACAAGGTGGAGGACAAAATTTTAGGCGAGCTTTATGGCAAGATACAGCAGGAGGTTTCCCACCTGCACAGCGTAAACACCACCGATATATCCCACCACGAAACCGAGCACCGCCACGCCCTACTGCACCGCCGTGAGGAGCTGACCGAGGAGCTTTTTGAAACGGTGGCAAAGCGGCTTTGTGATTATGCCCAAACCGAGCAGTACCGCAAGCAACTGCTTGAGAGCGCACGGGAGATGGCCGACAACTTTCCGTTACACGGCGGCAAACTTATGATATCCTCAAAAGATGGCACACTGCTTGGAGATCTGCAGGAAATTGTGGGTCAGGGTTGCACCGTAACCCCCGACTCTTCCATAAAACTTGGAGGGTTGCGGCTTGAAAACATAGAGGCCGGCATAGTGGTGGACGAGACCCTTGATACAAAACTTGAGGAACAACGCCCCTGGTTCTACTCCCATTCGGGGCTTAGTTTTGAGTGATTAAGAAGTTTGAGAGAATTATTTTTAGATTAACTTTTTTTGGGGGTAGGGCCTGTGGCCGATAGTCCCCGCCAAAGAAAAGAGGAATTTATCAAATGGACAATAAAATTTATTCCATAAACGGTCCTGTTGTAAAGGTGGAGAACACCAAGGATTTTTCCATGCGGGAGATGGTGTTTGTAGGAAAGCGCAGGTTGGTGGGGGAGGTCATAGCCATATCCGACCACCACACCACCATACAGGTTTATGAGGTAACAACAGGGCTAAAACCGGGCGAGATGGTGGAGGGCACGGGCTATCCCATAAGCGCCACACTGGGCCCCGGCATACTATCGAATATATTTGATGGCATAGAGCGTCCGCTAAAGGAGCTTGAAAAGCAGACGGGAGCCTTCCTGGACGAGGGCTCGACCATACCTGCACTTGATGAGGAATGTTTGTGGGAGGTTACCCCCACCGTGAGTGTGGGTCAGGAACTTGTGGGGGGAGAGGTTTACGCCACCTGTCCCGAAACGCCCATTATAGAGCATAGATGTATGCTGTCGCCCGAGCTGTCGGGCAGGGTGGAGTGGGTGGCCCCAAAGGGTAGCTACCGACTAAATGACTGTGTGGTAAAGTTGATTGATAACCGTGGGGACGAGCATGAAATAACACTTTGTCAGCGCTGGCCAATAAGGGTGGCTCGTCCTGTGGCAGGTCGTCTGCCCATAAGCCGCCCCCTAATAACGGGTCAGAGGGTAATTGACACCCTTTTCCCCATAGCTAAGGGGGGCACAGCGGCGGTGCCGGGTGGGTTTGGCACCGGAAAAACCATGACACAGCATCAACTGGCCAAATGGTCGGATGCCGACATAATTGTATACATTGGCTGTGGCGAGCGTGGCAATGAGATGACCCAGGTGCTTGAGGAGTTTTCCGAGCTTGTAGACCCCAAAAGTGGCAAGGCGCTGACCGACCGAACCGTGCTTATTGCCAACACCTCCAACATGCCGGTGGCGGCCCGCGAAGCCTCGATATATACCGGCATAACCCTGGCCGAGTACTACCGCGATATGGGCTACCACGTGGCGGTTATGGCCGATTCCACCTCCCGTTGGGCCGAGGCACTGCGCGAAATTTCGGGACGGCTTGAAGAAATGCCGGCCGAGGAAGGTTTCCCGGCCTATCTGCCCTCACGTTTGTCGCAGTTTTATGAGCGAGCAGGCTATGTAATACCCCTATCGGGAGGAGAGGGCAGTGTGTCGATAATAGGCGCGGTCTCACCACAGGGGGCAGATTTTTCCGAGCCTGTGACCCAAAACACCAAGAGATTTGTGCGGTGTTTTTGGGCGCTTGATCGCTCGCTTGCCTATGCAAGACACTATCCGGCCATAAACTGGATGACCAGTTACAGCGAGTACACCGACGACCTATCCGACTGGTACCGCCAAAATGTGGGTGATGGCTTTTTGCAGGCACGACAGGGGCTTTTGTCGCTACTTCAGGAGGAGAGCCAGCTCATGGAGATAGTAAAACTCATAGGCTCGGATGTGCTTCCCGACGATCAAAAACTGGTAATGGAGATTTGCAGGGTGATAAGGGTGGGCTTTTTACAGCAAAATGCCTACCACGCCGACGACACCTATGTATCTCCCCAGAAACAGCAAAAAATGATGGAAACAATACTTTATCTTTACGATAAATGTCACACCATGCTTTTGGCAGGTGCCACCCTGTCCGACATACTGGGTGGGCGAATATTTGAAAAGCTTATAAAAATGAAGTATGACATTCCAAACGACCGCCTTGATATGTTTGATCAGTATCAGGTGGATATAGATATGGAGCTTTCCCGTGTTTCGAGCGGGAGTATTGGGGGTGCCAAGTAATGAGCATACAGTTTGTGGGACTAAGCGACATAAACGGGCCATTGGTGGTGCTTGACCGTGCCATGGGGGTAGGCTACGAGGAAATGGTGGAGCTTGAACTGCAGGACGGCACCACCCGCACCGGACGTGTGGTACAGATAGAGGGCAAAAGGGTGGTAATACAGGTTTTTGAGGGCACAAGAGGGCTGTCGCTTACCAACACCAAAACCCGCCTTCTGGCCCACCCAATGCAAATACCGCTGTCAAAAGAAATGTTGGGCAGGGTGATGGGCGGTGCAGGGCGACCTGTGGACGGCCTGGGCGAGATATTTGCCGATGAATACGGCGACATAAACGGAAAGCCGCTAAACCCGGTGGCCAGGGTATACCCCCGAAACTATATTCACACCGGGGTGTCGGCCATAGACTCCATGATGACCCTGATTCGTGGGCAAAAACTGCCCATATTCTCGGGTTCGGGCATGAACCACAATAAATTGGCGGTGCAAATTGTACACCAAGCCCGTGTAAGCGGGGAGAGCAACAAAAATTTTTGCGTGGTGTTTGCCGCAATGGGGGTAAAAAATGATGTGGCCGACTACTTCCGCCACAGTTTTGAGGAGGCGGGGGTACTGCAAAACGTCGTCATGTTCCTCAACCTATCAAACGACCCCATAATCGAGCGCATACTCACACCGCGATGTGCCCTAACCGCCGCCGAATATCTGGCCTATCGTCACGATATGCATGTGCTTGTAATACTAACAGATATGACCTCCTACGCCGAGGCACTTCGTGAGTTTTCCTCCTCCAAGGGGGAAATACCGGGACGAAAGGGCTACCCCGGCTACCTTTATTCCGACCTTGCCTCGCTTTACGAGCGTGCGGGAATAATAAAGGGCTCAAAGGGCTCGGTTACGCAGCTGCCCATACTCACCATGCCCAATGATGATATAACCCACCCCGTGCCCGACCTCACGGGATATATAACCGAAGGGCAGATAGTGCTCGACCGCAATCTTGACCGAGGTGGGCTGTATCCGCCTGTGTCGGTACTGCCAAGTTTGTCACGTCTTATGAAGGACGGCATAGGTGAGGGCTACACCCGCGAGGACCATGCGCCGCTGGCAAATCAGCTTTTTGCCTGCTATGCAAGGGTGCAGGATGCACGTTCGCTGGCCTCGGTAATTGGTGAGGAGGAGCTAAGTGCCGCCGACAAACAGATACTGCGCTTTGGACGTGAGTTTGAGGAGCGGTTTATAGGTCAACGTTTTGATGAAAACCGCAGTATGGAGCAAACCCTGTCACTTGGCTGGGAGATGCTGGGTAAACTGCCCCGAGAGGTGCTCGACCGAATAGACGATGTGCTAATAGAGCAGTATTACCCCAGCCACGCCAAGGATAAAAAACCCATAGTACACCCATAAGGGAGGACAAGGCATGACATCGCAGGACAATGTGTTTCCCACCAAGGGCAATTTGCTGGCCGGCAAAAAGTCGCTTCACCTTGCAAAGGTGGGGTATGAGCTGCTTGACCGCAAGCGCAACATACTAATACGCGAGATGATGTCGATGCTGGATAGTGCAGGTGCTCTGCGTGGCGAGATTGATCAAACCTACAAACGAGCCTATACGGCACTGCAACGTGCAAACATCACGCTGGGTATATGCGATGAAATTGCCGATTCGGTGGCCGAGGAAAACGGCCTTGAGGTGCAGTACAGAAGCGTAATGGGGGTGGAGCTACCCACCGTAAGCATAGACTGCCCCGAAAAGCCACGCCCAATATACAGCCTTGACGGCACAAATTCACAGCTTGATTACGCCTACTTGTGTTTTCATCAGGTAAAGCTACTAACCGTCAAACTGGCCGAGATAGAAAACAGCATTTACAGGCTGGCCCAGGCCATAAAAAAGACCCAAGGCAGGGCCAATGCGCTACAAAATATAGTTATACCAAAGTATAATAAAAGCACAAAATATATCACCGAGTCGCTGGAGGAAAAGGAGCGGGAGGAGTTTTCCCGTCTTAAGGTAATAAAAACCACCAAGGAGCGCAGACAGGGTGAGGGTTTTGTGAGGAATAAAATCAGCAGCGATACAGAGGAGGAAAAGGCATGAAGTTTGCAAGGATAATGCATGAGCAAAAAGAGTTGTGGGCCGAGGTGGCACAGAGCCTAAAAATACTCAAAGCCGCCCCATATGAGGGGATAGAGTACACCGGAGAGGAGCTGCCTGCCGATGCCGATGTAAAATATCTTGCCCCCTGCACCCCAACAAAGGTGGTGGCGGTGGGCAAAAACTACCACGACCATGTGCTGGAGTTTAGTAGCGAACCCATGCCCGAAAAACCCGTGCTGTTTTACAAGCCACTGTCGTCGGTTATAGGGCATGGTGAGGATATACAGCGTCCCGAGATGTCAAACAGGGTTGACCACGAGGGAGAGCTTGCCTTTGTGGTATCTAAGACCGCAAAAAATGTAAAGCGAGAAGATGCCCACAACTACATATTTGGCTACACCTGCCTAAATGATGTCACGGCCCGCGACATCCAAAAAAGCGAGGGGCAATGGACGCGTGGCAAGTCGTTTGACACATTTTGTCCCATAGGCCCCGTGGTGGTAACCGATATTGACTGCACAGCCCTTGACATATGTTGTCGTGTTAATGGCGAGGTAAAACAGCAAAGCAACACAAAGCATATGATGTGGGATATCCCGTTTTTGCTGGAATTTATAACCGAGTGCATGACGCTAAATCCCGGAGATGTGGTGACCACCGGCACACCGGCAGGCATCAGCCCCATGGTGAGAGGCGATGTTTGTGAGGTCGAGATAGAGGGTATTGGCATACTAAAAAATAATGTGGTGTAAGAAAAGAGCCGCAAACAAAAAAACGGACGATGTGAAAACTCACATCGTCCGTTTTTGGCACTCTGGGTCGCCGTACAGTGGCAAACCCCAAGACTATAAGTTGGGCTGTTAAATACAAAGTAAAGAAAATTTGGCGTTTATAGCCCCCAAAAGGGAGTGAAAACCTTCATAGGCGGCACTGCCTAACACCACTGATAAAATAATTACTATCGCTATGATGGCTGTTTTAATTTACAAAGTATTATTTCTTGTTGTCCCCACGCTCGCGAATTATCATGCGCACGGGGGTGCCCTCCAGCCCAAACTGCTCTCTTATCTGGTTTTCAATGTAACGCTGATACGAAAAGTGGAACAGCTCGGCATTGTTGCAAAAGCATACAAATGTGGGGGGCTTTGTGGTGGCCTGGGTCATGTAGTATATACGCAGGCGCTTGCCCTTGTCCGAGGGGGGCTGCACCCTTGAGGTGGCGTAGCCAAGCAGGTCGTTTAGTGTGCCGGTAGAGATACGCATGGCATTCATCTGGGAGACGGCATTAATACGCTCATAAAGCTTGTCTACACGCTGCCCTGTTTTGGCCGATATAAATATAAAGGGAACATAGGACATAAATGAGAAGTCGTGACGAAGCTTTGCAAGGTGCTCGTTCATGGTTTTGTCGTGCTTGTCCTCAATGGCATCCCACTTGTTTACCGCCACAATACAGGCCTTGCCCTGCTCGTGGGCGTAGCCTGCCACCTTGGAGTCCTGCTCGGTAAAGCCCACAGTGGCATCTATCATTATAACGCACACGTCACTTCGGTCCACCGCCATGTAGGCGCGCAGTACGCTGTAACGCTCAATGGCCTCAACAACGCCCCTCTGACGGCGTATGCCCGCCGTGTCGATGAAGACGTACTTGCCCCACTCGTTTTCAATCACCGTGTCGGTGCTGTCACGGGTGGTGCCGGCTATGTCGGATACTATCACTCGGTCCTCGCCTGCAATATAGTTTACAAGGGAGGATTTACCAACATTGGGCTTGCCTATTATGGCCACCTTGATGTACTCGGGGCTGTATTTTTCCACATTATCAAAGTCTATATGCTCAAAGCAGACATCAAGCAGATCGCCCGTGCCATGTCCATGCACCGAGGATACAGGCACAGGGTCGCCAAGGCCAAGGTTGTAAAATTCGTAAAATTCGGGGGGAGGATCGCCCAAGGAGTCACACTTGTTGACACACAGCACCACCGGCTTTCCGCTTTTTTGCAGCATGGAGGCCACATCGGAATCGGTGGCGGTAACGCCCGAGCGCAGATCGGTCACCAAAATTATCACGTCGGCACGGTCTATGGCCAGCTGTGCCTGACGGCGCATTTGGGAAAGGATAATGTCGGTGCTGTGCGGCTCAATACCGCCGGTATCAACCAACATAAACTCCTTGTTAAGCCACTCGCACTGGGCGTAGATGCGGTCGCGGGTTACACCGGGGGTGTCCTCAACAATGGACAACCTTTGGCCAATTAGCTTGTTAAATAGGGTGGATTTTCCCACATTGGGGCGGCCCACCACCGCAATAAGTGGTAAAGACATAATAACTTGCCTGTCCTTTCTTTGCCCGTATGGGCGAAACGGTGAAAATTATCGGCAGAATAAATGGCATAAGCCGTCGGCCGTTTTCACTATTTGTTTTTGGTTAACAATCAGCATATTTAGGTGCCAAGCATGGCATCTAAAAGATATTGACCGCCAAATTTTGTTATGATAACAGGGGTGTCCAGCGCCTCTTCAAGCTGTGAAGGGGTCATGTCGTCTAAAAACATATCCCCCTCACGGCGCAGCATACAGTCGGGCAAAATAACTGCTTTTCCAAGCTCCTTTGATATAGGGGTGAGTGCCTGCAACAGATCGCCGCCCGACAAAAGCCCCGCCACCGTGATTAGGGGGCCAAATAGGCGGTTTTCCACCTCCACAACCTCGACACAAAGCCCCGAAAACTGCTCACAGGCCATCCTGCCAAGCCTTTGCATAAAGGGGGCGGCGGCCCTGCCTGTGGCTATGGTTACCTTGCGGTGCACAGCACGGGCGGGGGTGTCCTCAAGGGCAAACTCAAACTCCTCAAGCAGTGCGGCGGTAAGCCCCACACCGTCTTCAATTTGGCCAAAGCCGTCGTAATACTCGGGTGGGGGGATCTCTCGGCCCGAAAGCAGAAAAAATTCGTCGGCCGGGTGGACTATTCTCTCGCCACGCTCCAAAAACAGGCGGTCGCCGTACTGCTCGATGATATCTATGACCTCTGTGGCCTCGGCAGGGGTGAAGGGGCGCATGTTGGGCAGACCCTCGCGGTGGGCGGTAAGCCCTATGGGCACCACCGCAACCCCCTGTAGGCTGTCGCCAAGTCCGCACAAATCATCAAGCGTGCGGCGCAGGTGGTCTTTGTCGTTCCAGTCGGGGCAAAGTACAATTTGGGTTTGTAGGCCAATTCCGGCCTCTGAAAGCCGTCGCAGGTAGTCAAGAGAGCTTGCGGCGGCTGGATTTTTCATCATTTTTACCCGAAGCTCGGGGTCGGTGGTGTGCACAGATATGTGTATGGGGGAGATGCGCATTTCAATGATGCGATCTATTTCCTCCTCCCCCATGTTTGTCATGGTGACAAAATTTCCAAACAAAAAGGAAAGACGCTCATCGTCATCCTTAAAGTAAAGCGAGGGGCGAAGCCCCTTGGGGAGTTGGTCGATAAAGCAAAATACACAGGCGTTTTTGCAGGGTTGTTGTTTGTCCATCAAGAAGGTTTCAAACAGCAGCCCCACATCGTCATACTGACCTTTTTTTATTACCACATCACGTTTTTTGCCATCTTTTTGGCACAGGGTAAGGGTTATACTGCGCTCGGTGGTAAAAAAGCGGTAGTCCAAAAGGTCACGCACAGGGCGCCCACCCACGGCGCAGAGATACTCCCCCGACAGCAGGCCTGCTTTGTCGGCGGGGGAATTTGGTAGGATGCCTGTTATCTCTATCATGGGGGGCTCCTTTCGGGGGTGGAAATGCAAAAAAGCAGAGGGGGAAACATGTTCCGCCTCTGCCTCTGCCACATGTTTGGGGCTGTGATGATATCAAGGGGGTGGCGATTAGGCCTCCATCTTGATGACTTCACGTCCCTTGTAGAAACCGCAGTGCAGACACACTCTGTGAGGTGTCTTAAGCTCGCCACACTGTGTGCACTTAGAAAAGGCGGGTGGTTTTAGCTTCCAAACGTTGGAACGCCTCTTATTTTTACGGGCATTTGAATGCTTTCTCTTTGGAACTGCCATGGAAGAATGCCTCCCCTTTCATAATTAAGATTAATCTTCTAATAGTTGTTTAAGAGCCATCAAACGGGGGTCAATCTCCTCATTTGAACAGCTGCAATCACCTTGGTTTAGATCGGCTCCGCATTTGGTGCAGAGTCCCTTGCAGTCCTCACGGCAAAAAACGACCATGGGTGACTCAAGCACCACATCGTTGAGCACAAGCTCATCAAGGTCTAAAAAGCCGTCAGGGCATATAACATATTCACCGGTGTCTTCCCCATTTAGCTCACGCACAAGTGTGTGGGTGGGCGTCAGCGAAAAGCTACGCTCGAAAGAAGTCAGGCAACGGTCACAGCTGAGCTCAAGGGAAAAATCCACCGACAGGTCGAGTGTTACCACACCGGCACGATTTTTTGCCAAAGCCCTAACCGGTACCGGCTGGACAAAGGGGCAAATACCCCCAAATAGTTTTACCTTCGAAAGATCCACAACGTCCTCTACCACTAAGGACTCACCCTCGATATCAAAAACTCTTCCCAACTCCATCTTCAAGGCAGTAACCTCCTTTTTCGGGGCCACCGCAAGGTGGTTTTTTTGGGTGAAGCCATGCCACAAACGGGCAGGGACATCACAGTGGCTGTTTTGGGCAGAATATGTCCTCCACAACCGTCACAGAGATATTATAAGGACAAAGAGATGGTTTGTCAATACAAAACCGTGAAATAATAGCGTTATTTGCGCTGTTTTAGGTTGTTTGCTCAAACTGACTGGGGTGACGGCCGAAAAAGTCGACTTTTGGCTCCAAAAATTTGAGCTCGTGGTCGCATCCGCCGGTAAAATCCGACAATGTGTCAAATATGCGCTCCCAGCTAAAGAAGTCGTCGCCCATATTTAGGTAGTCGCGGAGCATTTCGGTGCCGGCAGGTGCCATGGGGTGTAGCAGTACCGCCGCCGTGCGCAGTCCGTGGAAAACGTCAATTAGGGCTGTGCGGCGGGCGGCGTTGTCATCGGCCTTGTCGGCCGCGCCCAGTTCTCTTGCCATAAACTTGCTTAATTTGCGTATATAGTTGTCCAGCACCGAGGAGGCCTGATGAAATTCAAAGCGGTACATAAAGCGCTCGTAATCCAGCACAGCTTTTTTGGATAGCTCGAGCATCTCGTCCGAGATACTACCCACAGGCATTTTGCCCTCAAAGTATTTTTGCACCGAGTAAAAGCAGGTGCGGGCCACACGGTTATATACATTCGAGAGAAGTAGCCCCTCCTTTAGCACGGGGTCGGCATCGGTGGGGTTGGCATCGGGGTTGAGCGGTTTTGGCTGGAAGCTAACACTCTTTTGGCCAAGGCCAAGGCTTAGGTAGTGCATACGCAGTTGCTCGGGGGTGTAGTAATCCAGAAGCTCGGCCGCCATTGGGGGGCGCACTGTGCCGCTGGAGCTGGCCTTTTTGTTGAGGAAAAGTATATGGTGGTTTGCCACCAACACCGATTGTTGCAGGCTGCCCTCCTCGGGCTCAATAGCCACCTGGTCAATGTTGGGGCACTGCTGTCCCATAAACATGCCCGTTTGGGCAATGCCGTAGAAGTAAATGTTGTCCTGGCCAATGAACTGGTAGACCTGTGCGTCCTTGGAGCACCAGTAATCGCGCCACTTTGCGCTGTCCATGCCCTGCGACTCAAGGTAGGCCTGGGTAAAGGAGATGGGAGCCCAAAGCGACTCGGGCCAGACCCACACGGTCAGGGCTTCCTCGTCCTCAAGTTTGGGAGCCGACACGCCCCACTCAATATTGCCTGTTAGGCGGAAAGGCACGAGGGTTTTGCCGGTACGGTAGCGAATGCCTGCGGCCGAAAACTGCTTGCAGGCGGCGTTCATCTCCTCAAGCGTTTGGAAGACAACCGTAAATGAGGGCTTGCGCTCCTCCGCCACAAGGCGATGGGAGGGAATGTTGGGCACAAGGCCGTCAAAGGTTTCGCGGTAGTCGTTCTTTATATACACCTCGGGTGCTTTTAGGAACTCGCCTATGGTGTTGGGTATGATTGGGCGCACATTGGGGCAGGTTTTGATGTGTGCGGTGTAGTCGGTAAGAAGTTGGTTAAAGTCGGTAAGCTTAAAGTACCAGTTTACAACCTCCTTCATTACAGGGGTTTCGCCGGTTAGGGTGCTTTTGGGGTTTATCAGGTTTTCGGGCATGTACTGGTGGCCAAGGTCACATTCATCGGCGTAACCCTTCTCGGAGGTACAGCCATCCACGGGGCACTTGCCCACCACCTGACGGCCGTTTAACAGCACTCCTGCCTTTTCATCATAAAACTGATTGGTGGCAAGACGGGCAAGGTGACCCTTTTCATACAAACCGCGTATAAACTCCTCGGTGTAGGCGCTGTGAATCTCTCCTGCGCGGCCCAGCGCCGAGGCGGCGTAAAGGTCGAGGCTTATCATATAGTCATTCAGGGTCTTTTTTTGATCATTGTGGTGTTTCTCCACAAAGTCACGAATACTGCCCTCAAAGCCGCCCTCGGCGCATAGCTTGCGGTAGCCCTCGGCAATGGGGGAGCCGTAGCAGTCGGTGCCCGAGACAAATATTACATTTTCGGCGCCTATGCGGTCACGCAAAAAGCGTGCGTAGGCATCGGCAAATACAAACACGCCGCCAATATGGCCAAAATGCAGGCTTTTGTTGCCGTAGGGCATACCACCTGTTATAACCGCCCGCTTTGGAAATGTGGGGCGCTGGGTATCCTTCTTAAAGGGAATGTTTTGCTTACTCACGCTTGTGGCCTCCTAAATGCTTGGTTTTGTTGATTTTACCTGTGTAAAGATTTTTTGAGTAGGGGGTGATTTGTGCCGGTCGGGCTGATGCCCGGGGAGTGGGGTTCTCTGCGGGCTGATGCCCGTGCGGTGCAAATTGCCGCATACACAGAAATATTTACACACGGCAGAGCCTAAAAATATATTATTTAGATGCCTTGGCACTTTCAAGGCAGGCGTTTAGACGGGATTTTGTTACCTCTATACCAAGTATGCCCAAAATTGTGTGTAGATCAGGGCTGTTTTTGCCCCCGGTTATGGCCACACGCACTATTGCACAGGCATCGGCAATCGAGCCTTTGTAGCCCTCGGGGTTTTTCTTGTATTCCTTCATGTTTATGCAGTAGCCCAACTTCTCGGCCACCTCGCCCACCTGCCCAAACCAACCCGAAGAATCAAGTGTAGGGTCATACACAGGGATGTAGGCCGAGAGGAATTCCTGCGCCATATTGGCTGTCAGTTTTTCGTCCCAGGCATATTGCTCGGGCAAAAAGTCCTTGTTGTAAAGATAGGCATACTGCTCAAGCAGGTCGTTCCACTTGCCTATGTCCTTGCGCACCTTTTTACCCGAGTATTTCCAAAGACCTATGGTGGCAAAGAAGTCCTCGGGGTTTTGTGCAATGAAGGAAGACAGTGAGGGGCAATAGCGCTCGGCCCAGGTTTTTATAAGCTCAAGGCAGTCCTCACTGCTTAGGGTTGCCACACAGTTTTTGCTTACATCGTTTAGCTTGTCCATGTCAAACAATGCACCCGATGACGGCATTTTTTCAAGCAGTAGTTTGTAGTCGGCGGTGTCCGACTCGGGGTTTGCAATGCGCCACTCCTCATAGCTTGAGTTGGCTATGGTCATTAGGTATTCCAGCACCGAGGCGGCAGGGTAGCCCTCACCGTGATAATAGCCCACAGCGGCCTCGGGGTCCTTGCGCTTACTTAGCTTGCGCTTGGAGCTTCCGTCAAGCTTCATTATGGGGGCTATATGCACAAACTGTGGCAGGGGGAAACCTGCGGCGGCAAAAAGCTCGTGGTGTATGGGGTAGGAGGAAAGCCACTCGTCGCCGCGGATTACATGTGTGGTACCCATCAGGGTGTCGTCCACCACATGTGCAAAATGGTAGGTGGGTATGCCGTCGGACTTTAGCAGTACCACGTCCATTATGTTTTCGGGGAAGGTTATATCTCCCCGCACAAGGTCTTTGCAGACTATGCGGTTATCCTCATGGCCGCCCGAGCGCAGGCGGACTACAAATTCCTCGCCGGCTGCAATGCGTCGCTCCACCTCGTCAAGGGGAAGCTCACGACAACGGGTATATTTGCCGTAGTAGCCGATGTTTGGCTCGGCGGCCGCTTCCTGCTGGGCACGCAGAGCCTCAAGGTGCTGGGCGGTGCAAAAACATGGGTAGGCAAGTCCACGAGCCATCATATCCTTGGCCACGGTGCGGTAAAGCTCACGGCGTAGGCTCTGCTTGTAGGGGCCGTACTGACCCTGTTCGCCCTGCTCGCTCAAAGGACCCTCGTCAAAGTGTATGTCAAAGTCGGACAGCGCCGAGATAATCTCCCCAACGCCACCCTCAACCTCACGTTTTTTGTCGGTGTCTTCTATGCGCAAAAAGAATACGCCGCCGCTTTGGGTGGAAAGCCTGCGGGAGATTAGGGCCGCATATAGTCCGCCAATATGCATAAACCCGGTGGGGCTTGGGGCAAAGCGGGTTACATATGCTCCCTGAGGTAGCGAGCGTTTGGGGTAGGCGGCGTGAAGGTCGTCCGGGGTTTTGCTAAGGTCGGGAAAAACAATGTTGGCAAGTGCTTTGTAGTCCATGTATGTGTTACTTCCTTTTCTGAATATTTTGGTCCGCCAATTGCGGTTTTAAGCTGTGAATATTGTAGCATAACACCGGGTCAATTGTAAATGAAAGAAAGGGGAAGTTTGTAAATAATGCGTAGGGAGGTATATAAATAGGGGGCATACCCCCAAGACCGTGGAGCCTTGCCCCACACCCCACAAACTTTCTTAAAAAAGTTTGACCCAAAACTTTATGCCCCAAGGTCTGTGGCCTTGGGGCGATACTTTTGCAGTCTTGCTGTTTTTCACTTTGCAAAAGGGTGTGGCTGCCGCAGGCACGCGCCAAGGGCAGTCGCCCCTGTCTGGGGCAGTGACCCCGCTACTATGGGCAAGGTCTGCGCCCCACCGTTACGCCCCACAGGGGGGGCATAAGCCCTTGACCGTGGACTATCACTGCCCATCATCTTTTTGGGGTTTTATCTCATCAAGATCTGTAAACTCCCCCTTGGTGGCAGAGGAGCTGCAATATGTAGCAAAATCCGACAGCTCCACCCCAAACTCCTTAGCAACACCCCTGACAATCCCCTCAAACTGCTCGCCCAGTTGCCGTGCCACCTGTTGTGGGTCGGGCAGAACCTCGGCCTCAAGAGGGGGGAGTTCATCCTGGGACGGTTCCTGATCAAACTGCTTATTTTGTGGTGGGGCATCGGCAAACTGTTCGGCGTTTGTGTCGTCTGTGGGGGTAATCCACCTGCCCTTGCCAAGGTATTCCCCCACAACATAGCAAACCGTCAACACGGCTGTATAACCGACTATTATCAGTAATAATTCCATAGTTGTGACCATTCCTTTCTGCGGCGAGCACAAAACAGACCTTAAAATAATTGTCGTATTCTATGCCGTGTTTTTTGTTATCACAAAGGGATTAAAAAACGGTTTGCAGGTGTTGTGTTTGAATTTTTCAAACCTATCCCTCCGCTTTTTTATAGGTGATCTCAATTTTATTGTATGTATTTTTTGTACTTAGGGTTACTTTTAAGCGCCATTAAAAACAGTCAAATGGGAATATAGCAGGTGTTTTGGGAGAAAATGAAAGAAGTATATTAAAGGTGGAGGTTATAATATATGTCACATGCTATAAAGGTTTTATTGCGGGTTTTGGTGGTGGGTGCGCTTAATTTGGTTATAATTGCCTGCCTTATGATGATAGGACAAGTTAACACCAATACATGGTCACAGCAGGAGCAGGTGGCGGTGGTGGCCTCCTCACTGCGCAAGGGAAGCACGGGGGATTCGGTCAAGGAGATGCAACAAAAGTTAAAGAATTGGGGTTATTATTCGGGTGCGGTGGATGGCATTTATGGCTCGGGCACTATGGAGGCCGTAAAGGACTTTCAGCGCAAATCGGGACTGCGTGTCGATGGCATTGCAGGGCCTGTCACCCTGTCATCCATGGGCATATCATCAAATAACTTGTCGGCCACCACAAACGGTGTTGGCAGTTACAGTCAGGCCGATATTGATCTTTTGGCACGCATTATCTCGGCCGAGGCAAGGGGCGAGCCCTACACAGGGCAGGTGGCGGTTGGTGCGGTTGTGCTCAATCGTGTAAAGCATCCCTCATTCCCCGACACTGTTTCGGGGGTGATATATCAGCCCAAGGCCTTTACAGCGGTGGTGGATGGGCAGTTTGAAAAACCTGTGGAGGAGAGCGCTCAAAGGGCGGCGGCCGATGCCCTTACAGGTTGGGACCCTTCGGGTGGGGCGGTGTTTTACTTTAACCCCGATAAAACCGATGATGAATTTATGCACTCACGCCCCGTAATAACCATAATAGGGGATCACAATTTTTGTAGTTGACAAGCTCATGCTATGGGCGGTACAATTTAGTTTAGTCAGCACCATGTCATGCCGACACACCTAAGACAGATTTGGCATGGTGCCATCTAAATTATTTTGCCCCAAAGAAGGTGTGCGCCATGCCAAAGGAAACAAAAACCAATGCCCTGCGCCTTTTGGAGCGGGCAGGTCTACACTACGATACAATCTCATACGACCCTGCGGGAGGTATTGATGGTGTTTCGGTGGCAAAACAGGTGGATATGCCGCTAAATATGGCCTACAAAACCCTGCTGACCAAGGGGGCATCGGGTGGGTGCTATGTATTTGTAATACCGGTGGCGGCCGAGCTCAGCCTTAAAAAAGCGGCCTGTGCGGCCGGAGAAAAGTCGGTTACAATGGCACCACAGGGTGAGCTTTTGGCCCTTACCGGCTATGTAAAGGGCGGGTGCTCTCCCGTTGGAATGAAAAAACCTTACCCCACATTTATTCACACAGAGGCGCAAAATCTTAAGATCATGGGGGTAAGTGCAGGGCGAATAGGCCTTGAACTGCTCATAGCCCCCCACGCACTGGCCAAGATTATATCGGCAAATTTTGTGGACCTGGTGCAGGACTGAGGAGCCGTGTATTTTCATATTTTTTAGGATAAAGCATATAATTTAACATAAGGAAAGGGTGTACTTAAAATGTTGGAAACAAAAAATCAGCCACAGACACAAAACGATGAAGTTAGTGAAATACTAAAGCGCATGGAAAACATAGCCATATCTCAAGAAAAACACACAAAGCGGCTTTGTTCACTCATGGGGCTTTGCACCTTGGCCTGCGTGGCAGGACTGGTTGTGCTGGGAGCGCTGTTTTTCCAGATAACCCCACTGCTGGCCCAGCTTAGTGAGGCCGTACATAACCTAAATGCCGCCTCGCAAGAACTGGCCTCGCTGGACTTGTCGGCCACGGTTGACGGTTTTGATGAAACCCTGCGGGTGGCACAGGACAGCATAAGTGCCATTGATGTAGAGGGGCTAAACAGTGCCATAAAGAGCCTGTCCGATGTGGTTACCCCACTGGCTAATATTTTTGGCTAAGGCAGAATTAACGCAAAAAAGCCGCCCTGTCCACACAATTGTGGGCAGGGCGGCTTTGTGCAAAGGTTTGATTATTTTTGAAGCTCCAAAGCGGTGTTTAGTGCCACCTCCATCATCTCCTCAAAGGAGGTTTGGCGCAGATCGCTTGAAAGGCTCTCGCCCGTGAAGATATGATCCGACACCGTAAAGATGCCAAGCGCCCTACCGCCGGTTTTGGCGGCGGTGCAGTAAAGTGCGGCGGCCTCCATTTCTATGCAAAGCAGGCCCATGTCGGCCCATAGGCGGGCGGCATTTTGGTTGGCGTTGTAGAAGGTGTCACTGGACAGAACATTGCCCACATGGTAATTAACCCCTGTGTTTTTACACTGCTGTGTGGCGGTGCACAGTAGGTCGTAGTCGGCAAGTGGGGAAAAACTTCCGGGCAGGCCGTATTGGGTGGCAAAGGCCGAGTCGGTTGAAACACCCTGTGCAATGACAATGTCACGAACCTTGACATTTTCCTGAAGCGCGCCGCAGGAGCCTATGCGAATTATATTTTTTACACCAAAAAAGGAGAAGAGCTCGTAGCTATATATTCCCATGGAGGGCATACCCATGCCGCTGGCCATTACCGATATTGGGCTGCCCTGCCAATCTCCCGTATATCCCTGTATGCCCCGTACGTCGTTTACAAGGCGGGCGTTTTCAAGGTAAGTTTGGGCGATATGGCGTGCGCGCAGAGGGTCGCCCGGCATAAGAACGGTGGGGGCAAAGTCCTCGGGTGTTGCCTTGATGTGTGGGGTTGGATAGTTTGCCATATTTATACATCCTCTCTATTTTGGGTTTTATATTAAGGGATATTGTACCATCTTGCGGTGGAGTATACAACTGTTTATTTTTACTACACATCTGCCTTTGGAGGGTACATAAGAATAAAGGCCATGTCGCTGTGCTTGTATTAACTTGCACCCTGCCCCCATGCTTTATGTAAAACATTAATCAGTATGCAGTTTCATCATATCTTCATCATAATTTTAGTGCACACTATTTGTATACGGGGTGATTTGTACCGATGGATTAAATTTCCTGTAAATATACGGTGTTTTTTGCCGAAAAACATTGAAAAATATACCATCATAGGTTAGAATGATACTAAATATGAGAAAATGGGGTGGCATTATGGCAAGACGTGACAAGATAAACTATTATCTCGACATCGCCGAGGTGGTGGCCGAGCGTGGCACATGTTTGCGCCGCAACTTTGGGGCTATCATCGTAAAAAACGATCAAATTATATCCACAGGCTATGTGGGGGCTCCCCGCGGCCGTATAAACTGCTCGGATTTGGGTTACTGCACACGCCAAAAGCTTAATGTCCCAAGGGGCGAGCGTTATGAGCTATGTCGGTCGGTCCATGCCGAGGCAAATGCAATAATTCACGCCTCCAGAGCAGAAACCCTTGACGCCACCCTGTTTTTGGTGGGTATTGAGGGGGATGGCTCGGGCTATGTGGCCAATGCAAACCCCTGTTCCATGTGTAAGCGCATGATAATAAATGCAGGCATCTCCACCGTTATTGTGCGGGACAACAAGGATGAATTTAGGGCCATGAAGGTTTATGACGAGTGGGTGTCGCACGATGAGTCGCTCGACGGTACCAAGGGCTATTAATTGCGCCAAATCCCCCTTGGGGCTTATACATATACACATCATGCCGTGACGGTTTTACAAAGCATACAACCACCGACATTAAATGAAGAAGGTTGACATCCGGGAACAATTAAACAGGAAGGTAGATTACATGAAAAAAATCAGCCCACTATTTAGAATGATCATCTTGGTACTTGTGTTATCCCTTGGTCTTACAATGTCGGTTTCGGCCGTAACGGCCAGCAATGTGGTAAATGGTATTATTCCACTTGAAAACCTTTTGGAGGAGGCCGAAGATTTTGACAGCCTTCCACCTGAGTTTTTAAGGGACATAAGCCAATACGACGCCTTGAGTGTGGACAGCCTAACACGCTTTGCCGAGGAGCACGAGGTAACGGCCGGGTATTTGCAGCGTTTTGTGGACGATTACTTTGTATTTAAGCAGGGTGATACATATCAGCATATACCTGTAAACCAAAACCTTGCCAAAAACGACTACGACTTTAACAACCTTGTGAGCTATGGCGATGTTAAGGATTATGTAGTGGATGGGCAGTCCATGACCATAAAGGGCATAGACGTGTCACAGTTTCAGGGCATAATTGACTGGAACCGCGTGGCAAACGACGGTGTTGAGTTTGCCTTTATCCGCCTTGGGTACAGGGGATATCAAAGTGGCAAGCTTAATATGGACAAGTATTTTTACCGCAACCTTGAGGGTGCAAAGGCGGCCGGAATTGATGTGGGTGTGTATTTTTACTCCCAGGCCAAAAATTACAGTGAGGGCATAGCCGAGGCACAGTATGTGCTACGCGCACTTGAGGGCTACGAACTTGACTACCCCGTGGCCTTTGACATTGAGGGTCCCCCAGCTTCCAGCGCACGCACCTACTACACCTCAAATCAGCAGTTTACCGATGCGGCCATAGGCTTTTGCGACACCATTGCCGCAGGTGGGTATGACCCCATGGTTTACTCCTACGCAAAATTTATAGCCGAAAACCTCTACCTTGATCAGCTTACAGCCTACCCCATGTGGATGGCCATGTACTACAACGAACCCTTTTATCCCTACGAAATGGACATATGGCAGTACTCCTGCACAGGTAGGGTTGACGGAATTTCGGGAGATGTTGATCTAAACATGCAGTTTGTTCTGCCCGAGCCAACCGAGCAAACCGCAGAACAGCAGGCCGCACAATAACGTATAGTCTTGCAATTTTTGCATTATTTTGTAAAATATTGGTAAAATCCACCGTTTGATTATTCAAAACTCGAACGGTGGATTTTTGGGTCGAACGAAACTTTGCATAATATATGGGTTTTCTTGTTGACAACCATACAAACCCGTGTTAGAATGATATTCGTATTCTAAATGCGACAATGGTTCCTGCACATGCTGTAAATTGTTGTTCGTTGATGATTTACATTTTGTGCAGGTTTTTTGATTGGCCTAGAATATAATTTAATTTTGGAGGTTCTACCCATGAACAACGGTACTGTAAAATGGTTTAACGCAGACAAGGGCTTTGGATTCATTTCCAACGACGAGGGCGGCGAGGATGTATTTGTACATTTCTCGGCTATCATGATTGATGGCTTTAAGACTCTGGCTGAAGGTCAGAAGGTTACTTTTGACACCGAGCCCGATCCCAAGAACAGCGAAAAGCTTCGCGCTGTAAACGTACGCCCTGCATAAATTCAAGCCGTTTATAGTAAAACCCCTCGACCTTGGTCGAGGGGTTTTTTCTATTGCACTTCCGGGATGGCTTACCCCCACGCACTACGTAGAGGGGGCAAATGGTAAAACCTTTAACCTACTCTATTTTTGCGCCGTGCTACACACAAAGCCGATATATTTTTCCCACCAAGCATTTAATTGCAGCCATTTTATTGACGATGACTTGTTTTTTAGGTATTATTATCAGTGTTAAGACATCAACACCATAAAACGGAGGAACAAAATTATGGCTACTGTAATTTCCACAAAAAATGCTCCTGGCGCAATCGGCCCCTACTCCCAGTGCAAGATCGTTGGAGATCTTGTCTTCACCTCGGGGCAGATTCCCATTGACCCTGCCACAGGCGATATGCCTGCCGCCATTGCCGACCAAACCCGTCAGGCACTTAACAACGTAAAGGCCATCCTTGAGGCGGCCGGTACCTGCATGGATAAGGTTATTAAGGCCACTGTGTTTCTTGATAACATGGAGGACTTTGCCGCGATGAATGAGGTTTACGCCACATTCTTCAGTGGTGACTACCCCTGCCGTAGCGCCATTGAGGTGGCAAAACTGCCCAAGGGTGCACTGGTTGAGATCGAGGTTATTGCCGAGAAGTAAGCCCGCACACCCAAAAGTGAAACAGCTATAAAAAAACTCCCCTTTAGTAAAAGGGGAGTTTTTTTGCGGCCACGCGGTTTATTTTTCAAACCATTCGGATTTTTTCTTGTTTTCATCCTCACTAAGGGCCACCATGTGGGCCACCACAACCTTTTCCTGATAACAGGCAAAGGTTTCGTCCAGATGCTTTTGTGGAAGCCTTGGGGTGATAAGGCTAACGATTGGCACCACAACAAGGCTTGAGAGTATGGCCATACCGCCGGCTGCTATGGGGCTTGCAAAGCCTATGAATAGGTTGGCCACCGTAATACCAATTCCGCAGACAAAGGAGGTCCAAACAGCCACCTTGCTGACCCTGCGCCAAAATAGTCCGTAAAGGAAGGGCCCCAAAAATGCTCCGGCCAATGCACCCCAGGAGATGGACATTAGGGTGGTAATAAGGTTTATGGGATTAAGTGCCAAAACCACCGAGAGGAGTATAAACAGAACACACATAACCTTTATTACAACGAGTTTTGTTTGGCTTTTCATATTTATAAAGGGCATTTGCTCCAAAAAGTCGAGGGTAAAGGTGGACCCCGAAGTAAGCACAAGTGAGGACAGGGTGGACATAGAGGCCGACAGCACCAATACAAGCACCACACCGATAAGCAGATCGGGCAGTGTTTGAGACAGCATGGTGGGCACTATGTCATCAAAGACCATGCCGCTCTCGGGCTCTGTGTAGTAAAGGCGGCCAAAGCTGCCCAAAAAGTAGGAGCCGCCTGCAATTATTAGGGCAAAAACGGTGGAGATTATGGTGCCGGCCTTTATGGATTTTTCGTTGTTGATGGTGTAAAACTTATGCACCATCTGCGGCAGACCCCAGGTGCCAAGGCTTGTTAGAATTACCACCCACAAAAGGTCTATGGGGTTTGGGCCAAAAAATGACACAAAGGCGCCCTCAAGCTCGGGTGTGGCGGGGTTTGGTATGGCCGACAGGCGCTGGATGGCCTCGGTAAAACCGCCCTGACCATCAAGAATACGCACCACCACAAGTGAGATGCCACCTATCATGATAACACCCTGCACAAGGTCGTTTATGGCGGTGGCCATGTAGCCGCCGGCCACAACATATATGCAGGTCAGCACTGCAATGCCTGCAATGCACCAGACAAAATCCAGCCCAAAAGCCATGGAGAACAGCCCCGACAGCCCCTTGTAAACCGAGGCCGAGTAGGGGACAAGAAACACGAAAATAATGACAGAGGACACCACACGCAGACTGTGGGAGAGGTATCGCTTTGAGAAGAAATCGGGCATGGTGGCCGATTCCAGGTGTTTGGTCATAACTCGGGTGCGGCGCCCCAATACCGTCCAGGCCAGCAGACTGCCCACAAGGGCGTTACCAATGCCTATCCAGGTGGCGGCCACGCCAAAGCTCCAGCCAAATTGGCCTGCGTAACCTATAAATACCACCGAGGAAAAGTAGGAGGTGCCGTAGGCAAAGGCCGTAATCCAGGGGCCTACATTGCGCCCCCCAAGCACAAACTCACCCACGCTGGAGCTGTGCTTGCGACATGCAATACCTATGCAGGCCGTAACGATAAAGAAAATGCTGATGATCAAAATTTGTGATGCCATAACCGTTCATCCTTTCGGTTGGGGGCATAAAAAAAGCCCCCTGCTAAAATGCAGAGGACGAGAAAATTCCCGTGTTACCACCTCAGTTTACCGCATCCTCACGGGTGCGGTCTCGTCGGGTGCGGTCACAAGTGACGACACCCCAGCACTATAACGTGTGCAGAGTTACGGCACAGCCTACTGCGCAAAATGCGGTTTGGTGTGCGGCTCTCGGAATGTATTGGGAATGCACCAAACCTGCGCCTCTCAGCATACGGCTACTCTCTGTTGGCAGAAGCATTCTTACTTGTTTCCGGTCAATGCCTTTAATTTTTTTGTTTTTCTTAACATGGAATAGTTTAGCACATAAAATCGCTAAAGTCAACAGGGGCGATTATTTTTATCAGGTTGCCCTCCAACAAATCAGCAGGCAGAGGGCAAGGGCGGTGTATTTTAAGCAGTTATACACCGCATTGGTGAACAGATGTTTTTTGCCACCGCTATAATTTATAGTAGCTAAATTAAGATGGGTGGTTACCTGCAACAAAGACAGCACAAATTGCCTAAAAAACCTTAAAATGGCTGTGGTCGAGCTACAAAACAGCTCCAAAGGATAAATTTAATATAAAAAGATGTGTAAAAGCAAAAAATTATTGTAATTTTACAGCTACTGCTATATAATTAACCAGAAACAAAAAAAGAAAATAAACCGCTAAAATAAAATAAATGTAGGTGTAGAGTGATGAAACATATCAGAACAAAAATTGTCGTGATGGTTTTAGCAATAGCGCTACTCAGCTCGGTATCACTGGGTGTTGCCGCAATAAGCATAACTCGAAGTGTCACCAAGGCCACCGTTACCGATGTGATGAATGAGACGGCCGAAACCGTTTCTCATAATGCGCAAAATGCAATTGCGACATATACCACTGCGGTATCGGAAATTGCAACCCACGAAACCTTCACCGACCCTCAGGCCACCCAAACCGAAAAAGAACTGATGGTGCAAAAAAAGGTTGAGCAGTACTATATGCAGAGCGGGGGCATACTAAATGCAAACGGGGTAGACATCTTTACGGGTGAGGACTACTCGGCCGAGCCGTTTTTCCAAAAGGCAATGCAGGGAGAAACCTACATGTCCACCCCCTACATATCGCAGGAGGGTGATGTGTCCATAGTGATGGCAAGCCCCATAAGCGTGAGGGGGGCCATTCAAAATGTGCTGTACTTTAGCTGTGACAACACCATTTTGCAGGAAACTGTGGCCGACGGATGTATTGGTATTACAGGCGACTGCTACATACTTGACAAAAACGGCGTGACAATTGCCTATGGTGATCTTTCTTATGTAACCGAGCAGAGCAACGCCATTGCCATGGCAGAGCAAAATCCCGAGGATGCACAGCTTGCACAACTTGCCGAGGTAGAGCGTAAGATGGTGGCGGGAGAAACAGGCTTTGCCATTTATCCCTACAATGGCAGTGTGTCCTGGCAGAGCTATCTTCCCATAGAATCTACCGACGGCTGGAGCCTTGCCATTGTGGTGGACGAGGGGGATGTAATGGCCCAGGCCGATGAGGCTGTGCTGATAATTATTGGAATAAGTGCGGCGGTCTTCTTCATAAGTGCCATTGCAGCCTTTAAGTTGGGCAGCAGCATAAGCCGCCCCATAATGAGCTGTATTAACAGACTTACCGCCATGAAGGAGGGCGATTTGAGCTCACCCATGCCGGTGGTAAACAGCAGTGACGAAATAGGCACATTTGCAAGCGCACTTGAGGATATAATAAAAACCCAAAACATAATGATTGTCAACCTGACCGATCGCCTGGGAAGAATTGCAGCCGGCAACCTTGCCTTCACCGATGAGGAAAGCTACTACCACGGCGACTTTAGGCCGCTTGAAATCTCTCTAAACGAAATTCAGGAGCGCCTAAAAGGGGTAATCAGTGACATTGCACAGACAGCCGAGCAGGTTTCGATTGGAGCAAGCCACGTCGAGGTAGGCGCGGTATCACTCTCCCAAACCACAGACCAACAGGTCGATTCGGTGGAGGATATTTTAAGCTCCATGAAGGGGATACAGGAGGTATCGTCCCGAATTTCAGACGATGCCGACCGTGCCATGCAGCTAACCGATGAAACCGAGAGCAAACTCAACGAGAGCCGTGAATATATGAGCAGGCTATTGATGGCTGTAAATGACATACAAAAACAGTCCGACGAGATATCTCACATAATTAAAACAATTGATGACATAGCCTTCCAGACCAATATTTTGGCCCTTAATGCGGCGGTTGAGGCGGCGCGTGCAGGAGCCTCGGGCAAAGGATTTGCCGTGGTGGCCGACGAGGTGCGAAACCTTGCAAACCGCTCGGCACTGGCCGCAAAGGACACCGCACTGCTAATAGAGGGCTCGGCAATATCCACCCAAAATGTGGCCGATGTTGCCGGCAAAACCTCGGTGGCTTTGGAGGCGGTGGCGCAACATGCAAGGGCCACAGCCGAACACATGGTTATGATAAATAGCGAGCTTACGGGGCAAAATGTAAGCATTGAGCGAATTCACCAAGGTGTGCAGAGCATATCCGAGGCCATACACGCCGACAGTGACACCTCAAAACAAAGTGCTACCACCAGCAAGGTGTTGACCGAAAACGCCGAGTTCCTAAAGGGTATGGTGTCGACATTTGTGGTGGAAACCACCCCCGATAATCAGGATTAACACTCAATTCTAAAAACCATGGTGACATAATAAATACTACCAGTAGTGCCCCCCACAGACATTGTGGGGGGCACTGATGTGTTTTGGGTGTTGGGGATTGGTGTGGAGGTAAAATAAGCTGTAAAAATAAAAGTTGAAATAAATTATCAAATAAAGTATCATAAAGTGTATACACAATAAACAGTATGTATTGGTAGTGGCTGTAAATTGTGTTTTGGGAGCAAGCTTTCACACCTAAAATTATTAGCAGGAGGAGCGCAGATATGAATTATCTTGGAGTAGAGGTATCGCCGAAAAATTGTCCGTCGCTTGACCCCGAGTTTATCCCACTGGGGCTTTACTACAAAGCCTTTTTGCAGGGTGCCGACTGCGATTTTTCCATAGCCGTGGAGCGCAGTGGATCACAGGTGGCGGTTTACAACACCCGCATACACAGTGACCCCGAGAAAAAACAGGCCAATATATATTATATAGACAGGCTTGTTAAGACATTTTTGTGGCTAAAGGGTGGCTACAAGGTGTATCTGTGCGGAGATGAAGAAATTTGCACCGCCCTTGTCAAGAGGTACAGTGCCCAGGGACTGCGTGCCTTTGATTATGATTTTATGGCCGGAATATACGGACTGCCCTTTGAGGTTGTGCGTGTGGACAAACTTCCGCAGGAAAAGGGGAGCGCCAAGGCCATAGGCCGCCACACCGACGGATGCCGCATTGGCTTTGATGCGGGCGGAAGCGACCGCAAGGTTTCGGCCGTGATTGACGGCCAAAGTGTTTACAGCGAGGAGGTGGTGTGGCATCCCAAAACCACCGCCGACCCCGACTACCATTATGAGGGCATTGTGTCGGCCATGAAGTCGGCCGCGGCCCACATGCCAAGGGTGGATGCCATTGGTATTTCCTCGGCAGGAATATACATTGATAACCAAACAAAGGCGGCCTCGCTATTTTTAAAGGTGCCAAAGGAGTTGTACGAAAGCAAGGTGCGGGATATTTATATCCGTGCGGCGGCCGAGTTTGGAGATGTACCCATGCAGGTGTGCAATGATGGCGATGTTACCGCCCTTGCAGGGGCCATAAGTCTTGATAAAAATAATGTACTGGGCATAGCCATGGGCACAAGTGAGGCCGTGGGATATGTTGATGGTGATGGCAATATTACAGGATGGCTAAACGAGCTTGCCTTTGCGCCGGTTGATGCAAATCCGCTGGCCATGCAGGACGAGTGGAGTGGCGACATAGGCGTTGGGTGCAAATATTTCTCGCAGGATGCCGTGATAAAGCTGGCCCCTGCGGCAGGTATAGCCCTAAACGAGGAGGCCTCGCCGGCCGAAAAACTCAAGGTTGTGCAGAACCTAATGGCAAATGATGATGCGAGAGCTGCAAAGATATTTGAATCCATAGGGGTTTACCTTGGCCATGCGCTGGCAATGTATCACCATTTTTACGAGTACGAGCATGTGTTACTGCTGGGCAGGGTAATGTCGGGCAAGGGTGGAGATATTATTTTGTCCCGCTCCCTGGCTGTATTGTCCGAGGAATACCCCGAAGTGGCGGCCAAGGTAAGTGTTGGACTGCCCGATGAAAAGTTTCGCAGGGTGGGGCAATCGGCTGCGGCGGCATCACTACCCGAAATTTTGTAAGCTTACAACAACGCTATAAAACACGACAGTCCGCCTGCACTACTGCGCAGGCGGACTGAGCAACTTTTGGGGTTGCGTGTTACTTCATGGAGTTCTCGTAGCTCTCGATCATCTTCTTGACCATCTGGCCGCCAATGCTACCGGCCTGGCGGGAGGTTAGGTCGCCGTTGTAACCCTGCTTTAGGTTTACACCAACTTCGTTGGCAGCTTCCATCTTGAACTTTTCCAGTGCTTCCTTAGCGGCGGGCACTACAGGTTTGTTAGCCATAATGTTTTACTCTCCTTAAATTTTCGGATAATTTTAATTTCGCGCTTGCAGTAATAGTAGTATGGGTTTTAAGCATCGCAATATAACAGGTATTTTTTTGCGCTTTATTATCCAAAATTTTCAGAAAAAAACCGCCACGCAAAACATTGCCGGCGGTTTTTGTTGGGTTATTATATATGGTAGTCCACCGCTACGCTTTTTTCCACAACGCTATGCATGTGTTTTTTTACCACCGACACATGATATTCGTCGGCCTGATATATCTCCATGGCCTCGGGGCTTTCAAAGGTTACGCTCAGCACAAGGTCGTAGGAGCGTGGCGAGGCCAAAAAGTCAATGCCCACCTCGATATCAACAATTTGAGGTATGCGCCCCTTCATGGACATCAGTACCTCCTTTGATTTTTCGCAAACATTTGGGATGTCGCTTTGAAATTTGTAGCAAACAACATGTTTAATCATATCTATTACCATCCTTTAATTTTTTAGGCGCAAAAAACAACCACAAGAAAAATCAGTTGCAAGCTGCCGTGTTTTTTAGCTGTCGCACAGGGGGCCAAACAGCTTTTACATCACTGGGTTAAAATCACATTACCTCCAGCAGACTGTCGGCAAGTGCGGCAAACTGCTCCATGGTAAGTTGCTCGGCACGGGCGGTGGTGGCAATGTCGGCTGTCTGCATGGCGGTGGCAATGTTGGCCTTGGGAATGCCAAGCCCTGCCGAAAGCGAGTTGTGAAGGGTTTTGCGTCGCTGACCAAAGGCCGCCCGCACTACCTTGAAAAAATTCCCCTCGTCGGCCACCTGCACACAGGGTGTCTTGCGGATGTCCAGCCTTATCACGGCCGAGTCGACATTTGGTGCCGGCATAAAGGAGCCACGGCTGACGGGGAACAACAGGTGCGGCTGGCTGTAATACTGTACCGCCAAGGTTACCGCACCCACCTGACGTGTGCCCGGCTTTGCGCATATGCGTGTGGCGGCCTCCTTTTGCACCATAACCGTTATGGACTCAACAGGCAGGCGTTCCTCAAGCAGTTTCATAAGTATTGGCGAGGTTATGTAGTAGGGTAAATTTGCACAGACCGCCACCTCCATGCCGGGAAATTCGTCGGCGATCAGGGCTTTAAGGTCGGTGTCCATAACATCGTTGTTTATAATTTTTACATTTTCATGCTCGGATAGGGTTTCGTCCAATATTGGTAGCAGGCGCTTGTCAATTTCGACACAGACCACCTTTTGTGCATCCAAAGCAAGGCAGTGGGTAAGCACCCCAATGCCTGCGCCTATCTCCAGCACGCCCCGCCCCTTTGCTCCACCCATCTCGGAAATACGGGGGCAGATTGAGGGGTTGACTATGAAGTTTTGCCCCAGTGCCTTGGAAAAACGAAATCCGTGCCTGTCCAGCAGTTCTCGTATCCTGCCTATGTTTGTAAGCCCCTCCATATTGTCCCCCAAAAAAGTCAAATGTATAGGGCATATTTCCCCCATACCTTTGTGAATATTTGCCTTAATGCTACCATATGTTATGAGGAAATGCAAACCTTATTGTACCCAAAATGGCGGTGGAGCTACCATTTTAATTGACACATTTGCTTTTTTTTGGCATAATCATAGACTAAGACATAAAAAGGAGGTGACACAGCCCGTAACCTATAATTTGAAAGGAGGCTATAAATTTTTTTGTTAACTTAAAGCGCCATGTCCCACCACTTGGTGGGTGACGAGGTGGGAGGAATATCGAAACATTCGGCGGATGCCTCCCCGCTTATCCTTGAAGCGTTACGGACAGATCAAAACCGCAGGCAACTGTGGCACAACATCTGCACCGGGCAAGGACTGATCATAAACTTTATGCTCGCAGGGGGTCTGCCCTTCGGGTTTTTAACTTTTTTTAACAGGCCAAACCAAGGGATAATTGCGGTTTGCGCCACATAGTCATTGCCCCTACATAAGGTAATAGGGGTTTATTTTTAGTGTGCATTTTTGCACAAAACACAATATTTGGAGGATTTTTTACATGTGTGGAATAGTTGGATATACAGGCGGCAAGGCCGCTGTTGAAGTACTGCTTGAGGGTCTATCGAACCTTGAATACCGTGGTTATGATTCGGCAGGTGTGTCGCTGTTTATGAAGGGTGGGCAGATTGACACAATAAAGGCAAAAGGCCGCCTTGATAACCTGCGTGAGCGCATAACCGAAAACTCAAAGGCCGCAAACTGTGGCATTGGGCACACCCGCTGGGCCACCCACGGCGAGCCCTCCGACACAAACGCCCACCCCCATGTAACACCACGTTTATCGCTTGTACATAACGGAATAATAGAAAACGACCACAAAATTCGTACATTTTTGGAGGAGCAGGGCTACGAGTTTAAGTCCCAAACCGACACCGAATCGGCCGCAAATCTTGTGGACTTTTACTACAAGGGTGACCCCATAGAGGCCATACGCTCGGCCTGCAAAATTTTGCGTGGAGCCTATGCTTTTTGTGTGCTGTTTGCCGACCGCCCCGGCGAGATTTACTGCCTGCGCAAGGACAGCCCACTGCTGATAGCCATTGGTGAGGGGGAGAACTTCATTGCCTCTGACATGCCGGCGGTACTGCGCTTTACACGCAGCTACCAACTGCTGGAGGAGGGCGAAATTGCCAAGGTTACCCCCACCCAGGTGAGCGTTATAGGTATTGATGGGGCCGAGGTGCAAAAGGAACTGCACACCGCCGATTGGAACATAGAACAGGCTCAAAAGGGTGGGTATGACCACTTCATGCTAAAGGAGATTTACGAACAGCCCGAGGCGCTGGCCGCAACCATCTCGCCAAGGCTTTCTACCGAGGGTCTGCCCGACTTTGCCCAGGGTGGACTGCCCAAGGGGCTTTTTGCCTCGATAAATAAACTGCATATTGTGGCCTGTGGCACAGCTATGCACGCCGGCATGATGGGCAAGTTTTTGTTTGAGAAGTTGGCCTCCCTTTCGGTTGAGGTGGACACTGCGTCGGAGTTTCGCTACCGCGACCCCGTGCTGGAACAGGGGCATATGGCCCTTATAATTTCCCAGTCGGGCGAGACGGCCGACAGCCTGGCGGCACTGCGCCTGTGCAAGGCGGCAGGACTGCCGGTGGTGGCCATGGTAAATGTGGCCGGTTCCTCCATAGCCCGTGAGGCCGATTACTGCATATACACCTATGCAGGCCCCGAAATAGCCGTGGCCTCGACAAAGGCATATTCGGTGCAGGTGGGGCTAATGTATCTACTGGCCGTGTCGGGCGCTATGGAGCGTGGCAAGATGGATGCTACCGCCGCTCGTGCCTACATAGAGGGAATGCATACCACCATAGCCCACATGCCCGAGGTGCTGGATATGGCCGATGAGATTAAGTCCTATGCACACAGCCTTGTAGAGGTTTCTGATTTGTTCTTTATAGGACGGGGTATTGATCACGCACTGGCACTTGAGGGTTCGCTAAAACTCAAGGAGGTTTCCTACATTCACAGCGAGGCCTACGCCGCAGGCGAACTAAAGCATGGCCCCATAGCGCTGATATCCCACGATGTGCCGGTTATAGCCATGGCCACCCAAAAAACACTGCTACCCAAGATGATGTCCAACATCCGCGAAGTGGTTAGCCGTGGCGGCCGTGTACTGCTTATCACCGGTCAGGATTATGAGATAGACACCTCCTGCTGTGAGGGGGTAATACGTCTGCCCATAACCGATGAGGCCTTTGGCCCACTACTGGGTGTGGTGCTACTTCAGTTGTTGGCCTACTACGCCAGCACCGCCCGTGGCTGTGATGTCGACAAACCACGAAACCTTGCAAAGTCTGTCACTGTTGAGTAATAAACGACAAAATTATACAAATTGTAAACCCCACTTGCCGAGCAATACGGCAAGGGGATTTGGGTTGTTCGCATGAGATTTTGCAGGGGGGACGGCAGGCCGCCAATGGCAGGAATAGCCCCCAAAATATTGTAGAAAAAAAGCGAATTATACAAAAAGTAGTCCCCCTGCGCCTTGCGGCGAGGGGGACCTTTTGGTGTTGTGGGTAGGAATTTATGCCGACAGGATTTCGTTTATCTTGTCCACACCCTTTTGGATTTCGCTTTGAGCATGGGCTGCCCACTCATCCTCGGCAAGGTTGTCGCCGGGGGCGCCAAGCATTACAAAGAAGGCGTAGTCGCCTACGGTTACCACCTGCGAAGCCTGAATTTTATCAAGGTTCGAGGGGTACTGCATGGTGTCGCTTACCAGTTTGTCACGGTAGGCGTTTAGCTGATCGGTAACGGTCTGACCCATACCTTCGGTGGCCTTAATGGCAATAAAGGTGTCAACATGGGTGCTTATCATGGGTGCCTCGGCAATAAAGCTATCAACATTGGCCATGTCGATGCCGTATACCTCGCCAAGCATGGTGGCGTCGATGGGCATAGAGGGGATATAAGCCTCGCCGTACAGGGTCTTTAGCTCGGTGTGAATGGTGGTAAGGGTTTGATCAACGGTGATATCATCGGTTGCGCTGTCATCCTCACCCTCGCTCTGGGGTTCTTCGCTCTCACTTTCGGGCTGGCTGCTCTCGGAGGTCTGGCTCTCGGCGGCCGAGGACTCCTCCTCTTGGGCACTCGAACAGGCTACAAGCGAAATAGCCATAGCGGCACAAAGCATAAAGGTTAGTATTTTTTTCATTTTTTTTGCTCCTTTTGGGTCTGTGTATTTGTCCTATAAAATCTGCGGACACTATAACAGTGTTCCCAAGAATCGATTTTATTGCAAAACAAATATTAAAAAATTGTAAATAGTGACACCGGTCACCCGAATTTCACATAATGCATTAATTTTCATCGAGTTGTCGGCGGCCGCGTAGTCGCACCGGACTCTCCCCCGTGCGTAGTCGCACCGGACCCTCCCCCCACCCACACGACTTCGTCGTGCTCCCTCCCCCTCAGGGGAGGTGGCGGCCGCGGGGTCGCGGCACAACTCTCCCCCCTCCCACACGACTTCGCC
>CAYJGQ010000010.1:0-31348 GCA_964369885.1 uncultured Oscillospiraceae bacterium
CACCTGTGCCATCGCCACCGGTACCGGTGCCATCACCCGTGCCGTCGCCTGTGCCATCACCCGTGCCGTCGCCTGTGCCGTCGCCTGTGCCGTCGGCGGCACTTGAGGAGGAAACAGGAGGGGCGGAAGAACTACTGCTGGACACAGGAGCCGAAGAGGAGCTTGAGGAACTCGAAGAGCTGCTCTGGCCTGCATTTGCATCTTCGGTCAGGCGGTCGGCCTCGTCACGGCAGAGGTCGTTCCACTGGTTTTGTGGCTTGGAAATAAGCGACTCAAGGAAGTTGTCGTACTCGTTACCGCTCATAAGACTGCCAAGTCCCACGGCATCCATGGCGGCACGAGCCGAAGCCCTCAGCGCTTCCATAGAGGCCGATGCGCTTGCGCTGGCCTGAGATTGTTCATCCTTTACCCTGTCGGCCTCGTCACGGCAGAGGTTGTTCCACTGGTTTTGTGGTTGCAGGATAAGTTGCTCAAGGAAGGCGTTGTACTCGTTTGTGCTTAGCAGGCTGTTAAGTCCTGCGGCATCCATGAAGGGGCGTGCCGAAGCCCTCAGCGCCTCCAAGGCGGCCGAATCGCTTGCGCCGGCCTCGGCCTTGCGCTGTTCTATAAGCTCGGACATATCCTCCCAGTTGTCAAAGGAGTCTATCTCATCACGGGTAAGATACAGCTCGGCCTCCTGAATGTTTTTATCTATCTGTTGACGCTTGTCAAACTCGTCAAGGTTTCGGGCATCATCTTTTGAGAGCCATTTCTCGTCACGGCGCTCAATCATCAGGGCATTCTTTTGGTCTACCGACAGGGTTTCCATCTCGTGGGGGGTCAACCATTCGGTCATCTCGCTGCGGCGTTTTTCGGCCTCGTACCAGATTTCATCGTCCGAGTAGCCCATATCCCTTAGGGTTGCAATTTCGTCGGCGGTCAGCCAGGCCGAAGCATCGCCAAGGTTCTGTGCCTGAGAGGACTGCGAAGCGGCGGCAGCCTCTTCGGCGGCCTGCTGTGCGGCCAAATCACGGGCAATCTGGTCGTACCATTCCTGAGGCATTACGGGGCTTTGATTGATAGAAGCACCGCTTACATCCACATCAAGGCTCTCGCCCTCACGCACCTCACGCGCAACCACAACAAAGCGGGCAATATTGCTGTTTAGCACGTCGTCAAAGGAGTAGTCGCAGGTTGAAAGGGTAAGCAGTTTGTCCGAGGTGTTAACATCAACAGTGGTGTTTATAAGCGAACGACTGCGAACCTGATTTACATAGTTTACAAGCTCCTCCTCGCTCATGTTTATCATGTTGTGGTACATAAACTCGGGGTCGTTGGCCGTTACAAGGAATACAGCAAAAATTTTGTACTGGTTTTCCTCATATACACTGTCGTAATTTACAACAGGGTGCTCACGGTAGTAGTTTAGGTTTTTATAGTTCATAAGTTCACCAAACATCTGGCCATCGTTCATGTTATGGGCGTAGATGATGGTGTTCTCACTTGGTTCAACTTGGTCCACACGGTAATCCAGGAAGGGTACACCGTGGTCGTTGTTGTTGCCGTCGAAGTCACGGCGCTCGTAAAACAGGTTGTCCTGCCCCTGCACAACGGGGTAATCCACCTGTGTGCCCTCAAGGCTTATCCAGCCTGCAATGTCGCCGTTACGCTCCCAAAGTGCACCAAACTTGGTAAGATAGTCCTCGGGGTAGTCGGCCGCAAGCTCGTAGTTTTCATCCACCAGCAATCCCGACAGCTCCTCAGAAAGCTGCTTGTTTTGCTCACGTCCAACATAAATGCTGATTATATATCCAATAGATACTACAAAAACAACTATTGCCACGATTAAAATTGCTCTGCGTATGATTTCACGACGGTCGAGAGCCTTTTTGGCCGCAACCGATGAGTTTCTTACAGAATTGCCGGAATTTCTCAAATTGTTGTCCTCCTGTGTGGTGTGAGAACCACGTTTTTTAGTGAAAAGCGAGGGAACAATGCCAAGCTTTGCCCCCGCAGATTGTGATAACAGCTCATCCAAAGGTTGTGCCGCCGACATGATTTCCTCGGGATTGTTCACACGAAGACGCACCATGTTCATTACCTGAGAGATGCAGGCACTGCGAATAAATTCCTTGTTTTCACTTTGTATACTCAAACGGCGCACCCAAGCGTTGCTACCGTCGGTTACCGCTACATAGGCTATGCCGGCGCCGTTTTCACGCTGACTGCCCGAACCGCCCGTGATGGAAACACCCAGAGCCGAGCCACCCATGCGCCTGACCGATTCGGCCATGGCCACGGCGGTTTGCTTGCTCATGGCGCCCCAGTCGCGCAGTTGGTCGGCCGAAAGGCCAAGTGTTTCAACCTTTGCCTTGGCACTTGAGGCATCAACCGAGCCTGCAATCAGCGCCGCGCCACCGGGCTGTGCCGCCAGCATGGCCGCAAAGCCCATGTTGGTGCCCGACTCGGCCACCGAAAGGTTAAGAGAGTTGTGGCGCAGGCCCTCGGACACGGCTTGTGCAAGACCACCCGACATATCCACACCGTAAACACGGCTGCCAAGAAGGGAGGTTATTTGTTTTACGGCATTGGCCGATATGGCCGCCGCCTGTGCAGGGGTCTGACCCGATGCGGTGAGCAGTAGGGTAAGGCCGCCGTCGATGTTTTGTAGCGAGATGTGAGGGTTGTTGCCCTGCATCAGCTCCGGCCCCAAAAGCGAGTTTACCTCGGCGGCATCGGTTGAGGCAAGGCCCACTCTGCGCCGTATAATATTAGCATCTGAAAATCTGCTCAAGTAGGAAAAACCTTGGGCACAAAACATTTCAATAAGCTCGGCTGGGTTGTCGGGCAACATGATTATGCACTGCCCACCCGAGGTTATGGCGCCACCGGGGCTGTCGCCCCGCATGTTTTGGAACACATTGGAGGTGGCAGGTAGGCTGACCCCCACCACGGCACGGTCGGGCAGGGGGCGCCCCATGGCCTTGTGACGGGCAAGCATTCGGTCGTAGCTTGCCTGATCAACCGCAGGGTCAATTGAAAGCCCTGCACATACCGCATCAACCACAAAATCCTCACGCTCGGGGCCAAGGCCGCCCAGCAAAATCAAAACATCATGCTCCGAAAGCCCTTGGGATATCTCGGTTTGAAGACGTTCGTTGCTATCAGCAACCCTTGGTGCAGGGTCATAGTTTATGCCCAGCAGGGAAAGCTCTGTGGCTATATAATTATAATTTTGTTCCAGCACCTCGCGCAGGTGCTCACGTCTTCCAACAGCAATAATACGAGCAGTCATCGGTGGCGTATCCTCCGTATAGTGAAAGTAAAAAAACGTTATATATCATTACCCCACGGTGCAGGGCGTAGCCTTTGCAGGTGGTGGCCCTGTGTTTGAGGGTTAGTTTTGCTTATAAACACTGCCCTTTGCCTGTTCGGCCGCACGGTTTACAAGAGCCTCTATGTCAAGGGACTGCTCTATCTTTTCAAGATCCTCTACACGGGGCTTTGTTTTGGGGTGTTTGGGGGTGAAGATGGTACAGCAGTCCTCAAATGGTAGCACCGAAAGCTCAAAGGTGTCCACCTTGCGTGCAATGCGCACAATCTCCTCCTTATCAAGACCAATAACCGGCCTTAAAACGGGAAGATCGGTGACTATATCGGTGCAACCCAGTGCCTGCATGGTCTGGCTGGCCACCTGGCCAAGGCTCTCACCTGTGACAAGGCATCCGCAGTTTTCGTTTTGGGCAATTTTTTGGGCTATACGCATCATAAAGCGACGCATTACAAGGGTTGAATACTCCTCGGGCACGCCGTCACGAATTTTTTCCTGTATTTCGGTAAAGGGCACAACATACAGATATATTCTGCCACACCAGGGGGTCATTTTTTGGGCCAACTGCTCCACCTTGTGTAGGGCGCGGGGGCTGGTGTAGGGCGGGCTTGCAAAGTGTATGCCTATTAGCTCCACACCACGTTTGGCCATCATACAACCTGCCACGGGGCTATCAATACCACCCGACAAAAGCAGTGCGCCACGGCCACCGCTTCCCACGGGTATACCGCCTGCACCGGGTTGCTGTCCTGCATGGACATATGCGCCAAAATCTCTCACCTCAACCCTTACTATGACATCGGGGTTGTGTACATCCACTTTTAGGTGGCTGAAGTTTTGTAGCAAATATCCGCCAAGCTCGGCCGAAATTTGGGGAGAGCCCAGAGGAAAGGTTTTGTCACTGCGCTTTGATTCAACCTTAAAGGTTTTGGCAGCCAAGAGCTGTGGGGCCAAGTAATCCTTTGCAAGGGTGGAAATTGACTCCATGGTTTTCTCGGCCACGCCGGCCCTGCAAAGGGCGGCAATGCCGTATACCGTAGAGAGAAGCTGCACTGCCTTGTCAAGGTCGGGCTGGTCGTCTGTTGGCATCACATATATGGTGGACTGGGCCTTGGAAAATTTGTAGTTACCCAGGGGGGACAGCCGTCTTTTGCAGTTTTTAATCAGCATGTCCTCAAAGGTTCCGCGATTTAGACCCTTTAGGGCTATTTCGCCATTTTTAAGCAGTATAATTTCTTTCACGAATTAACCTCCAAAGGAGTTTTATTTGTATTGGCAAGGCGTGCAACGGCCTGCTCCAGCCCCTCTACAAAGGCCTCTATATGGGCAGGGGTGGTTGTGGTGCCAAAGCTTACACGCAGTGCAGAGTCTATGCGTTCATTGCTAAGACCCATGGCGGTGAGCACATGACTGCGCGACCCCTTGGCACAGGCCGAACCGCTTGATACATAAACCGACAGCTCCTCAAGAAAGTGTATCATGGTTTCGGAGCGGTAGCCCGGAACAGAGATGTTCAGTATATGTGGTGCGGCATTTTGGGGTGAATTGATGCATACACCGGGAATTTGTTTTAACTTTGTAATAATTTGAGTGCGAAGGTCGGTGTAAATTTGCGCCTGCTTTGCCATGTTGGCGTTCATTTTTTGGGCGGCAAGCCCAAAGGCGCAGATAAGGGGAACATGCTCGGTGCCGGGGCGTAGCCCCTGTTCCTGTGCGCCACCCTGAAGCAGTGCCGACAGCTTTACCCCCTTGGCACGGTAAAGTATGCCCACACCCTTGGGGGCGGCAATTTTATGTCCGCTGGCCGTGAGGATATCTATGCCCATTTTTTCGGGGGCAATGGGTATGCGACAAAAGCCCTGAACGGCATCGCAGTGCAGAAGTGTGTCGGGGTTTTTGGCCTTTACAGCCCTCGACAGGGCTGTAAGGTCGGTTATGGCGCCGGTCTCGCTGCCCACAGCCATGCAGGACACAAGGGCGGTGTGCTCGTTTACAGCCTCGGCCATGGCCGAGATGTCGGGCAGGCCGTCGGCCTTTGGTGCTATACGCACAATCTCCCAACCCTCGCTTTCGCACCAGTTCATGCTGCGCAGTACCGAGGAGTGCTCGGTGGTGCTTACAATCATGCGTCCCGGGCGGCGCTTTAGGGTTATGGCACGGCCACAAATGGCTATGTTGTTGGCCTCGGTGCCGCTTGAGGTAAAGATAATACGCTCGGGCTCACACCCAAGCACGCCGGCCACCTGTGCACGGGCCTTGTCCAGGGCAAGCTGTGCCTCAAAACCCTTTAGATGTAGCGAGGAGGGGTTGCCGTAGTCGCCACACATCACGTCAAAAGCAAGCTTTGCCACCTCGGGGTCGGTGGGGGTACTGGCACTGTTATCAAGATAAAATTCTGCAGTATTAGTCATAATAGTAGTTTGGCGCAAAATCTGCACCAATTTCTCCTTCTAAAAAAGGTTAGTTGTCATTAAAAACGGTAAATCATTTTACTTAAAAACATCCATCTGCCATTATAACGCATATAATCTACTTTTTCAATTTTTTCACCGATTTTTGAGGGCTTTTTCACAATCTATTTACAATCTGCGATATTACATAGCATTACAGGGTAATAATAACACCAAGTTGTGACAAAATAGTGAAAAGCACAAACAAAAAAACATAGTATGTTTGGGGGAATATTTGTGAATTTAAGTCGTAGATGGCCGCTATTGATAGGCGCAGTTGGGGTTGCTTTGGTTTTTGGGTTGGCAGGGTTCTCGGTTTATCAGTATAATCAGGCAAAACTGTATGAGCGGCATCTTGGATATGGCTACCTGCGCTCGCTACAACAGCTAAGCGACAGCCTGCACTCTGTGAGTGTAGACCTTGAAAAGGCCAGTTACAGCGGCACCACGGCAGGGCTTACAGAGGTTTCGGCAAGGCTGTGGCGGGAGTCGGGCACGGCCAAAACAGCCATGTCGACACTGCCAATGGGGGAGGGTAATTTGCAGGAAACAACCCTGTTTTTGTCCCAGGTGGGGGACTATGCCATGGCGCTTTTGCGCTCGGCGGCGGTGGGGGAGCCCCTTACCACTCAACAACAGCAGGAACTAACCCAGCTTGTGGCCCATGCAAGAACCCTCACCGATAGCGTGGATTTGCTTGAAAACGGGGTGAGCTCGGGGGAGATACCGCTGCACTATGTGGCACTGGGCTACCTGCGTGAGGGTGGCGACACCGCCCTTGACCAAAATCCCACCGCCGAGGTGATGGTGGGCGGCACAACAGATGAGGCGGTGGGCGAAAAGGAGGAGCAGGTGCCCACAGGAAGTGCTCATGAGCAGATATACACCGCCATGGAGGAGGGGTTTGCGGGCTACCCAAGGCTGATTTATGACGGCCCTTTTTCTACCCATCTTGATGACCAAAACCCTGCCATGCTAAAAAATCTGCAACATGTAACAATGGAGCAGGCCAAAGGGCGAGTGGCCTCAATGCTTGGGGTGGCACTGGCCGATATAAGCTTTGATGGGGATGAACATTCGGCGCTGGAGGCCTACCGCTTTAATGATGGAGCGGGTCAGGTTATGGCACTTACAAAGCAGGGTGGACTTGTATCATACTACCACCACGACCGTGCTGCGCAGGGGCAACAGGTGAGCATAAATGAAGCTAAAGAGATGGCCTCGGCCACCCTTATACGGATGGGTTTTTATGACATGCAGAGCAGTTATTATGAGGTATCCTCTGACATATGCACCTTTAATTACGCCTATGTGCGGGAGGGGGTTGTTTGCTATACCGACCTTGTAAAGGTGGGTGTGGCACTGGACACAGGCGAGGTGGTAAAGGTGGATGCAAGGGGCTACCTTATGAACCACAGCGAGCGTTTGTTTGCCACCCCGGGCATTACGGTAGCACAGGCGCAGGAAAGCTTGAGCGGCCTGCTGGAGGTGCAGTCGTATCAGCTGGCGCTTATACCCTCGCCCGGCATGGAGGAGCGGCTGTGCTATGAGTTTTACTGCACAGGCACCGACCGGCGCCCCGTGCTTGTGTATATAAACGCACAAAACGCACAGCAGGAACAGTTACTACTGCTTGAAATAGGGGACAACGGCCGCCTTACAGTATAAGACGGCAAATAAAAAAAGCACAAAGGGGGCGCAGTTGCCTTCCTTTGTGCTTTTTATTATGTGTAATTACTTAGGGGTCAAGGCCTATTTCGGTAACCCACAGATCACTGTCGTTCCAGGCGTTGTCCGAGCCTGCCACCTGATTGATGGTAATCTCTCCGGTTTCAACATCCAAAGTAAAGTACAGCGACTGAAGCTTTGATACCTCGGATTCGCCGTAGGTGTCGTACTTGGGTTCGCCGGAAGCGTTGATGCTAAGCACACCAAAGCCCATGATGTTGGCAATTTCATCCCTCACAAGGTTGTCAAGGTCGGTGCCATTGGAGTGCTGGCCATCAAGGTGCCACACAATAAGACGGGGCGAACCCTCCTTGGTGGTCCACTGAATCGAGAAGGACTCATCGGGGGGGATTTCGTTTTTGGGGTCGGCCACAACCACGGTGGCGGCACGCATTATGTTGGTGGCCACCTGAAGGTCGTTTGACTGGCGGGAGCGCTCGACATAACGCGAGTACTGGGGAAACAATACAGCTGCCAGTACAACAATTATTGCTATTACAATGATAAGTTCAACCAGTGTAAAACCCTTTTGGTTTTTTAGCGCATTTAATATGCGGTTTTTAAGTTTCAACATTTAATAAACTCCTTTATATCGGTTTGACGGCACACGACCTATCCTTTTATACCAAGATCAAGCCACTCCTGGGGTATTTCGGAAATCTCGCCTGTTGTTGTGTTTATTCTAAAGGAAAAGTCAACCGTATTTGCCACGGCCGATTCTCCCAGCACCCCTGTGGCGTCAAAGCCGTCGGCAGGGCCAAAAGAGGGGTTGCTGTGTGCCTCGGGGATAAGTCCCATGATCTGGCATATGTCAAACCTAAAACGCTGCTGAATTTGGCCGCCCGTGTAACCGTTGCTACCAAGGGTGTGGGTCAAGCCTGCGTCGGTGGCAAGTCCTACTGCGCCCTGCTCCGAGCCATAGCCGTTAAGTGTGCCGGGGTTTTCGGTGGCGGTGTACCATGTTACCACAACCGAGGTGCCGGGAGGTACCATGTTCTGGGGGTCGTTCATAGCGGCGGTGGTTGCTCTCATTATACTTGTGGCCACCTGTATGTCGTTTGCCTCGCGAGAGCGCTCGACATATTGCAAATAGCGTGGAGCAAGTACGGCTGCAAGCACAGCTATAATTGCTATTACTATAATGAGCTCCACCAAGGTAAAGCCTTTGTTGCCGATTTTAGATGATTTCATTTTCTTCTCCTTTACATCCATTGTGCTGTCTTTTTGGGGGTAAGAATTGCCCTGTTTTGCAACCAATTCCCATACCTGTTTTTATAAACAATTCATTAAAACGTGTTGCAATTATCGCATAAGCTAAATAAAAAGTCAATACAATCTTAAAAAGTACATATATATTGCATTTTTGTGTTTATTTAAGCGTTTTTTTGCCATTATTTTCAATGTTGATTTTGGCCTTGTGTGGGCAGTTGCGATAAAGTTTTAACATGTAAAAACTTTGGATTGTGGGTTATAAATAAAACAATGATTAAAGTCTGTTTTTACCATCCAAAAGTATAGGCTCGCCATCCAAGCGGACAGCGAGCCATGAAACATTAAATATCAAGGTTATCGATTATTACCTTTAAGCTTCCCGAGCTCTCGGCTTTTTCAAGCAGATCAAAGCTAAGTTCGTCCCACACCTCTATCTGTCGGGTGGTGATGAGGTTGCTCTCAAGCGAGGTTTGCACCACATCAAAGGGGGCAGGCCCCTCCTCCACCATCTCGACCGACTGCAGGAACCAGTAACCAAGATATGTGGCGCACTCCACAATCTCTCCCACCTCGGTTATGCTGTCAATTGCGTTGCGGTAACTTTCCATCTGGTTTTGGTTGTTGTTAGGCTCAAAGTAACCCGTGGTCTTATAGGGCTCGGTCAGCATTACATCATCATCGCCATACTGCTCAATAAGTGCATCAAAGTCTGCCCCCGCGGCAATCTCGGCCTGCACCTGCGCAATGTCATCGGCCAAAATGGCCACCTCACGCTCAATGGCGGCATCAAGCTTTTCGGTCTCGCCGGCCGTGTAAAGCTCCATATTGGCAATGCGCACCGTGGGGTCAAACTCCAAATGCAGTGCCTTTACATACTTATATCCCTCGGGATAGTAAAGATTTATATAGGAGGTGGTGGGGGAATCGGCCTCAATAAGGGTGAGGGTTTGCTGTCCTGCCGCTAAAAGTTCATCGTAATAATCGCGTACATCCTGTTCGGTCACGGTTATGTCGGCCAAAACAAGCTCCTGTGTGCGGGCGGATATAAAGTAGTTGCGCTGACGTTCCTTGTGCTGTTCGGCGGTGTAACCTGTGGCCTCAAAATAACTCTCACGAAGCTCGGGCAGGTGCTCCTCCACCGTTTGCTCGGTGTATAGTCCGTTTGCCACGGCTTCCTCACGGTTGATGTCATCAAGTGAGGTTAAAAATGCGCCGTACTCCTCCTCAAACAAGGCCTCTTCCTCGGCGGTGTAGTCGTAGCCCATTTCGGCCGCATTTGCAGTAATAAGGTAATCCAGCACCATGTCATTTACAAAATCGGTCTTTAGGCGGTCAAGCAGGGCGGCGTCGGACTGTATGTCGGCAAGGGTCATGTTATAGCTGGATAAAAACATCACAAGCTCGGCATATACCTGCTGTTTTGTTATTTCTACCCCAGACACCGTGGCCACAATGTCATCGCCATTGGGCACCAAATTGGCCGAAGGGGTGGAGCAGGCCGCAGTTGTCAATATGAACATCACAGCCAAAAGCAGTGAGAAAAGTCGAGTTTTAAATTTCATAGTTTGTACCTCCGTGGAACTTTAATAATTTGTGGTATAAGCAGCAGATATACATTATACACCATTAGCGACTTATTATATATAGGAAAAACAAATAATGCATAGCATTATTTGTTTTGTGCCCCTGCCAGGGGGCAGGTACATCTAAATGATAGGAACCGGGGTGATGAGCGGCCCAGGTGGTGGGCGATGGCAAAGCCCACGACGCTTGCGAGCGGATGCGAGGGAGCGGCGCCCCTGCCAGGGGGCAGGGGGTAGTCCCCAAAGCCGCAGGGTTTGGGGGCGTAGGGGCGGAGCGTGAGGCTGCCGCCTTGATGTACCTGTGCCCGGCGCACTGCTACGGGCATGGAGCGTGATGTGACGTTACATTTGTGCAAACTCCCCCCCGAGGGGGAGAAAAACACGGCAAAGCCGTGTGGGTGGGGAGGAGAGGTCGGTGCGACCACGCACAAAATAAAGACAAAGAGGGTCGGCAGATGTTGTAGCCTGCCGACCCCCACAATAAGTTTTTGGTTAGGAAGCCTTCTTGAGTTGTGCGTTTTGCTGAAGGTTGTCAAGAACAACAGCCACAAGCAGGATGATGTAACGGATAAGGTCCTGCAGGGTGGGGTTTACGGCAAACAGGTTCATGGCGTTTGTTACCATGGACATAAGCACAAGACCAAGCACTGCCCCGAACACGGTACCACGTCCGCCGTTCATGGAGCAACCGCCGATAACGGCCGAGGAGATGGCGATCATTTCGGCGCCTTCGCCTGCCGACATGGGCACGCCCGAGAACTTAACCATATAGATGATGCCGGCGATGCCTGCAAACAGACCCGAGAGCATCATGGCGATGATTTTTACACGGTCGGTTTTGATACCCGAGTACTGGGCGGCCTTTTCGTTGGAGCCGGTGTAGAACACCTGGCGCATGGGGGCCGAGCGACGAGTCATAACATCCGAGAAGATTGCAAGCACCAGGAATATGATTACCTGTAAGGGGATATCACCGATGAAGTTGCCCTGACCGATGGTGGTGAAGGCGGGGGTGGCATCAAGTGCGGCTACAAGCGAAATGGGTGTACCACCCGAGATATAAAGCACAAGGCCACGAGCAATACCCATGAAACACAGCGTAACTATGAAGTGGGTAAGTTTAATTTTGGTGATGATCATGCCCTGAAGCCAACCAAGACCAACCGAAGCGGCAATGCCTATAATAGAGGCAACCCATGGGTTCATATCACCCCTAAACAAGCTGGCCGCCACTGCCATTGTAAAGCACATCAGCGAGCCTATCGAAAGATCGATACCGCCCGAGATAAGCACGATGGTCATGGCTATAACCAGAAGTGCATCGGTTGAAAGGCCGGTTATCAGTACTCTAATGTTCATCCAGGTTGCAAAGGTTTCGGTGGTAAGGCTTAGGAATATACCAAACACCAATATAATCAGGATGAGGTTCATCTCTCTAAGGGCAAATATCTTCTTTATGGTGGCCAAAGCGCCGCCATCTTTTTTCTCTGCGGTCATAACATTTTGTGACATTTTGCTCACCTCTTAAAATTTAGTTGCTGTCCAGCTTATAGGCACCCGAAGCGTAGTACATTATGTTTTTGCTGTCCACGGCTTCGCCCTTTACTTCCTGTACAATTTCTCCCTCATGCATAACCAAAACACGGTCACACATGCCTACAATTTCGTTAAGCTCGGAGGATACCACGATAACGCCTGTGCCCTGGGTTGCAAGGCCACGCAGTAGGCCGTGTATCTCGCTTTTTGCGCCAATGTCAACACCCTTTGTGGGTTCGTCCACAATTACTATCTTGGGTTTGGCGGTTAAAAGTTTTGATATCATAACCTTTTGCTGGTTACCACCCGAGAGCGAGCGCACTGCCTGAAACGCACTGCTACACTTTGTGCGCAGGGCGGTTATAAACTGGTTGGCCTGTGCAAGCTCCTTGCCGTGGTTTATAAATATTCCGTCGGTTACGGTTTCGGGGTGCATTGCGGTGGTGTTTTGGTATATTGGCATATCCAAAAACAGTCCCGAATTTTTGCGGTCCTCCGAAAGGTACACAAGGCCACTGCGGTAGGTTTTGGCGGTGGCCTGCTGGGTGGTGTTTGTGCCCTCAAACATCGAGCTGCCACCCGGCTTTACCTTGCGAAGCCCCACAACAGAGGTCATAATCTCACTGCGTCCCGAGCCGATAAGCCCCGAGAAGCCGAGAATTTCGCCCTTATGTAGCTTGAAGTTTATGCCACGGAACATATCGCCTCTAAGGTCGTTAAAGTCCTTGATTTCAAGCAAAACATCGCTGTCATCACCGTAATTTACATCCACGGCCTTGTCGGGGTAGAGGTTTTGAATCTCACGTCCGGCCATGTCGCTTACAAGCTGTTTTGCATCAACACTGTCCACAGCGTAGGTGTTTATCATGTAGCCATCACGCAGAACCGACACACGGTCACACTGCTCAAAAATTTCCGACAGACGGTGGCTTATAAATATAATGCCTATGCCCTTGGATTTTAGGTTGCGCATTATTCCGTAAAGCGCCTCGGTTTCCTTGTCGGACAGCGACGAGGTGGGCTCATCAAGAATTAGCACCTTACAGTCGGTGGAAAGGGCCTTTGCAATCTCAACAACCTGTTGATTTGCAATGTTAAGGTTCTCCACCAAGGCACCTGCATCAATACCGGGTACAATGCTGTCCAGCAAGGCCTGTGCCTCGGCGTTTAGCTTTTTGTAGTCGATATAAGGAGACACAGAACCTTTAATGCGGGTCATGTAGATATTTTGCGCTACTGTTAGCTCAGGGCATAGCGCTATTTCCTGGTGAACAAAACAGATACCCTTCTTTTGTGCGTTGGTGGCACTTTTTATGGTTACCTGCTTGCCCTCAATGGCAATAGTTCCGCCGTTTGGTTTTACAAGTCCGAACAAAATGTTCATCATTGTGGATTTTCCTGCGCCGTTCTCGCCAATAATTGCGTGAACTTCACCGGATTGTAGGGTGAAATCTACATCAAAAAGAACTTGGTTTGCACCAAATGACTTGCTTATACCTTTTAACTCAAGAATTGTTTCTCCCAAGCGGTACTCCCTCCAGTCCTTAAAATATTTTGTACCACACTGACTTTGGTGGGTTCAAAATCGGTGAAGTGATTTCATAGATCGGTCGTACTCCGACCGGCCGTATGATATATGGTTATAGCCCCACAAAAACTATGGGCAGGGGTGGATAGAACCGCAGTCCTATCCACCCCTGCGCCGGTATACCACTTACAATGTTGATGTGTTGTTAAAAGGTGGTGTCAATTATGCGTTGGGGCCGCCGGGAGCAAGCATCTCGTCCAGGCTGCTGTATCCGCACTTCTCAACATAGTTGCCGATGTAGTAGGAGTCAGCGTTTTCGGCGTTAACAATGTCAAGGCCATTGTCCATGAAGGGGATGGAGATGGGGTTCATACCGGCATCTTCCTTGTAGGACATGAAGTTTACCATCTCGGGATGTGCCGACATGAAGAGAAGCATCATGCCCCAGAAGCCCTGGTTGCCCTGGTCGGGGTTGATAGCGCCAAACATGTCGCCGGTCTTAAGCATGTCAAGAACGGTTTCGTTAACGTCTGCACACATTACAAGGATGCCGGTGCCAAGCTCCTTAGCAGCCTGAGCAGCACCAATGGCCGAGCTTGCCTCGGGGGTGAAGATACCGGCGAGGTGAGGGCTTCTCTGACCTTCGGTCATAACAGCCTCGTAAGCAGCGTCGGGATCCTGGTTTGTGGGAGCCTCAATTAGGAATTCCATGTTGGGGTACTCGGCTTCGATAACAGCCTTAAAGGTGCTTGTACGGATGTCATGGTTGGTCTGACCGGGGTTTACGCAGGTCATAACTCCGCCTTCGCCGCCCAAAGCATCGCCGATGGCACGAGCAGCAGCGGTACCCTCTTGAACGTTGTCAGAGGTTATGTAAGCCGAACGCAAGGAGTCGGGCGAGTCGGATGCAAAGGTGATAACTGCAACGCCGGACTCAACAGCGCGGTTGATGGGCTCAAGGAAAGGCTCAGCATTGATGGGGTGAACCATGATGCCGGTGGGGTTCTGAGCAAGCATCTGGTTGAAAGCTTCAACCTGAAGGTTTGCGTCGTACTCGGTGGTGCCACCGTAAACGGTGTTAACGCCCAGCATGTTGCCGGCTTCCTTAAAAGCAGCATATACGGGGAACCAGTACTCAACGCCTGAAACAGGAACGTTCATGTAGTAGGTTTCATCAGCACTACCATAGATGCCGGTACCGGCAGCGGCAGGTGCATCGCCCTCGGCGGCAGGTGCGTCGCCCTCAGCGGCGGGAGCTTCGGTGCTTGCGCAAGCAACCAGGGATAGTGTTAGCATTAGGGCCAACATTAAGGCAAGAACTTTTTTCATTTTATCTTTCCTCCTAATTGTTTTATATAAAACGAGTCAACATGTTGACCGATTTTATACCTCAAAAACACATGGCAAAGGGGTTAAAATGCACTTTTTAGTCCGTAACATTTGTTTTAACATTCGCCAATCTGTAGTTTATTTTATCTTCCTTACATGGAAAAGTCAATATATATTTTTTGTTTTTGTTGGATGTGCACAATTTTGACCATTGATTTTAAACTGTCACGCCTTTTGGGCAGTAAATACGCCTTTGTGTGCCCAAAATGCAAACTTTGCGGCAAAGTGCATCGGTGCGGGTGTGTTTTTTTTAAGGTAGCACAAACTGATTTCTTGTTATGGTGTGGGTTGCATGATAAAATAGCACTTGGTAACACAAGGGCGATAACCTAAAAATGAAAGGATGAATATCACATGAAACTCGTTGGAATTGGAGATCTGTTTATTCCCGGTGATTACATAAAGGCGGGGTTTGAGGGATTTGGCGGCATGGATATATCGGTAATAGATTGGGAGATAGCAAGTCTGGATGAGGTGCAGCGCATAAACCTTTTGCTTGAGCAAAACGGCAGTGAGGCCTACCTTCCCGATGAGAAAATAATGAAGTTTGTGGAGGATGCCGACATAATAATAACCCAGTTTTGCCCTGTGGGACGAGCCATGATTGAACGCTGTAAAAACCTAAAGGTCATAGGGGTGCTGCGTGCAGGCACCGAGAATGTAAACCTTGAGTATGCCTCAAAAAAGGGCATTGTGGTGTACAACACCCCGGGGCGCAATGCCGATGCCGTGGCCGACTTTACGGTGGGGGGCATGATCTGCGAGTTTCGCAACATAGCACGCTCCCACATGGTGATGAAGCAGGGTGGATGGAAGAGTGACTACCCAAATATTGACTATGTTCCCGACCTGCCCGGCAAGACGGTGGGGCTTGTGGGGCTTGGAGAGATAGGGCTGAAGGTGGCCCAACGACTTTTTGGGTTTGAGGTAAAACTTCTGGCCTGCGACCCCTACTTTGAGGGGGAGGCTCCCTATGGGATAGAGCTTGTGTCGCTGGAGGAGCTTGTGGAGCGCAGTGATTTTATAAGTCTGCACACCCGCCTGACCCAAAGCACCCGCCATATGATAAATGCACAGCTGTTAAAGGGGGTAAAAAAGGGGGCGTATTTTATAAACACGGCCCGCTCGGGCCTTGTGGACGAGGTGGCACTGCACGAAGCGCTGAGCGATGGGCGGCTGGCCGGTGCCTTTTTGGATGTGTTTGAGCAGGAACCCACCACGGCCGATTACCCCCTTGTGGCCCTTGAGAATGTGACGGTGGCCCCCCACATGGCGGGGGGGAGCAGTGATGCCTTTTTGGGCTCGCCCCGCAAGCTGGCCGCCATGATGACGGGGCTTTTGCAGGGCGAGTGTGGCCGCTCGGTACTAAATGCCGAGCAGTTTGAGGACTGTGCCAAAAAGTTTTTGCGGGTGTAGCACAGGCACAAAAGCAATGTTCAATATATGGGTATTCTTACAAAAAAACAGATTGTACCACCCTTGGTATAGATATTTTTGCCACGTTGAATTATAATAGAGGTAGTCATTTACATTTTTCAAAACAAATGTCAAAAAAGGAGAGATGAGCAATGAGATATCGCAAGATGGGAAAAAGTGATCTTGAAGTGTCGGTAGTTGGGCATGGTACATGGGGACTTGGCAACGACTTTTTTGGTGAGGTGGATGAAAAAACAGGCATAGCCGCAATACATCAATCTATGGACCTTGGGGTAAATCTTATCGATACCGCTCCGGCCTACGGACAGAATTTTGAGTCCGAAATTACTGTGGGAAAGGCCATTAAGGGCCGTCGTGATAAGGCGGTTATCTCGACCAAATTTGGCATACACCGCATAATGGGCGACTATGTTAAGTGCCTGTCCCCCATGCTTGTGCGCAAGGAGATTGAGAACTCGCTTTCTCGACTTGGCACAGATTATATTGACATTTACATGGTGCATTGGCCCGATTACAACCACGGCATAGAGGGTGCGCTGGACGTACTGGCCGAGCTTAAAAAAGAGGGCAAGGTGCGTGAGACTGCCGTGTCCAACTTTAGCATAGAGGAAATTGACATTGCGGTTCAAAGGGCCGGCATTGTTTGCGTACAGCCCCCCATGAGCCTGCTTGATCGTTCAAGCGTTGAAAACGGCGTTATTCCCCACTGTAACAAGGAGAACATAGGCATTATGACCTACGGTTCTTTGGGTGGCGGCATACTTACAGGCACAATGGAGAAACCCCTTGTGTCGGAGGGTAAGGAACTGCGCTCGGGATTTTATAACTACTTTGGTGAGCCCATGTGGACAAAGTGCAATCAGCTAATTGATACCCTGCGTGAGGTGGCGGCCCCCCGTGGCGTGCCTGTGGCACAGGTGGCTATAAACTGGACCCTGGCACAGCCCGGTGTAACCACCGTGCTTATGGGCTCCTCCAAGCCCTCCACCGCCAAGAACAGCGCAGCCGCCGCCGACTGGGAAATGACCCCCGAAGAGGTTGCCATCATAAACGCTTCCTACGACAAGATTTTTAAGGACTGATTGAGCGACAGACCGTAGGCAAGGTTTTACACAAAAAAACAGGCTATGTGAGACCCCTCACATAGCCTGTTTTTTTATTGGCGGGTAACAGCCCCTGTTAGGTGTCCAGCAAGGACACCACCAGACGTGCGGTTTCGTAGTCTGTAACAAAGCTGTGTATGATGTTAAGGCGCAGGGCACCGATTATGGAGAGCACCTTGTGGCGGCCACTGGCGGCGCATATAACATGGTTTGTGTTGCGCAGTGCGGTCTCGCTTACGGCAATCAGGCGCTGATCGTAATCGGCATCCAAAAAACGTCCGTCAAGTGTGAAGCGACGTGCCACAACATCGCCCACAGGGCGGTTTGGAAACTCGCTTAGGGTTTTTAGCATCTCGTAGGGGTCGGCATAAATGCGGTTGGTGTAATACTCGGGCGAGGCACCCACACTTATTATGGCCGTGTCGACCTTTTCCCACTTGGACGAGATGTCCTGCATGTACATACTCTGCATGTACAGCTCCTTGTCGCTTAGGGTTTCGGCCTGACTGGGGGCATATATAAATGAGGGTATGCCCCGCAATTTTTCGGCAAATATGCGCACCATCTCGTTTAGCTGGTACTCGCCCCCCACCTGATTACTACCGCCTATTAGCGGTATTACATTTACATCCACAAGATCGGTTTTGCTCGAAAAGGAGGTCATTACCTCACGGCAGGTCATGCCCCAGGCTATGCCCAAAAGTGAATGATTGCTGATCTGCTCTGAGGCAAAGTGGGCGGCACGCTCGGCCACTATTTTGGTTAGTAAAACGTCCGAGGTGGCACTTGTGGGCACAACTATACAGTTACGAAGCGAAAAAAGTTTCTTTAACCGCTCCGACATTTCAAGGTCATTGCCCGTGACATCATGAATACGCACCTCCACTACGCCACACTCCTTGGCCTCGGACAAAATCATAGACACCATGGAGCGGGACCAGCCAAGCTCCTTGGCAATATCCTGCTGGCTCATGCTTCGTTGGTAGTACATCTTGGAAACCTGAACCATGGTTTCAAAATCATACTTAAAAGCTCTATCCATTTTTACCTCTCACTTCTCAAAAACAAATTCAAAATTATTTTTACTTCTCCACCTGATTAAACTGCTCCCATGTGCCATCAAGAGCAGTTATTACCCCCTTGTACAGCTCGTACTTCTTGCGGTAGTACTCGGCACGCGCGGGGTTTGGGGTGTAGGTCTTTTTAACCTTTGCAAATACCTCTGCGGCCTGCTCCAGGTTGTCAAACAGGCCTGCGCCCACGGCACAGCACATGGCAACGCCCATGGTGCCAAGCTCCTTGGCGGCAGGTATCTCTATGGGGAGTTGTAGAGCATCACAGAACATCTGCACCCATTCGGCCGAGCCTGCACCACCACCCGATATGCGAATGGCCTCGTATGGCTCAGAGCGAAACTTTTGTAGCTTTTCAACGTGGTACATATGCGAGAAGACAATGCCCTCGTAGACGGCACGAAGCATATGTGCCTTGGTGTGGCGGCCGCTTATGCCTATAAAGCCTGCCTTGGCATCAAGATTTACATTGGTGCCGTACAGGAAGGGTAAAAACAGTATGGTACTATCATCATATGGCACCGAGGCGATCATATCCTCACAGGCATCAAACACATTTTTGCCCACCAACTCCATGGCGGTTTTTTCCTCACCCATAAAGTGATCTATAAACCACTGTAGGTTGGAGGCCGAGGTGGTGCTGCCCTCGGTGTGCATGTAGTAGCCATCGATGCAGTACAGCGAGGTCATAAATAAATCACTGCTTGAAATGGGCTTCTTTGAAATGTATTCGTTTATGCTCCAGGTACCCAAAATCATGCAAAGGCGGCTGGAGTCGGTTACACCTGTGGCAATGGCGCAGGAGGTTATGTCAAACAGGCCACCCATAACCGGGGTACCCTGGGCAAGGCCGGTTTGCTCGGCCGCCTTTGCGGTTATGTGGCCGCCTATCTCGTAGGAGCCAAGAATGCGCTGGGGCAACATGTGGGCGTACTGCTCAAGCCCCATTTCGCTTAAAATTTCGGGGTCGACCATGCGTGTTTCCTGATTCATGGCGCTTATGCCAGACATATCGGAGATTTCGCCCGCCACCTCGCCGGTAAGGCGGAGGCGCAAAAAGTCCTTACACATCAGTATATGACGGGTTTTTTGCATGACCTGTGGCATGTTGTCACGCATCCAGGCCATAATGGGGGTGGTTTGCCCTGCCCACAAAATTTGGTTAGTACGTCCTATTATTTTATCCTGCACACCGGTGGAAAGATAATTTTTTATGTACTCTTTGGCCCGCACATCACCCGAGAGAATGCAGTTTTCATAGCTTGGGTTAAGGTCCTCGCCCACAAAAAAGGCGCCATTGCCGTAACCGGTGATGGATACACCCAAAATATCAGCCGAGTTTATTCCCGAGCCCTCAAGCACATCGTTTACGGCCTGACAATTGGCCTTCCAAACCTGCTCGGCCGAGCGCTCAAGCCAGCCATCATGCGGCATAATTTGGGTTACAAAGGTTTTGGCGGTGTAAATCTCGTTGCCGTTTGTGTCGTACAGACCCGCCTTAACCGTTGTTCCTCCGTTATCAAGTCCCAATAAGTATTTTTTCTCCATCCTCAAATGCCCCTCTCTTGTGCCATCATATATAAAAGTTTGATGCCACTTCATTTATTTTCAGTAAGTTTGTCCAGTACAATGCTAAATATCATTATACCAAAAACCATAGGGCTATTAATATGTATGACTCACCCAAAATTTTGTCATGAAATATGTCAAAAATAAATAATTGCCCCAAGCTGATAAAATATATCGAAGTAGCGGCCGAGAGGATATGCTGTGCAGGTGATTTTTTTTGCGCAGAGGAATTCATTTTTGAGCAAATGGTGAAGCGGAAATGGCAAAAATGCTGTATTAAAGGGAAAAAAGCTCCCCTTACAAAATGGGCACGGCGGGGTGTTCCCACAAAAACAGCAAAAGCTGTGAGGGAAAAAATTAATAAATGTCCACCAAAATGTAGGAGGGCAGGAACTAAAATGCTATTGAACTTTGTCATGACATTTGAAAAATTATGTTGACGTAGCCAAATAGTTATAGTATATTTTTATATAAAGGGTGCTAAATTTATGAATTGTTGGCAAAGTTTTTAGGTGCTTTGTTGGCTGTGGGTATTCATATAGCATTAAATTAAACCTGAGGAGAAGTGCGCACGTTATGACAAATCTTGAGCAACTAAAGCTGGGCATATATGAAAAAGCCATACCTCTACAGCTAAGCTGGGAGCAAAAGCTCACGGTGGCAAAGCAGGCCGGGTATGATTTTGTTGAGTTTAGCGTTGACGGACTGGAACCACGCATAAACAGGCTGGACTGGCAGGAGGAACAAATAGCCGAGGTGCGCAGAGCTGTGGAGAACACGGGGATACCACTGCTAACCATGGCCCTTACTGCCAACAGGTACTACCCCCTGGGCGAAAGCCGCCCCGAACTACGAAACCGCGGCATTGAAATTGTGCGAGCCGGAATTGACCTTGCCGTGAAGCTTGGCATACGCATAATACAGCTTGCACCATACGATGTTAACGGCGATCATGGTAATGAACACACACGAGAGCTGTTTGTGCAGGCCCTGCGTGAGCTTGCAGGCTACGGTGCGCAAAATGGTGTAATGCTGTGTATTGAGGTTATGGACAAAGAGGTTAAGTTTTGCAGCTCTGTTGAGATGGCAATGGGCATTATAAAGCAGGTGGATTCACCATTTTTGCAAATTTATACCGACACTGGCAACGTTGCGGCAACCGGAGCCGACCCCGTGCCCGACATAGCCTTTGGTGGACGGCATATTGTGGCCACACACCTGAAGGATGCCACCATTGGATGTTGCCGCAAGGTGGAATTTGGCAGTGGTATTGTGGATTTTGAGGCCTGCCTTAAAGCCTTTAAGGCCATGGACTACAATGGCCTGTTTGTGGCCGAGATGTGGAGCGATGAGGACGAGGGATTTATTCCATATCTATCGGTGGCGGCCGAGTTTATACGGGAAAAAATAAAGATAGCAAACCGATAAAAATAACCTATGAAATTCCCCCAATTATTTTAATTGGGGGAATTTGTGCGCAGTGTGATAAAACACCCCATGCAGATACACTGCCTGTTGTGGGGTGCTTTATAGATGTAAAGCAGGCTTAAAAAAACCACCGAAGCCATGGAGGGCCTATAATGTAGGGGGTGTTATGGGGTTGGCACCCTGCCCATAACACGGCAAAAATGTGGGGGCACAGGACGCTTTTGGCAAAGGCATCCCCCGCCCCCCACGCCATCAAGCGGCAAGGTTACGGCGCAGCCCGCAGCTTTGCCCAAAGTACAGGCAAAGCTGCACCCCCACCTGCGGTGGGGGGACGGCCTATCGGCCGTCAGGGCTGCGCCCCCTCCAACCCCCGCCTCAACCCCAACCCCATAATTTTGCACAAGTAAAAATTACCTGCGAAAAAACAGGAAGAAAAATACCTGTTTTTTCTGTATAATGATGATAGATTTTGTAAGCGAGGTAGCGGTATGTATTTTGAGTATGGGGAAAAAGAAATTAATTACCTAAAGAAAAAAGATAAACGATTAGCCGTGGCAATTGACAAAATAGGTATGCTAAAACGCCCCATAGACAGCGATATATTCACGGCAATTATAAGGGCGATATTGGGGCAACAGGTGTCAAGACAGGCCAGAGAAACGGTGTTTGGCCGCATGAAAGATCGACTGGATGGCCTTACGGCAGATAAGGTAAACAGCCTAACAGTGTTAGAGATACAGGCTTTTGGCACGACGTTTAAGAAGGCCGAGTACATTAAGGATTTTGCACAGAGGGTCTGTGTGGGGCAAATTAATCTTGAAGGACTGCAACATATGAGCGATAGGGAGGTGATTGAGAGCCTATGTAAACTAAAGGGTATTGGCGTGTGGACAGCCGAGATGCTTCTTGCAAGTGCCCTCAGGCGTGAGGATGTACTGAGCTTTGGGGATATTGCTATCCACCGAGGTATGCGTATGCTTTACCGCCATAAGGAGGTTACAAAGCAGATGTTTGAGCGCTACCGCAAAAGGTATTCCCCCTATGGCACGGTTGCAAGTGTGTATTTGTGGGCCATTGCGGCGGGGGCAATACCACAACTTGATGACCCCAAGAACAAAAAGCAGGTGGCAAGGACTACAACTGCAAATATTGACTATTTTTAACCGTGCAAACATTTAAAATTCAATGCGCAGTTTTAGGAAGAATTTTGTGAGTTTTTGTGATAATATTAGGTGTACATAAATAGATAAACAGAAAAAATGGTGATGAAAATGTATGAACGAGAAACCGAAATCAGGCGGGAATTGTTTGCCCTAACCGATGAGAAATTTCGTGAATTTTCAGCCTCCTTAATACCCGGTTGTGACAACCTTATTGGGGTGCGAATTCCACAAATACGAAAGATAGCTAAAAGAATTGCCAAAGACAATCCCATTGATTTTCTTGATAATGCCCGTGATATATATTTTGAGGAAACCATGCTAAAGGCGCTAATAATAGGAAATATGAACCAAGATATTGAAGTGATGCTGGAACAGATAGCCATGTTTGTTCCCAAAATCACAAATTGGTCGTTGTGCGACAGCTTTTGCAATGAGCTTAAAATTGTGCGACTACATAAAGAGCGGGTGTGGAAATTTTTACAGCGATACCACAGCTCAAATGAAGGCTATGAAATACGATTTGCGGTAGTGATGCTGCTTTTTCACTATATGGAGCAGCGGTATCTTGAGGATATTTTATTCATCTGTGATGTTATTACCCACGAGGACTATTATGTAAAAATGGCGGTTGCTTGGTGTTTGCAGGTCTGCTTTGTAAATTTCCCCGACCGGACAATGCAGTATCTTAGGGATAACAATTTGGATGATGAAACCTACAACAAGGCCTTGCAAAAAATCAGGGAGTCACTCAGGGTGGATAAACCCACAAAAGAGCTAATTAAATCCATGAAAAGAGGGTAGTGGGTAGATGGATAATAATTTTAATATGACCTCCGACGAAATGTATGCCGCCGTTATTTCAAATGACGAAAGCTATGACACCCTGTTTTTTTATGCGGTAAAATCGACAGGGATTTATTGCAGGCCGTCCTGCAAATCAAAGGCGCCCAAGGCGGAGAATATTGAGTTTTACAAAACGGCCGACATGGCGATAAAAGCGGGTTATCGCCCCTGTAAAAGATGCAGAAGCGACCTGCTTGACTACAAACCGATGAAGGATATTGCAAAAAGGCTGAAAACCCTCATTGATGATATGTTTAACGAGGCAGAAATATTAAACAACCAAATAGATAAACTTGGACTTTCGCGCAAACGCATGGTGGAGGTGTTCAAGGAGGAATATGGCAAAACCCCCGGCAATTATGTAAACGACCTGCGCTACAAAGAGGCAATACGGCTTTTAGAACAGACAGACAATGAAATAATTGACATCGCGTACTCGGTGGGGTTTGGAAGTCTGTCTGCTTTTTATAAATTCTTCAAAGAAAGGGCTAATATGTCCCCTGCAGTTTATAGGAAAGGATGTAAAAAATGAAAAATTTTGCGATTTATGAAACTCAAATGGGTTATTTTATTATGAAATATGAGGGGGATTGCCTTGTGTATTTTAAGAAATTACACGAGGAGCATATAGTCGATTTTGGCACCAAAACCGAGTTTACAGACAGAGCATATAATCAGCTTTTAGAGTATTTTGACGGCAAAAGAAAAGATTTTGATCTGCCGTATAAATTAAACGGAACCGATTTTCAAAAGAAGGTTTGGTCTGCGCTTTGCGATATTCCTTATGGCCAAACCAGAAGTTATAAGGAGATAGCGGTAGCGGTGGGCAACCCAAAAGCCAGCCGTGCCGTTGGTATGGCAAACAACAAAAACCCCATAACCGTAATTGTGCCCTGCCACAGGGTTATAGGCTCATCGGGAAAGCTTGTGGGCTATGCAGGCGGACTTACCATGAAAGAATTTTTGCTGGGTATGGAGGGGGAAAACAAATGAGTAAATATATTGTACTGTTTGAGGTAACACCAACAGATGAGGGCAAGGCCAAATACTTAGAGCTTGCAGCAATGCTAAAGCCCATGCTCTCGGGTTTTGAGGGGTTTATCTCGGCCGAGCGATTTCAAAGTTTAGCAGACCCGCGTAAAATTTTGTCTATGAATGTATGGGAAAGCGAGGAAGCCATGGCAAAGTGGCGCAATATGGCAGAGCATAGAATGAGCCAGCTGGAGGGCAAAACCAAATTGTTTGAGAGCTATAAAATATCGGTTACAAGGCTTGTACGGGAGTATACCGATAAAGATAGGGCAGAAGCTCCGAGCGATTCAAATGAATATTTTGGGTAGCCCCGTGGCAGGAGATAAAAAATGATTGTAAATATAAGTGGCAGAACAGACATTGTAAACCACTATCCCGATTGGATGTTTAAGAGGTTTGAGGAGGGTTATGTGCTTTCCCGCAATTCGCTTTTTCCACGCCACATCAGAAGGTATGAGCTAACACCCGAAAAAATAGACTGCATTATATTCGGCTCAAAAAATTATGCGCCTGTGCTCCCAAAAATTCGGGAGATTACAGATAAATTTGCAACATATTTTTACTACACCATTACGGCCTACGGCAGTGATGTTGAGCCCGGAGTGCCGGATATAGACACAAGCATAAATACCCTTTTTGAGCTTGAGAAAATAGTGGGATCCGGGAAAATAGCCTGGAGATACGACCCTGTTTTACTCACCGAGAAATATACAGTGCAGCGACATCTTGCGACATTTAAGGAGATGGCCAAAAGGCTTACGGGGCATATAGATAGGTGCATTTTTAGCTTTGTTGAGATGTACTCAAAACATAAAACAAACTTCCCCGAGCTTAAAACCATTACAAAAGCTGAAATGGATAGCCTGTCGCAGGGGTTTGGGGAGATTGCCAAGAGGTATAAAATTACACTGCAAACCTGCGGCCCTGAGGAGGATTACGCAAAGTTTGGCATCAACTCTTCGGGTTGCGTAACCCTGGATATACTGGGCAAGGCAAATGGCTTGGAGTTTCGCAGCCTGAAGCACAAAGGCTTTCGCGAGGGATGTCACTGCATAGAAAGTCGTGATATTGGTTTGCTGGGTTGCTGCCCAAACGGCTGTAAATACTGCTATGCAAATAAAAGCATGGCGCAGGCGGTGCAAAATTACAGTATGCACGACCCGTTATCGCCACTTCTCATAGGCCATATAAAGGAGGAGGATGACATAAAACAAGGTGCACAAAAATCCTTCCTAAAAAAACAGCTGGCAAAATAATAAACCCATATAATAAGCCTCGGGTTACGCCCCCACAAAATGGACAAAAAACTGAGCTTATTTTTGCGCCCAAAACTACCCACAGCTAAAGCGTGCAGTAAAGGTAGGTGGCGCAAAATCGGTCGGCACTTTTAAGTGATGGCTTAAACATGGGGTTGTGGCTTGTGTGGTCAATATAGTGATGATAAAAGCTTGGCAAAAAATTCGGTCGCAGCGTAAGCTGCGACCGAAGCTGCCTGTTGACGTTTTTCTGACACTCTCCAAAACTGCTCATAAACGCTCCCGTAAGGCTTGAGCGAAAAATCAATGCATTGCATTTAGGCTAATTCATCGATTAAAAGCAGATTGAAACTTTGTTCCATAAAGTTTAGTGTTGTGTTTGGCGTCCATGTTTCGCCAATAAATTCAATGTTGTCAACCCCCAACTTATTTAAAGTTTCAAGGTCGTAAGTCCAGCCAAAAGCCTCAATTTCAGTGGCCTTTTCTAAGAATTTTTCATTTTGACCGTACACTGTTATCTGTTGGTTTACTCCAATTTTTTCATAAAATTCAGTTTCACGCTTTATTGAATCTTGATTGTATTCATAAAACTCCCCACCCTCCTGAACTTCGGGGATGTCAAGCTCTTGGGTTGCTCCGCCGTGCCAACCGATGACAGCATCTTTGTGCAGATACAGGGTGTTTGCAGCTGTTATGACGTAGTTAGCGGCAGAGGAAAAGGCTAATTCCTTGACCTCAACATCCAGCTTATTGTCAAAGATAAACTCGCCAAAATCCATACCAATATTAATCTCGCCACCTGGTGAATTGATGACCAAACGGTCGATTTCTTGGGTGTATAGGTCCTTTATTTCTTCCAGGCCGTTTGATGAAAGCTCTCCGTCGTAAATAATTGAATTTCCATCGAGTGTTACGCTATATTCAATCGGTGGCACATCGGGTGCGTTTTCATAGCTCATATATTCTGTGGAGTAAAACTCATCACGATTTATAGTAAATAAATCAAACATTTCACTCGTGGGATTTTCCCATTTTTCGTCAAGCAAGATGATATTACTTAGCCCTAATTTATCAAAGGCATCAATTGTGTATGTAAATCCGTCCTTGCCCTTTGATTTTTCTGCGAAGGTATCTTTATTTCCCAGCGATGTGATCTGCTGCTGTACGCCGATTTTTCTAAAAAAGTCGCGCTCTAACCTTTCATCCTCACGATTTATTGACGATAGGCCGCCGCTAAACCCGACAAGAGAATTTTCATATAAATACAAAGTTTTTGCAGCAGTGATGACATAATTTGCAGCAGCTGAAAATGCATAATCTTTAACTTCTACATCCAAACCGTTGTCAAAAACAAACTCACCCAGATCAATTCCGGCGTACATATCTCCGGCTTTTGAAGTTATTGTAATCTTGCTTATATCTTGGGTATAAAGTGCTTTAAGCTGCTCTACACCCTCGGTGGTGATGTCGCCATTATAGATTATTGAGTTTTCTAAAACAGAAATACTTGGGTTTTCTGTTTCGGGGGCTGTTGGGGGCACTGCTTCTCCGGTAAAACTGCAGGCTACCAATATAATTGACACTATAACCGTAATAAGTAATAAGGTAATCTTTTTATTCATATAATACTCCTTAATTTGATTTTGGTATAGTAATTGTGATTTCTGCACCGTTATTGTTTTTTGCACAGATATCTCCCTTGTGCAGTTTTACAATTTCTTTTGCAAGAGAAAGTCCTATACCCGAAACTCCATTTTTGCCGGCATAAAATCTTTTGAAAATATGAGGCAAATCTTCTTCTAAAAAGCCTTCTCCATCGTCGTGAATTGTGATGATAATGCTTGCGTTTGTAATTTTGGTGTTGATTACAACCATACTTTTTGCGTATCGCAATGAATTTGAAAGCAGGGTGCTAAAGACGTGATACATATACTTTTCGTCGCAAGTGCTCATGCCCTCGTCACCATCAAAACTGCATACAAGCGCTACATTTTTTTCATCAAAAGTTGGTTTGATGTAAGAGATCAGCCTATCTATAACCTCATAAATGTTAATGGAGGCGGTGTCTAATCTCAGTGCGTTGCTGTCAAGCTTTGATAATAACAAAAGCTCTTCAATAAGTTTTTCCATTAATTCGCACTGCTTTAGAACCGTTTTGCAACTGGCCTTTACATCGGGGGTTATATCTAAATAAATGCTTTCGGTATAGCCTTGTATAGATGTCAGTGGTGTTTTTAGCTCATGCGATGCGTTGCTGAAGAAACGTTTTAGTTGCTCATCTGTGTTTTCAAGGTGTTTTCCGACCTTGCAGCCAACAAACACAGAAATTACAAGCAAAACTAAGGTGACAACTAAAAAAATTTGATTAAGCGTGTCTAAGATATATAAATATGAATCTGTATTTATATATAAAACATCGGTTTCATCGAGCACTTTGAAATAAATATTCTCTGAATTTAAGTGCACAGTGTGCACCGTGTTTAGCTCCAGATCGTTGGAATTGACATAGTCCAGCAGTGCGATTTCATGCTCATACAAAAAATCTGTTGAGCTTACAGTTTTATCAATAAACCGTATCAACATATTAACCTGATCGCCCGAAACAATGTCAAAGACTTTAGGGATATCTTCGCTTTGATAAACATCATGCTGGACAATTTGGGTGTTTTCCAGGGTGTAAATGGCCTCACTATTAACATTGTTTCGAACAATAATATTAACCAATATAATAAGTGAAACGGAGGATAAAAGTGCAATGAAAAATGTTAAAAATCCAAAGTATCTTGGCTTGTTCATTTACTCCCCTCCGTTTTCTTTCAAAGAATATCCATAGCCCCATTTGTTTAATACAGACACATTGCTATGAGCCGATACAAGTTTTTTTCTAATTCGTCTGATCGTTTCATCAACTGCTCGGGTTTCAATCGAAATGTCATAACCCCAAACTTCTTTTAATAAATCCTCACGCGAGGCGGTGCCATCGCCCTTTGAGAGCATATACGAAAGGCAGGAAAGCTCAAGTTGAGTGAGGGGTAATTCAGCTTCTTTGCAAAAAACCGCATAATGAGATGCACTAAAACGCAGGTCGCCAAAGATTACATCGCTTTGTTTTGGCTTGACCATTTCGGAGCGACGTAGCAGAGCTTTTACCCTGGCATTTAAAAGGGTGGGTTTGAATGGCTTTGTGATATAATCATCACTTCCAAGGGTGAGCCCTGTTATTTGGTCAATATCACTGTCCTTTGCGGTGAGCAAAATTATGGGCACCGAGGAAACATTTCTGATCATATTACAAATAGTGAAACCATCGTTTCCGGGCATCATAATATCCAAGATAACCAAATCTGCTTCTTTTTTCAGAAACTCACCATACAGCTCGTCACCTGTTGGAAATGTTAAGACACAATAACCCTCGCTTTTTAAGAACATATCTATTAAATTGCGGATACTGTCGTCATCATCTGCGATATATATTAATTTACTCATAGCGCTCACCTCATAAGTTAAGATGTTTAAATTATATTATATTTTACAGATTTTGACCAGTTAACTTTTGAATTTGCAAAATGATTTGTCAATGGCATCGGTTGGGCAGGTGGCTTTGCAATTTCCACATTTAATGCATTCGGATTTGTTAATTTCGCGTGGGACATCAAGGCTCATGGGGCAAGCCTTGTCGCATTTTGAGCAGTTGACGCATTTATCTTTATCAAAATGCATTTGATACATGCTAAATTTGTTAAAGAAGCCGTAAAATGCACCCAGTGGGCAAAGATATTTGCAGAAAAATCGACTGATAAAAATACTGGCGATTAAAATTATGACTAAGATTGCCATTTTCCAGTTAAAGAGAAAACCAATAGCATCTTGCAGAGGAGGGTTTGTTAAAATTAAGGGTATTCCTGCACCCAAGGTTCCGGCCGGACATAGCCATTTGCAAAAATACGGAGAGGCGGCACCATACTCGTTTACTATTAATATGGGCAGGAAAATTGTGAGCGCTAAAACAGGGTACTTTAAGTATCTCAGAGGTTTGTCGACTTTTTTGGGCAGGCTTAATTTTTTGCCGGGGATTTTATGCAGTAGATCTTGCAAAAAGCCAAATGGACACAAAAATCCACAAATAACTCGTCCAAACACCACACCAAAAAGCATGATGCTTCCTATAACATAAAACGAAAAGCTGAATTTTCGGCTGCCCATAACCGCCTGCAGCGAACCAATGGGGCAAGACGCCAAGGCTCCCGGACAGGAATAACAGTTCAGAATAGGAAGGCAAACAGCCTTGCTACTCCCGCCAAAAATTTTGCCGTTTAGATAGCCTATTAAATAACCATTGGCAAGCGCTGCGGCGGCGGCCTGAATTAACATTCTAACTCCCAAGTGGGCTTTTTCTTTTTTGTTCATAGTCTTCACCCTATTCCTATACATTCAAGGCAGATAGAAACCGCTTTTGAGAGCACCATTAAATGTTCGTCTCTTAAAATTCCTATGCATATAAAAGTCATTGCCAAAGTTAAAATGACATTTCGCAATATGTTTTTATGCCTCACTTAAGCCACCTCACCCAGCTTTTCATTGACATATTCCATGTAATGCTCAACAACCTTTTCATCTGTTTCAACGGCCGGCGCTCCAAGAATTACATCGCCCACAATGTTGCCCTGGCTGTCAACAAAAATTGTTGTTGGCAATGCCTGTGCTCTTACTAAAACACTTTCATATAAGCTATCGCTCACTTTTAGAGTTGTGAAATTTGCATTGCTCTGGGATAAAACATCTTCGGCAAACTCGGGGTCGGCGTCGTAATCAACGCATATGCTAAACATATTTACATTTTCGGGAAGTTGATCATGAAATTTTGCAAGTCCCGGCATCTCCTCAATACAAGGAACGCAACCTGTGCCCCAAACGTTAATCATAGTCAAGTCATAGTCTCTGAAAACTTCACTGGTGACGGTATTGCCTTTTGTATCGGTTGATTCAAAGGTGATTTTATCGGATAAGGTTTCTTCTTTAGGCATTTCGTCTTGGGCGGTGGGGGTGGGGCTTGTGGATTGACTTTGCTCATCGGGTGCAGATGTTTGGGGCATTTGCGCTTGGTCGGTTTGGGCACATGCCGTCAAAAGCGCAATGCTAAGTAGGCCCAGCGATAGTAATGTTGCAATCTTTTTCATAATAAAAACTCCTTAAATTTGATTTGTAATTTACCTGCAGCCCTATTATGAATTAATTTGCGGAAATGTGTCACCATAAAGTGGACGCAAAAGTGTCACAACTTTGCGTTTGTGTAATAAATAAACCGCTCAGGAGATGTTACCGGGGGTATGCAAATAACGTTTAGAAGGAGTAACAAGGGACTTTTATTTGCAAAAAGCAGGAGCGAAAAAGAGGTGTGTCGACTTAAAATCGGCACACCTCTTTAAGTTTTGCTTGCAAAAAAAATATCTCCCAACCTAAGAAAGGAGAAGAAAAATGCCCACCCAAGAAGAAATAAACCACCGTAGGGTGGGCTAAGGTTAGCAGTTGAAAAAAGCCTTGCCTGCCAAGACCTGTGGATACAGAGCTAATAAGACGGCTGGCGACCGATTGTAAAAAGATTGTGACGGTGGAAAATCACTCGGTTATGGGCGGGCTTGGGAGCATAGTGGCCGAAACCATATGCGATATCCCTTCCCACGCACCTATCCACCGATGACGATTACAAC
>CAYJGQ010000011.1:0-1636 GCA_964369885.1 uncultured Oscillospiraceae bacterium
TACGCATTATTTATATTTTGCCCAGCTTCTTGGCCTTGCCAAGAGATACATATCCGTCCACAACAATTACAACAAGTAGGATAAGGCCTACAATTATGCTCTGCCACTGTGGTGCCACCTCGTAGAGGTTGAAGGCATTGGACATAAGCACCATGAATATCATACCAAGCAGTGCACCCACCACCGAGCCCTGTCCGCCGGCAAGCGAACCACCACCAATTATGCAGGCAATGATGATGTCCATGTGGGCATCCACGCCGGTGTAGCGGTTGGCTGTTCCCGAGCGTGCAGTAACAAGTATTCCTGCAAGTGCGGCCATGGTTCCACTAAGCACAAAGGCCAGTATGCGAATTTTTTTAATCTTCATGCCCATAAGTCGTGCGGCCGAGGGGTTGCCACCTATGTAGTACAGACGGCGCCCACCGGGATTATTGCGAAGATAGATGGTGGCTATGACCACGAGTGCAAGCATCAGCCAGAACATGAGGTATACGCCCAAAAAGCGGCTGCGCCCCAGTGTCAAAAACGGCTCAGGGAAGTCCGAAAAACCTGCCAAGCCCTGCCCCACAAGGGTCACCTCGCTTATGCCACGTACAATATACATCATGCCTATGGTGGATATAAGCGCATTAATGCCGGCTACCTCGACCAAAAAGCCGTTAATAAGCCCTATTAGTGCGCCACTTAGAAGGCCTAACAGCACCGCAATAACGGTGTGGTAGCCAAGTCCCAAACATATGGCCGACACAAGGCCACCAAGACACATTACCGAACCCACCGACATATCAAACACGCCGCTTATCAGCAGTACCATCATGCCAATACACATTATTGCGTAGGGAGCAATTGAGGTTTGCAGTGAGTTTATGTTGTACTCTGTAAAAAAGTATGGGCTACTAATGGCAAGTATTAGGAACAGTCCCAGTGCCAACATTGCCGAGACCGCACCACTGCTTTTGAGCAGTTTTTCTATATGCTGTTTCATATCCACCCTCCCTAAACTCTGTTCATGCGGTTCAGACGTGTGTCGGCAAAGACAGCTACAATTAGAATTATGCCAACAATCAACTGCTGAAGCAGGGGTTCGATGTTAAATATAACCATGCCGTTTTGTATGGTGGCCAGGAAGATAAGCCCCACACAGGAGCGCAGAATGCTACCCTTGCCTCCGTACAGGCTTGCTCCGCCAAGCACGGCGGCGGTCAAAAGTTGGAACTCCAGTCCCTGACCTATGGCGGTATCGGCATAGGTTACACGTGCGTTTAGCAGTATGCCGCCCACACCTGCGGTAAGGGCCGACAGTGCAAAGGTAGCTATTTTAATGCGGTCGGACTTTATGCCGTATACACGGGCGGTTTCAATGTTTTCGCCCACATAGTACATCTTCTTAAACAATGAGGAGCGGTGCAGTAGTAATTCCAGCACCACGGCCAGCACCACCATGCTTATTACGGTTAGGTGAATGTTCCCAATGTCCAGACGGACAAGCGAACGCATGTCGGTGGGGTATGTAAGGCCGTACAGACCACGCACAAAGTTTGAGGCAAGGCCCCTTATTAGTGTCATGGTGGCAATGGTAACCATCATGGAGTTTAGCTTGAGCTTTACCACTAAAAATCCGGTAATCACACCAAAC
>CAYJGQ010000011.1:1646-29726 GCA_964369885.1 uncultured Oscillospiraceae bacterium
CCAAACAGTGTACAGCTTACAAGGGATATCAGTATGGCCGGCCACAGGGGCAGGTCCATGCGAAGCACCATGTAGCCCACAAACATTCCCGAAAATGCATAAACCGAGCCCACCGACAGATCTATTTCACCCATTATCATAAGATATGTAAACCCTATAATGCCAAAAAACTGAAACGAGGTGGAGAACAGCAGTGAATAGATGTTGTTGTAGCTAAAGAATGTTGAGCTTGTGAGCCCCAAAAAGAGGAACAAAACGGCCGTTAGTATAACTATGGTGAATGAATCGGCCTTTATGGCAGGTTTTTTCTGCCTATTGATATTTGGTGTTGCTGTATTTGTACTCATTTGGCACCTCCCTTTTGCATACTACCGGCGGCAAGGGCCACCACCGCTTCCTCGGTTATTGCATCTCCGCATAGCTCGCCTGCCACACGTCCTTGGTTCATCACAACTATGCGATCACACAACGCCATCAGCTCGGGCAGTTCCGAGCTAAATATAAGCAGTCCCACACCCTGCTGTGATATACCCAGCAAAAACCTGTGAATTTCGGCCTTTGCGCCTACGTCAATACCACGGGTGGGCTCGTTTACAATAAACATTTCAGGGGCGGTGCCAAGGCACATAGAGAGCATCAACTTTTGCTGGTTGCCACCGCTTAGGTTGCGTGGTTTTTGGAATATCGATGGTATAACAATCGAAAAGGTGTCGATATACTTATTTGTATAATCGGCAATTCTCTTTGAATTTAGCATCCCCGCATCCGACATACCCTTCATAACAGGAAGTATCATATTGTCGCAGGCCGGGCTGTCCAGCAAAAGTCCCGCCTTTTTGCGGTTATTGTTGAGGTAAAGTATCTTTTTCTCTATAAGATCGGTGGGGTTTAGCTTGTCAAGCTTTTGACCCTTAAAGTGAACCTCTCCGCTTTCTTTGCCACTAAGTCCGTACAACATACGTGAAAACTGGTTTGAACCCGAGCCCTCAAGCCCAAACACTCCAACAATTTCGCCCTCATGCAAACTAAGACTTATATCACGAACACCATTTTTCTTGCAAAGGTCCTTAACCTCAAACATCACAGGATTTTGCGAGGCATCCACAAAATCCTTCTTGGCATACAAATTTTCAGACAGTTCGTAGCCCACCATCTTGCCCACCAAATCATCCTCGGTAAGATTTTCATCATTTTGGAAGGTGCAAACATATTCGCCGTCCTTCATAACGGTTATGCGATCACTTATGCTCATAATCTCATTTATGCGGTGGGATATGTATATAACGGTTATGCCGTCGGCGCAGAGTTTGCGTATTACCTCCATCAAGCGGTCGGATTCCTCGTTGTTAAGTCCCGAGGTCGGCTCGTCGAGGAGTATTAGCTGCTGTCCGCCCGATATACAGCGCAAAATTTCCACCATCTGCTGTTGGGCAAGGGTGAGCGAGTCCATGCGCTGTGTGGCCGAAAGATTCATGCCAAACACCTTTATGCTCTCCTCGGCCTTGCGGTTTAGGGTGGCCCAGTCAACACTTCCCCATTTTGTCAGGTAGTCGCCCACCGGGAAGATGTTTTCGGCCACGGTCATATTTTCAAAAACAGCCAACTCCTGATGCACCATAGAAATACCAAAACCGGCGGCATACAGCGGATTGTACTGCTCTATTATTCTATTGTCAATTATAATTTGCCCACTGTCGGGGGTTTCCTCACCCATTATTATTTTTACAAGGGTGGATTTTCCGGCGCCGTTCTCCCCCAAAAGGGTGTGAACCTCGCCCTTTTTTATGCCAAATTTAACACCTTTTAGTGCCTTTACTATACCGTAGGATTTGGCAAGATTGTCTATTTGCAGATAATCGTCGGCTGAGGTAGGTGGGGTTATTATAGCTTTGCCCACGCTCTGGTTTGTAGTCTGTGTCATAATTACCTCCATATGCCGCAGTATGGCGGCCAATTTTCCCTGATTGCCACGGGGCCCACCTCACCAAAAATGAGGCGAGCCCCGCGGACTGCTCCGCTGGGAAACTTATTGTCCCTGCGGCAGTATTGTTGCTGTACTAAATCTTAGTAGTTGTAAAGATCGGTGTCGATCATGGGTAGGTTCTCAGCCATGAACAAATCAACATTGCTGGCATCGATAACAGCGCCGGTCATGTACATGTTCTCGGGCATGGGGTTTACGCCGGCAGCGGCATTGTCAGCCGATACAGGTACATTCTTGATACCGCCGTTGTTCCAGTCTTCCATTAGCATAATTGCCATGTATTCCTGGGCGGCTGTCTTGTTGATGATGGTGGCGGTTACATGGCCACTCTTGATGAACTCAAGTGTGGTGGCTTCACGGTCGTGTACAACAACGGTGATGCTTCCGGGCTCGATGCCCAGCTCATCCATGGCGGGCGAAACGCCTGTGCCGGTCGAGGAATCAAGACCGATGATGGCGTCGATGTCGGTGTAGTTGTTGAATACGCTCTTGGCAGCGTCGATGGCGGCGGCGGTTTCTGCCTTGTCATCAACCTCGGCTATGATTTCCCAAGAGGTGTTCTCGGCAAGGTAATCCTTAACGCCGGCAAGCTTGGAGTCGGTGTTGGAAGCGCCCCAGTTACCCATAAGCACTACACGACCGCTGTCGCCTGCGCGATTTACAAGCTCGGCTGCGGTGTCGCGACCGTTCTGGTAGTTATCAAGGCCAATGTAGCTAAGGCCGGGGTTGTTGTCGGTACGGGTCTCGGTAAGAATTACGGGGATGCCTGCGTCCATAGCAGCCTTGATGGCCTCGGCAGGGGATTCGTCCCACATTCTTGTGATGATGCCTGCAGGCTGCATGGCAATGGTCTGCTCAATGGCCTCGGCCTGTGCCTTGGTGTCCCAGCCCTCAGGGCCAACAGCCGAGATGTTTACATTAAAGTAATCAGCTGCATAACGAAGACCAATATGCGAATCCGAGAAGTAAGGATGTGCCTGGTGAGAAGATGCAAGGTAGTAGGTTCTGTCGGACGGTGCGGCGTCGTCACCTGCGGGTGCCTGGGCGGAGCCGTCGGCTGCGGGAGGGGCTTCAGCTGCGGGGTCGCCTTCCTGAGAGCAGGCCACCATTGTTAGTGCCACAAGTGCCATTGCCATTACGAGTGCGGCAATTCGAAGAAATGTGTTGTTTTTCATGCTAATACATACCTCCATTTTGTTATGTTCGGGATTTTTTCCTGTTTGCAAGAAAATTGCATCCCGTGCGCAGAAAACGAACAAAAACATATATTATGCGTGGTTTTTTGCGTTTTTTAGTTTTTTTGTCGGTTTTCTAAGCTAAATAATACTACCACATGGCTTTTAAGTCAATATTTTTTAAGGTTAGTGATTAAAATATTACATTTTACACAAATATGACATTTGCAATTTAGCAGTTATACAATCCAAACCTTACTATTTCCTTACATCTTGCAAGCGCTTTTTTATTTTTATGCTTAAAAAATGCGCTAAAATGCTCCACCTTGGTTAAAAAACCACGGTGGAGCATTGTTTTTTGTGCGTTTTTCTTACAATTATTAGTAGGCAGGTTTAAAAACAATCACTCCGGCACCCTCTGAAACGATACCGAAACCATATCATCGCTCCCCTGCCTATTTATGTAGGAAAGAGTGATGCGCTGTCCCTCCCACTCAAAAAAGGCCTGATTGTTTTGCTCATCAAAACTGCTGTCTTGTGGGTAGGCCGTCATAATCTCCTCTACAGCCTCCTCAAAACCCTCCTGTCCGCCATCGTACACATAGGCCGCCGAGTACTGGGGAACCTTGGCATAGCGCAGTTTGTCAAACATATCGTATTCGTAAAACACATAACCACCCGTCGCCTCCCCCACAAACTGCGCTGTTTGGGTGCAGTTCTGTGCAAGCTCGGTGGGGTAGCTCTCGCTTATAAGGGTGGCGTATTCCTCGGCCTGTGCTGTCCCCGAAAAATCAAGGGTGATTGTATATATGTAACATATCTCCTCAAAGCGGCTGTCAACACTGACAGGCAGACCCTGCACCATGCCTTCTATCGCAACTGCGCCCTCGTGGGGGGGCGTATTTTGTACGGGGGAGTCAATCAACCCCAAAAACTGCTCCAACATAATCTCTGACTCCTCCTGAGAGGCGTAGCTCAAAACCATCTCGAGGGTGTCGCCCGAGTACCGCACATAACAGTTGTCGTAAAAGTCCACCCCGGGCAGCACAATGTGCTCCCCCACTATATCCTTTATCCACTGCCCATCCTCGGTGCTGTACTCCTGCCCCTGCCAAGGGCTCCACATAAACAGCACCACACCCACAAGGGCAAGCCCAAGCAGTATGTTGAGCACAATCAGCCCCCTACTGTTGGTTTTTTTCTCCTTTACCTGCTCTATATTATCCATAAATATAATGATCCTTTCTCCAAAAAAATATCCGAATGATTTTTTATTATATCAAATAGATTGCCAATTTCAAAACAATAATAATGAAAAGTGAAAAATTTTTTGCCTTGCGCAACTTTTACAGAGCAAAAACTGTGCATATTTTTTCATTTTACTAAGACAGCGCACACAATGCCCCTCTGCCCCAAAAAAGCGCATAAACATTAATATGTAAGTAAATAACAAAAAACTTTTTGAGAAATTGTGTTGAAATTTGCAACCAAATATTGTTATAATTAAACGTGTAGGTGATATATTAATTCGCCATGCTTTAAGAGTGGCAGCGTGACCACCGCAAAACCTGCCCCGCTCTTGTGGCGCCCACCGGTTTTCCTCCACGCCCAAGGCGGCGCCGGGCTTTGTCACCGCACTTTGGCGCCGGGCTTCTGATTTATGGCGCATAACAATGGTTATAGGGGCGCCTTGGCTTTGCCCCCGACAGGGGGCCACCGGTGCAGGCGGTAGGGCCGAGGCAGTATTTATGATAATCCAGGTTGTAACGGTTTTAATCCACCTTCTTAAAAGGTGGCAGGGGCGTGGGGACAATCTCCCCACAGTCTTGAATTTGTGTGCTCAAAATAATATGAGTAGGGGTGCTCGTTATGAAAAATCTAAAGGTAAAGTATAAATTAATGGTTCTAATGGTGCTAATGCTCACTATAATTATCTGCACCGGTGTGCTCTCGCTACTGATTATGGCCGAGATAAACACAGGTACAACCGAGGTTTCGGGCAACTGGCTGCCCTCGGTCATCACGGCCGAGGAGCTAAACACAACCACCTCAGACTTTAGAATAGCTGAATACGGTCATGTAATCTCGCAGGATGCCGACGACATGGCCGACTATGCGGCAAAGCTTAATCAGGCCAAGCAGGAGATTGAGGAAATGTTTTCCCATTACAAAACAAACCTCATCACCAACGATATCGACAGGGCCTTAATTGAGGAGGCCCACACCAAGTGGAACGATTATTTAGGGCTTCATGACAATATGATTGCGCTGAGCACCCAAAACAACACCGATGCCGCCATGAACATAATAAATGGCGAGTCACAGGTGATATTTGATGATGTTTCGGCCACATTTTTGGAGCTTGTGCAGTTTAACAAAGCGGGGGCCGACCTTGCAAATACAAACGGCAACGCGCTTTACGCCAATGCTTTTATAATAATGATTGTAATAATAGTTGTATCCATAGTGTCGGCCCTTGTGATGTTTATTTACACCACACGACTTATTGTGTCCCCCGTGGTTGGGGTTCAGCAGGCAACAGCGGCTATTATAAACGGGGATTTAAACGCCGATGTGAGCTACACCTCGGGGGATGAGCTTGGAAGTCTTTCGCGCAATATGCAGCAACTTTGCTTTATGATCAAGGGCATGATAGATGATATCCACCTTCGCCTAACCGCAATTTCAAAGGGCGACTTTACCCTCGAGAGCAAAAACAGCGAGATGTACGTTGGCGACTTTGGCTCTCTGGATTTACTGATGGACTCCATTGCAAAACAGCTTTCCGACACCATGTGGGAGATCGAGCGTGCCTCCATGCAGGTGTCCATAGGTTCGGAGCAAATCTCGGCGGCCTCCCAGTCGGTGGCCGACGGCGCCACCACCCAATCGGCCAATGTTGAAACCCTATCTAATACCCTAAACGACATTTTGGATGGGGCCAAGGTAAGCACAACCAATGCCGCCGACGCCCGCCTTCAGGCTCAAAAAAGTAGCGAAATGGCCACCGAAACCAGCCGCCATATGGAAAACATGCTACGGTCCATGGGCAAAATCAAGAGCAAGTCGGACGACATTAATAAGATAATTAATACAATTGACGACATCTCCTTTCAGACAAACATCCTGGCACTTAATGCCGCTGTTGAGGCGGCAAGGGCAGGCAGTGTTGGCCGTGGTTTTGCTGTTGTGGCCGACGAGGTGCGCAACCTTGCCGAAAAAAGCGCCGTTTCGGCTACCGAGACCGCACAGCTTATAGCCGAAACCATGGCCACCATAAAAGAGGGTAGCGCCATAGTGGACGAAACCGCACAGGTTATATCCGAGGTCATAGAGTCGACCCGTGTTATAACAACCCTTGTAGAAAAAATTGCCGCCGATTCGCAAAGCCAGCAAGCCTCGGTGCAAAATATGACCGGTGATATAGAAGAAATTGCCTCTGTTGTCAACAACAATGCGGCCAATTCAGAGCATACGGCGTCGGCGGCCTGCCAGCTCAGTGCCCAGTCCGATCTGCTAAAGAGCCTTATTGACAAATTTACACTCATTCCGCTAAATTCCGAGTATTCCTACGAACAGCACAACTAATGCCACACAAAAACTCCCCACAAAGGATGTGTCTGCGTGATACAAACCGTACTTGGACAAATTGCCCCCGAGGATTTAGGCCTTGTGGCCTGCCATGAACATCTGTCCCTCGATCTTAGCCACATAAAAAAGGAAATTGACACCCGCCTAAAGGACAGACCCCTTGTGCTGTCCGAGCTTATGAAGTTTGCCGACTGCGGTGGCAACGCCTTTATCGAGGTAAGCTCGGCCGACATAGGACGAGATGTGGAGGACCTTAGGTATTACTCGCAGGCTTCGGGGGTTCACATCATCGCCTCCACCGGGTTTTATATGGCCCCCTACCACCCGCCATTTGTGCAAAGCTCCACGGTGGACCAAATTGCCGAGTATTTTGTAAACGAGCTGACGGTTGGCATAGATAACACCGAGATTAAGGCCGGAATTATAGCCGAGATTGCCACAGGAAATGGCTGCATACACCCAAATGAGGGCAAGGTGTTTATGGCGGCCGCAAAGGCATCGCGCCACACCGGCTGTGCCATAAGCACCCACTGTGAGTTTGCCACCCAAGGGCATGAGCAGCTTGATATACTCCTTGGCGGTGGGGCGGCGCAGGATAAAATAATTCTTGGACATATGGATCTTTGTACCGACACAGATTACCACCTCAGCCTTTTGCGGCGTGGGGTCAACCTGGCCTTTGATACCATCGGCAAAACCGCCCACATCAGCGACCAACAAAGGGCACACTGCCTTGTAAAGCTTTTGCAGGACGGCTGGGAGGACCATCTGCTAATATCGCAGGACATAAGCCGACAAAGCTATTTTGTGGCCAATGGCGGCCGTGGCTACACCTCGGTGCTAAAATACTTCCTGCCACTGCTCCAGGGCATGGGGGTTTCTCCTGTGCAGATAAATAAGCTACTAAAAAGCAACCCGGCGCGAATTTTAAATATAGACCAATGACAATAGATAATTAATTAGGCCGGCAAAAAAGTTGTTTTTGAGCGTATTTCACAAAATTTATCCCGTTTTTACAAAACCTTATTGCAATATGGCTCTTTGGGTGTTAGAATAAATATATGGAATATTGTGGTAAAGTGTTTTTAAATGGCTGTTATTAAAAAAGGGGGCGTAATTATGCAACAAATCAACACTTTTTCTGCCCCTCTTATTGATCAAAGATTTAATGTGCTAAGTTATGACCAATACCTGCTTGATTTAGATGCTCGACAGTTCAAAAAAATGTGCATGACCCAAATTATGAACGCCGATATGATGATTGCCACCTTTGGTGAGGCCACCTACAACAACTCAATTCGTGAGGTTTTGCAGGGGGTTGTATTTGCTTGTACCCAAATGGGCATAGATAGCTCGGTGGAGGTCTATTCCAACACCTATAAAAACTTTATAGTAGCGGCCGACGACACAATAAGCAACAAGGATTTTCTTGGGCTTATGAAGGCTTTTTATGACCAATACGAGCTTTCCACTTCCCAGCAAACCGAGATCGGTGGATTGTCGAGATTTGTTGTAGTTTTTGGGGACGACCTTGTGGACCGTGCCAAAAGTGCCTACTACCTAAACCGCAATCACCAAAACAATTTTATAATTGTTAGCAACGAAAAAGAGCGCCTACTGGCCGAGCACCAGCGTGAAACCGAGATGTTCTCCCTGCTAAACTATGCCGTTAGCAATAATCAGGTGGTGCCGTTTTATCAGGGCATCTACAACAACACCTCGGGGGCCATAAAACGTTACGAGGCCTTGATGCGAATTTACGATAAGGACGGCAAGCTCTACACACCCGGACAATTTTTAAGCGACGCTAAACGGCTCAAACTCTATCTACCCATGAGCAAAATCATGATAGACAAGGCACTTACAAACTTTGTGGGCAAACAGAGCGAACTGAGCCTTAACATCTCACTTTTTGACATACAATCGGTTGACTTTAGGCGCTGGTTTTTAGATAGAATAAAGCGTCACCCCTCCCCTGAAAAGGTAATTGTGGAATTTGTCGAAACCGAGAACTACAACAACGACAACCTGCTAATACGCTTTTTAAGCCAGGTGCGCAAAATTGGATGTAAAATAGCCGTCGATGACTTTGGCGCAGGTTTTGCCACCTACTCCTCAATAATAGCGCTACGCCCCGACATTATAAAAATTGACGGCGAAATAATTAAAAACCTCACCAAAAATGAGGAAAGCAAGATTATTTTGGACTCGATATGTTACATGGCACGGCTTATAGGCTCTACAATTATAGCCGAGTTTGTGGAGGATGCCGAGATACAGGAGGTTGTCATGGACAACCAAATCCACTACTCGCAGGGCTACCACTTTGCAAAGCCTGCACTCTTTGAGCAACTAAGCGTAAAATAATCCATACACAAAAAGCACCCCAAAAAGGGGTGCTTTTTTCATGTTTTTACAGCTAAATTTGTCTATGCATAACACTGTTTGCAAGGTTTATTATATGAAACACCGGACGTCCCGTGGCACTCTCCACCGCCGATGCATAGGGCGGCATGTTGGTGCACTCAAACAGTATTGCCCCCACCTCCGGGTGGTCCTGCACCATATCCATTGCCACCTGCACCATCTCGCGTCGGGCAAGGTCGCTATCTAACTCCTTGGCATTGCCCACAAATACCCTGCCAAACCCTGTGTTTTGCATTCCGTACACCACCTCGGGTGGTGTGGTCAACCCCACACCACTGTAATGCCTTGCCGAAAGCTTGGTGCTATCGGCCGTCATTACCCCCACCACCTTGCCGGGCGGCAACATGGCCTTCATGGTTGGAAGCCACAAAAGCGCCGAGCTAAAAACCGGCACCCCCACGGCCTGTGCAAGTTCCTTTTGAAACATGGCAAGAAAACCGCAGCTGGTGGTAATGGCCGCAACCCCCTGCTGCTCAAGTTCCTTTGCGGCGGCAATAAACGGCGGTAGCAGTGCGCCATCCCCCTCCAGTACCACAGCCTTGGGGTCGGCCCCCACCACAACTTTTTTTACAATCTCAAAGTCAAAGGATTTTTCGTTGCCTATGTCCCCCACTATTCTTGGAAACTTTGTGTCAAGCATCAATATCCCAAGTTTTTTACACATATAATCTCCCCTATAAACTGCAAAAAAGATGTGCCTTGCTTAGCTAATTCAAAGCATTTGCAGCGTCATATCTGCTTTGCACTTTGAGGGCCGCATCTGCCCAAAACCCCACTGCACCTGCTGTGCTGTGATGGGTAAATGTTGCTTCACGGCCACTAAATAAACAGGAACAATAATCCCACGCCCAGAAAACATAGGCTCATGGGAACCGAGTATATCATGGTTTTAAGCGGGTCTACCTTTTTGCCAAACTGCGCCGACACAATACCCACCACCACAAATGTGGTGAGGTCGGCCGGGGGAAGCCCCTGCCCTGCCGCCGCCAAGTTTGCACCTGCCACCGCCGCAAATATGGGATTTAGCCCCGTGCTGACAAGCGCAGGCCCAAAAAAGGAGAAGATAACATTTTGTGTTGTGGACTGTGAACCTGTGAGCATACCTATTAGTAGCATGGCCAGCACCCCACCTATTTTAAGCACATTGTTATCAAGGCTTTGTGCCGCCACCGACACCTCTTCAATTGCACCCGAGGTGTAAAACGACCCCAGCATAAACGCACATGATATTTGCAAAATTACGGTGTTTTTAACCTTGCCCATTCCCTGAAAAAATATATCCTTGGCGTTGTGTTTTACAGCAGGGAAGAAAAACGCAATGCCAATTGCGCAGATTATCGACAGCACAATGCCGTTTGTAAAGCCTTTAAGCACCGTCACCCCCGACATCCACCCAAGCAGGCTGAGTGATTCTCCGCTTTGGTGGGTAAATACATTTATACTGTCAAGTATGGCAGGGCCCAAATCCACCGATATGTAGGGAATATCAAGTGTGCGCAGTAACACAATTATAATAAGTGCCGTCATGGGTATTAGAGATTTCCAATTATTTTTAAGAATTTCTCCGGCACTTTGGCCGGTATATTTTATTTCTACATCCTTGTTGGCGCCCGGGTAGTTATCCTTTTTTACAAGAAATATACTACAATAGGCCGCAATTATCACAAAAACTATACTAACTGTTATATAGCCAATATTTATTACCGAATCAGCCTCCGCCCCAACAAGTGATGACGAAAGCGCCAAGGCCTGTGTCATAGGGGGCATTATTGACCCTATGCAGGCACCCATTACTATTATTGAGCATATGCGCTCATAGGGCAGATTCATGGAGGAAAGTATGCCTATTGTAAGCATACCTATAACGGTTGCCGCCGCAATTGCATCCCCCAAAAGCGAGCCCGCAATTGTTAGGGCAAACAGTATGGAGATGATAAGTATCCTTGGGTAATTGCCAAATTTGGCCGTAAGGGTGCCTATTATGGTATCAATTGTGCCAAGGCGGGTGGATATTTCAGCAAAAATACTTCCCACAATTGAAAGCGCAATTATCCATGCCAGCCTATCAAGGCCGTCGACCCAGGCTGCCACCCACTGGGAGGGGTTAAACATCCCCGATAAAAGCAGTGTAAGTATACCCGTTGTTATGAGCGCTACATTAATTTTACCGCCAATAATAGGTATTTTTTTGGCCAGTATTATTATTAACAGTACCGCCATTGGAATTAGAATTCTTATCATGCTCATAAGTCCTTCCGTCTACTTAAATTTTCAGCTGAATCTATTGGGGTCAAAATCCGACAGGTCGTAGGAGCTTTGTCCATCACAAATAATTTCGCTCATAAGTTTTCCTGTTATGGCCGACAGCGCAATGCCGTCCCCCTCGTGGCCTGCCGCAATGTAAAAATTACAAAGCCGGTTTGTCCTGCCAAGCAGGGGAAGACCGTCGGGAGTGTAGGGCCTAAATCCTGAGAAAAATCTAACAACGCTAACATCCTTTAGTAGGGGGAAGAATCTTATCGCTCTATTCATCATCACCGTTATGGCCTCAAATGTGTTTTGTGGCTCAAAGCCCTCAAATTCACGCGTGCCACCAATTATCATGCTTCCGTCCTCGGTTTGTTCAATGCTAAGCGAGGAACCAAGCTTTAGCACCGTTTGGTCTTTAATAGTGTCGGGTCTGAACTTTATTATGTTGTAGCGTGCACACTGCACCGTGGCCTTCATAAATGGTGCTATGGGTTCGGTTACTGCCAGCTGTCCTTTGCGTGGTTTTATTGGTATTTTTATCCCCACCATCTGCGCAACATAACCTGCCCATGCTCCTGCCGCGTTTACAAACACATCGGCAAAAAATTCGCCGTTGTTTGTCTTAACCCCAAGAATTTTATCTCCCTGTGTTATAAACTCGGTTACCTCGGTGTTGGTGTAAACCTTTGCTCCAAGGCTTTTGGCCGCCCCACAAAATCCCATTGTCAGGGCAATTGGGTTAACCTTTGCCCCGGTTGCCGAATAAAGCGCACCGTAGATGTCGGCGGCCAGCTGTGGCTCAATCTCTCGAGCCCGCTCGGCCGAAATCATTTTAATGTCCACCCCGCTTTGGCGCTGTTCCTGCACCAAGGCCTCCAGCATGTCCCACTGCTCCTTGTCCTCAACAGGCTGCATACCGCCCGAGTTTTTCTCAAACTCAATGTCATGGCCAAGCTCTTGGGACAGGGTGTCAAACATTTGTATGGACTGCACCGCCAAATCAAGCTGCGGGCCGGGCTTTTTTGTGTGGTATCCCACCACGCCGTCGGTGGCGCCTGCCGCTCCCGATGCAACATCACTGCGCTCAAGCACCGTCACCTTTTTGCCTCTTTTGGCAAGTTGCCATGCTATGGAATTTCCCATAATTCCGCCGCCTATTATAATAACATCGCTTTTATTCATCCTCTTTGCCCCCAAACATACCCATTTTTACCGGGCGCACAGGCATACGGCTTTTTTGGGGAGGAATTTCAGACGGGGAAATACCTGTGTTTTTTGAGAGGATGTTTTGCACAATTCTTGAGCAGGTTTTGCCCTGACATAGCCCCATACATGCATGTGTGCGCCGCTTTACGCCATCAACCGTGGTGGCGCCATCCTCTATTGCCTTTATTATTTCCTCTTCGCTTACCTCTTGACAGCGACAAACAATCAACTCTTCCATTAATGTTCCCCCACACTTAAAGTCTTTTCATGCTGACCACAAGGTCGGCGCTTTGCATTGGCACCTTTATGGATACCACAGTGGTGCAGTCGTAGGCTTTTAGCTTTTTAACGCTCAGCACCTCGCCCTTGCAAACTTCCTGCCCATCACGTCCAACCGCCTGCACAACATCACCTTTTTGGGGCAGGGGCAGGTACTCAAACGGGAAATCTATTGTTGCGTGGCTGTCGTCGTAGGATTTATCTATCATTGTAATTGCAAGCCCGGGGCAATTGGCCACGCACAGCCCACAACCCGAACAGTTTTGCGCACTTAGCACAGGAAGATCTGTAATATTCTCGCCTATGTGTATTGCACCTGTTGGGCAAATGCCCTCACAGGGATTGCAGGGTATCTCCTGCACACATTCAATTCTGGGCACTTTTTTGGTTTTCATCATCTCTTGGCTGGGCATTCCCGGACATTTGTCCAACTCCTGTGGTGATGGTACCCCTGTATATATAACGCCATCCATTTTTAGTCTTCCTTTCAAAAAGGTGTTGAGCTTTAGGCTCTTACACCGAGCTTTTGCATATTTTGAATTTGTATTTGCTTTGCAATTCGCCTTTTTTCGCCAAAAAGCCCCGAACGAAGCACCGATAGTCGCTGCAAAATCTCGCTCTTTTTCTCCTCGGCCTCTGCTGTGCTTAACAGCCCCAGAGCCTCGGCGGCGCACACCCCTGCAAGGTTTCCCTCCTCCATGGCCGAGGATGCCTCCTCAACACCGGTTACATCCCCTGCCACATATAGACCCTCCACCGTGGTTTGCATATTTTGGTCGTGCAGTGGCACATGTCCGCCAAATGCAGGTATAAAGTAAAAATCACAGCCTGCCATCCAAACAAGCTCGGTCATGGGGTTTAGTCCAACGGCAAGACATACCGTGTCCACCTCGTAGATCTTTTCGCTACCGTCTATGTGGTTCCACTTGTCATCCAGCGCAACAATTTCCACCTGCTGCACCCTGCCGTCGCCCACCACACGTTTTATTGTGTGTCCCACATAGATAGGCACCCCTGCGCGCCTGATTTTCCCTGCGTGAACACCGTAGCCACCTATTTGAGGTGCACCCTCTACAAGTGCCACCACCTCGGCGCCTGCCTGCAAAAGTTGGTAGGACACAATCAGCCCCACATTTCCGCTGCCAAGCATAAGCACCCGCTTTCCGGGAAGCACTCGGTTTACATTTATCATGGTTTGGGCCGCACCTGCCCCCATTACACCTGGCAGTGTACTGCCGGGAAAGGGCATGTAGTTCTCCTTGGCACCGCTTGCAATTATCACCTTTTTTGCCCTTACAATATAGTGCTGTCCGCCCCGCATTACCCCAAGGTCAAGGTTTTTTTCTATGCCGTATACAAGTGCATCCAGCCAAACCTCGGCACCGCTGAGTTTTACCTTTTCAAGGAGCTGTTCACCTATTGTAAAGCCCCTAACCCCTGCAAGATGTGCCCTTGAGCCAAAGAATTTATGTATCTGCTTAAAAAGTTGGCCGCCGGGCAGACTGTTTTCATCCAGCACCAACACCTTTGCACCTGCGCTTGCGGCCATATAGGCAGCACTAAGCCCGGCCGAGCCGGCTCCAATTATCGCAATATCAACCGAAATATTCTTCATGTTATCGTCCGTCCTCTTTTGAAAATCCACCAAGGCCGTTTTGGGTTTGCACCCTCATGCCCTCCCGCACAGCCGTAACACATGTTCTGGTGTTGGGCACTCCGTCTACTATCATCATGCAGTCGGTACAGCGACCTATGGCGCAAAAAATCCCTCTGGGCTCGCCTTTTTTGTGGGTTTTTCTAAAGGCCACAATTCCGGCATTCACAAGGGCGGCCGAGATAGGTTCGCCCGATAGCGCCTGTATTGGCTTGTCATCAAAATAAATTGTGACGCTACTGCCTAAATCAAGTGTGTTTAGTATTGGATGTTCTATGACTCTCAATGTATTTTCTCCATTCTGCCTTTTTTGCATTATCCTGCTTATATGGCCTCTTCATCCCGCTCGCGGGTTCTTATTCTTATAGCTTTTTCAATGGGCGATACAAATATTTTTCCGTCCCCACATCTGTCGGTGCAGGCAACATCGCATATTTTCTCCATGAGGGTATCAACCTCATCATCCTTTACCACCACGTCAAAGCGCACCTTGGAGGTAAGGCGCACATCCCTTTTCATGTCGGGGGAGAATACAAGTCCCTCGGTATCGGGCAATTCCTCGTAGGTGCCACATCCCGAAACATCGTAAACCGTCATACCGCCTGCGCTGTATGTCAAGATGGCCTGCTTTACCTCATTGAGTTTTTCTTTGCGCACAATAATACTCATTTGTTTCATAACAATCTCCCTTTCTTCCACAAAATAAAATAAAACTAAAATCCCCACTGTGATTGATATGAATTTTGGGGCGCATGTTTTGGCTTTTATTGTCGGTCATTTAAGCTTGGCGCTAAGCTACGCACAACAGCGCCGCCCTACGGTTTTGAGCAGTTTGTTTGGCCGCTTGCCCCACGGCCCATCTGCCCTGCAGTTTTTAACACCAAAACGCTCTGCGGTGTAAAAATTTCCCGATGCAGTTGTGCCTGATAGGTCGGCTCCTAAATGTTATATCTATACATTATAGCGAATTTTATTGTTTTTTTCAATTATTTGTAAATTTTTATTTTTGGCATTTTATCCTTATTTTGTCCGCATTAACGCACAATAGCGCACCCTTTACAAGCCATTTGGAGTGTAGGAGGGTGCGCTATTTATACAATACACCTCAAAGCTACGTTAAAGCTCCAAGGCCTGCTCTATGGCCTGACGGACGGTTTTTAACACCTTTATTCGTGCGTATTTTTTGTTGTTGCCCTCCACAATAATCCAGGGTGCGCAGGGGGTGGAGGTGCGGCGTATCATCTCGTCCACCGCCAATTCATAGCGTTCCCATTTTTCGCGGTTGCGCCAGTCCTCATCGGTAATTTTATACTGCTTTTCGGGGGTGTTTTGGCGCAGTGTAAAGCGGTTTAACTGCTCATCTTTATCAATGTGAATCCAAAACTTGCAAACCACTGCACCCCAGTCACACAGCTCCTGTTCAAACTCGTTTATTTCGGCAAAGGCCTGTTCACAGCGGCGCTGTGGGGTTAGGTTTTCAAGCTTTTCCACCATAACACGGCCATACCAACTGCGGTCAAACAGCGCAACATGTCCATCCTTTGGCAGGTCACGCCAAAACCGCCACAGATAGTGGTGGGCCAGCTCATCACGGGTGGGGGCGGCCACAGGCAACACCTCAAACCCACGGGGGTCAAGCGCCCGTGAGAGTCTGCGTATAGCACCACCCTTTCCTGCGGCGTCCCAGCCCTCAAAGGCCAGCACCACAGGGGTTTTCTTTTGATATAGGTAGCCGTGCAGTTTTTCCAACTTCTTTTGCTCCTCGTCCAGCGCCTTGCGGTACTCCTCATCCGACAACGCCGGGGAAAGATCCACCCGAGCAAGGGGGGTGGTGCTTAGCAGTTCGAAGTGTTTGGCAGGCTGATTTTGTGGGCGGGGTGCGCCATCGCTCAGGGCTTTTTGCAGTGCGTCGTGAACAATCTCAAGCACCTGCTTTATACCCTTTTTGCGCTTGTTGTTGTCTATGCGGTGCCAAGGCGCAAACTCGCTGTCGGTCTTTTGCATGACCATTTCCATCATTTTGCGGCGGTCGGTGTAATGCTCGTTGCGTTGCCAGTCACGGGGGGTAACACGCCAGGCCGTGGCATCGTCATCTGCAAGCTCGCTCAGCCGCTTTTCCTGCTCATCTTTATCTATATCAAGGAAAAACTTCAGCAAAAGATATCCATCATCGCACAGCTGACGCTCAAATGTGTTTATCGACTCCATCAGGGCCTCTGCCTGCTTTGGACTGTCCTCTATGTGGGCCAGTGCACGGTTGTACCAACTGCGGTCGAATATTGACATATGCCCCTTTGAGGGTATCTGTCCCCAAAAGCCCCACAGCATTGGACGGCGAGCCTGTTCATCGGTGGCCTCGCGGTTGGCATAAACCTTGTAGCCACGGGGGTCAAGCTCGGCTATAACCTGCGCTATGGTGTCCCCCTTGCCGGCGGCGCTAAAGCCCTCAAAAATCATGCATACCGGCAGGCCCGCCTTTTCCAAGGGGTGTTGCAGGGCATATAGCGCCGCTTGCAGTTGTTTTATCTCTTGTTTTACCTGTTTTTTGTCGTAACCGGAATTTTTATCTCCCATTTTTCTGCTCCCTTCCTCTGTGGTAAATCCCACTTCCTATTTATCCAGTCTTATTGTAACACAAACATAGGGTGGCATTGTATTTGCAATTATGCACAAAATTTTGAGCCGTTACTCTCCACCGAGGGAAAGTAGCGGCCCAAAAATGTATTTTTCCATAAAATATTACAATCTGTATTATACTACCCCTAAATATTCCTCAAGGGTTATGCCTGCTTGGGTGATTTCTTTTGCTACTTCCACCCCCACATACCTAAAGTGCCACGGCTCAAACACCACCTGGGTTATGTCCTCATCTCCCTTGGGATATCGCAGTATAAAGCCGTAGTCGGCGCAGTTGGCGGCCAGCCATTTGGCTTCATCAAACTCCTCAAACTCGGGGAGAAGGTCGGGTAGCACCGTAAAATAATCAACCGATACCAGGTCCACCGCAAGGCCTGTGGCGTGTTCGCTGGTGCCGGGAGGAGCCACCCATCTGGCCGCCTCGGTGGCGGCCTGCTCGGGGCTGTATCCCGAATTTATCAGCTCCTGCACCTTGTTGTCATACAGTATTTGACTGCGTGAGAAGGGGCGTTGCCCCGAAATGAGTGTAAGCGGAAGACCTGCGTCGGCCGCATCGGCCATCATGCGTGTCAGGGGTTCGTATATCATGGAGTGCACCTGATAGCTACCCACCGTCACAAGCTCAAGGTCGGGAAATTCAGCCGGCATAACATAATCCTTGCTCACCAGTACCAATTTGTAGTCCTCCCCTGCCACAAACAAATGCTCAAAACCTGCGGGAATATTTGTGCCGGTGGGTGGGGTGGTCTGCTCCTGCGCAGAGGACTGTGCCTCGCTTTGGTATTGCTGGTCGCTTTGGGGCTCTTCCTGCGATATCGACTCCTCGGCCGACATCGACTGCTCCTCCTGCAAGGACTGCTCGGTGCCGCTTTGCTCTGTGGAGATGTCGCTTTGCTCCTCCTGTGGCTGCTCGTGTACAATACTGGTCAGCACCATGGTCATCACCACCACAAGCACTATTATAAACAGCACGGGTAACATGTTTTGGCGTCCCCGCACAGGTCTGCGCGACCTGCGTGTATTTCTATCCATATGGGTTCCCCCTTAAAATTAGTATTAAAGCAGTTCAAGCTTTGCGCATAGTATGGCCAGTACCGCAAGTGGCGCCGTTTCACAGCGCAGTATGCGTGGGCCAAGGGAGCATATATGCAGGCCTTTTTCTATGGCGTGCTCGGTTTCGGCAGGTTCAAATCCGCCCTCGGGGCCGGTCATTACGGCTATGCGCCCGTTTGGGTTTTGCAGTACCTCGCCCAATGGCTTTGTGGCGTTCTCATAAAACAAAATTGGCAGCTCATATCCTGCCATTTCCTCTACGGCCTGCTCAAACTTCATCATGGGTCTAACGGTGGGCACAATCCCTCGCCCGCTCTGGCCTGCCGCCTCACGCACAATTTTTTGCCAGCGAAGCAGTTTTTTCTCCATGTTTTTTTGGTCGGGTCGGGAGATGCATCGGCTACTAAGCACCGGCACAAACTCGCAGGCCCCAAGCTCCACACCCTTTTGCAGAATGGTTTCAGCCTTGTCCCCTTTTGGCAGGCCAAAATACAGGGTGATGGGAAGTGGTGGCTCGGCGGCCGAGGGCATACTGTGGGTCACCTTGGCGCTTACACAGTCGGGCGATACAGCCATAACCTCGCAGGTGTGGTCCTTTCCTGCGCTGTCGCAGACCGTTATGACCTCACCTGTGCGCACACGCAGTGCCTTGGCCAGATGAATGGCGTCCTCACCCATTATATCTACCCTATCGCCGACTATATCGGCCACAAAAAAGCGTGGCATTGCCTGTCCTCCTAAAGCAGTTTATTGGGGTTTTTGGGCCTCAATGGCCACCCATCCACCCTCTTCGCAGCATCTAAGCACCTCAAGCCCCACCTCGGCAAGGGCCTTTAGCACCTCGTCCTGACGCTCGGTTATTATGCCCGAGGCCAAAAGCTTTCCACCCGGTTTTAGGTGGGCTATCATGGCAGGGGATAGTATAATTATTGTGTCGGCCACTATATTTGCCGCCACTATGTCGTGGCAACCAAGCCCCACCTTTTTGGCAATTTCGGTATCGGTGACAAGGTCGGCATGGTAGGCCACAAACTGCGGTGCGGTGTAGCCTGCATCGGCCAGATTGGTTGTAGAAATTTTGGCGGCCAGTGGGTCTATGTCCACCCCCACAACCTCGCCTGCTCCCAGTGCCAGCCCCACAAGCGACAGTATGCCGCTTCCACAGCCCATGTCAAGTATGCTACAACCCTCGCTTACCGTATCCTCCAGTAGCTCTATGCACATTCTGGTGGTGTGATGTGTGCCACTGCCAAAGGCCATGCCGGGGTCAAGGCGCACCACCACCTCGCCCGTGGCAGGGGTGTAGTCCTCCCAGCTTGGGCAAACAACGGTTTTTTTGCCTATCTTGGTGGGGTGATAATACTTCTTCCAACCAAAGGCCCAATCGGCCTCCTGCACCCCTTTTTGCCCTATTTCATGCGCAATACCCTCGCTGTCAAGGCGCTCCTTAATAAAGGATACGGCCTCGGCAGGGTTTTCCTCGGGGGATATAAATATGTGTATTTTTGCACTATTTCGGTCGCTATCCAGCAGTTCCTGCTCTATTAAATCTATATGAGCTATTTCAAGCACCGCCTGCTCAAGGTCGGAGTAGTCCTCAATGTAAAGCCCGTAGGGCACAGTCATTCCTGCAACTCCTGCGGCTGTGTCGCAGTGTTCCACAGGTACAGTTATTATTACTTCAGTCCAATTTTCCATGATGCCTCCCATTTATCCTTGTCTTTGTGTGCTTTGTGCTATTATATCCCTCTTGGGGGTAAAAAGCAAATAATCGCCCCGCTTTGCTACAAATTACCACCCCATGTGACGCAGAAAAGGTGATGTCAACAAGCACATCACCTCATCATTTTTTGCTGTTATTATATAGACGGAAATTATTTGCCCGCCGGGTCAGTCCTTTGTGAAAAATGCAATGCCCACAGCCCCTGCGCCCACATGGGTGCCAACAACACTGCCAATAAAGCATTCGTATTCTTTGCCTGTAAACCGTGGCATTTTCTCACGTAGGCGATCAAGCATGGTGGTGTTGCCCGAGTGTATATAAAACATTATCTCATCCAAATCGGGGTTGGCCTCAAGCGACAGTTTAGCAACATTCTGCACGGCAGACTCTATGCCACGGGCCTTGCCCACATTGGTAACCAGGCCGTCGCTTACCGTAATTATGGGTTTTATGGATAAAATATTGCCCACAGCGCCGCTAAAACCCGACAAACGCCCACCCTTTACAAGGTATTCCAGGGTATCAATAGCGGCAAAAAGGCGTATTTTTTCCTTGCGCTCGTTTAGGATGATAGATATGGCCTCGGCATTGTGACCAAGGTCACGCAGTCTTGCCGCAAGACATACCAGCAGTGCCGTGCCGGCCGTGGCTGTCTTGGAATCGACAACATATACATCCTCACGCCCAAGCTCATCTCTGGCCATGATGGCGGCCTGCCTTGTTCCGCTGAGCTCGCCCGATATTGTAATCACCACTATATCCTCATCGGGGTGGGCCGAAAAAGCCTCCATGAAATCGCTCATGCTTACAAGCGAGGTGGTGGGAAGCTCCTCACTTTTAGCCAGCATATCAAAAAACTGTTCGTTTGTAATTTCACGCTTATCCAAAAAAGATTGATCTCCAAAGTTAACCTTTAGTGATAACATTTCAACGTCCATCTCTTTAAGTTGCTCCAGCGTCAGGTCGCAGGTACTGTCGGTCATAACTATTGCCACGGGTGCACTCTCCTTTCGGTGCTGTCATTTTACTATATCTGTTTGTGCGGGGTCGCACTGACCTCTCCCCCACCCACACGGCTATGCCGTGTTTTCCTCCCCCGTGGGAGGCGACGCATGGGGGTGGCGAAAATATAACACCACATCCCGCACCATACTTTGTAGACATCGGTGCCATCACCGCTCCGATGTTGCAAATCTAAACACCTACTATGGTATGCGGATTGTTTTTATTTTAATGCAGATGTGCGATATAATACCACCACGGAAAGCCCAAATGTCAGCTTTTTGAATATATCCTTAAAATCATCCTCTACAAACTCCCCTGTGGCGAGTATGTCAAAATCTTGGCGGTATATTTTATTGTAGTATCCTGTTTGGCTGTAACCGTTTTTTAGGTAAAACCGCTCCCTGTTTAGGCGTTGTTGGTAGTTTGGGGCCTCAGGGGCAATCTTCTCTATATTAAGGGTTATAACCCTGTCTGAGTATTTTTCAGCAATCAGGCTCAGTATTTGGCCACCGTATCCCCTTGATCTTACTTTATCATTTATGGCCAAATACAGCACGTAGGCCATTTCATGGGTAAAAATTACAAAGGACAATCCCACAAATTCGTCCTCGTGGTAATAGGCCAAAAACTCTGCATATCTACGCCTCGAGAGAAAATTTAGGTAGTACATCGGAAGTAGTTATTTTGGGGGGAACGCCCTCTTAAGCAGTTCTACCACCTGATTGTACCCGGCTAATTTTTTGCTCACCTTTTTGCCCGTAAGCTCCATAAATACCTCTTGGAAAAACACAGCCCACATTCTTTCACACCCTTTATTTTAACCTAAAAAGGCAAAACAGGCAAGTAAAATAAAGGTATGCGCAAGATATTTTATCTTATTTAAGCGGGCCTGTGGCACACACTGCCCGGCCTTAATGTGGGCGTCATGGGCAGGTTTCGTCATTTTGCCTTTAATACTGATAGGTCTTTTTATACCGCAGGACAAAAAATGCCGAGAAAATTATGGCCAAAATATTTGCAATTACCACGGCCATCCACACCCCTGTGGTTTGCCAAAAATGGGGTAGAATTATTATTGCGGGTGCTATGAACAAGAATGTGCGCAAAAATGATAACAGTGCCGATATCTTGCCGTTTGACAGCGCCGTAAACAGAGCCGAGGCGAATATATTAAGCCCCGAGAGCAAAAAGCTAAAGCTGTAAATGCGCATCCCCTCAAGGGCAATGTTGTAAACCTCGCTGCCCGGTTTTGCAAATATGCTGACCAACTGCCCCGAAAATATCATTGCAACAGCAAACATAATGGCCGAGCTTACCATAATAATGCCAAGACTCATCTTAAATAAGCGGCGCAGGTTTTGGGCGTTTTTGTTGCCGTAGTTGTAGCTAATAATGGGCGAAACACCCGAGCAGTAACCCAAATACACCGCGGTTAGGAAAAACTCGGCATACAGCACCACGGTTATGGCGGCCACACCGTCCTCCCCCAAAAGGCGCATCATTTCAATGTTAAAAAGCATGGTTGTAACGGCCATGGACATATTGCTGACCATCTCGGAGGAGCCGTTTGAACAGCATTCAAGCATAACACGGGGGCGTGGGGTGGTTTTTCCTATGTACAGTGTGCCTTTTCTGGCCACCGAGAAATATATAATCCCTGTCACCGCAGGTATGGAAAAGCCTATGCCCGTGGCAATGGCCGCCCCTGCAATGCCCAAATTAAGCGGCACAATGAATATATAGTCCAGCACAATGTTGGCAACACCACCTGCAATTATAACCGCAAGACCAAGCGTGGGTTTGCCTGCCGTAACAAAAAAGTACTGAAATAGTATTTGTAGCATTCCGGCCGGTGCAAAAAACAGCAGTGGGGTGGCATACGCCACACAATAATCCATTATGGCATCATTTGCGCCCAAAAATTTAAGTATAGGTTCCAAAAACAGCAGGCCCACCACCATAAGCAAAATGCCTATGGCTATTGCCATAAATACAAATAAGGAAAAATTTTTCTTGGCAAGGTCGCCATTGCCCTCGCCCAGCTGTCGGGCCACAATGGCACTGCCACCCGTGCCTATCATAACCGCCATGGCTATGACCGTGCTTAGCATGGGGTAGACTATATTTACGGCCGACAGCGCCGACGTCCCCACAAATTGTGCCACAAATATGCCGTCCACCATGGTGTAAACCGACATAAACAACATCATAAAAATAGTGGGGATCGTAAAGGACACAATCCCCCCCAATGATACTTTATCTGAAAATACGTTTCGCATACTATCTCCTTATCCCCATTAATAGAGGGGGACGCCTCGTAATTTAGCGGGAGATGGGTGGGTTATCGCACCGTCATTACCCTGTGTAGCTCCCTTTGAATATTAATAAGTTCCGCTTCCATTTTGCGTATTTGTTGTGATAATTCCTCCGCGTTTAGGGAGTTTTGCGCCAAAAACTCAGAAGAGTTGTCGGCCAGGCATTTTATCTCTGTGGCAAGGTCTGTAAACCCTCGCTCACCCTCTGCCGACTGCTCTGCCTTTAGTGAAATGTTTTTTGTTTGCAACGAAAGCTCGCTAAGCTGTTTTGTGGCTCTGCTACCCTGCACTATTAGCCGCTGCATCTCACCCAGTTGCCCTGTAAAATCAAGAAAACTGCGATCAAAGGACTCCAGCCGTTTGCTTATTTCCACCTTTGCGTAGCGTGTGCAGTTGCGCAGATGGTTTTTGCCTGCGGCCACCGCCTTGGCAAACTCCTCACAACTGCCATAACCGCAGGAAAAGCAGTTTACGTTTTTGTCCTCCTCGGTCAACTTGCCAAGATCACGGTAAACCGACATGACATCCCCCATGTTGTTTGAGGCCACCTCGTCGCTTCGATCGGTATAATTGCGCACAAAATCTTGGGGGTTCAGCGCCCTGTCAAAGCTCTCGAACACCGCCCTGCCCTCCTGCTTGGACACACGGCTCTTGCTACTGTTTATATTATGATCAATATTATTTTGTGGGATATTTTTAAGGGTTCCTGTGCCCAAATTACAGCCGTGGGTGCAGTTTAGCACATCAACAAGCAGTGGCAGGGGGTGCCCATTTGCAAGGTCGTCGGCATATTCATCAAGATACACACCCACATTCTCCACCCCCTCAATCTGCTTTACCCAAACCGATTGCCCAAGGTATAGCTCCACATTTTCACGCAGGCCACCCGGACGCGAGAAGGTAAACCCCCACGAGCCATCAAGGTTATCAAAACCAAGCTCGGGGAAATCCTCAAGATTTACCCCCACCCCCTCGAGGTGTTCCACAAGGCCCTTATAGGTGACATTATATGATATGCTGTTGTGGGTGTCGGGGCTTATAAACTCCGATTTTTTGCCAATGCAGGGGGACAAAAAAGCAATTTTATCCCTCACATCACGATATTTGTTAAGGTATATGGCTGTGCACATGGCCGGGCTTTGCACAGGCGCAAGTTGGGGTATTAGGTTTGGACGAAATCTTTCTATGTAGTCCACAATTACAGGACATGGCTGTGCAATCATAGTGGTGATGCCTTGCTGCTGTATGGTTTTTATGTAGGCCCATGTGCATATATCGGCACCGTAGGAAACGTCGTAAATCAGTCGCACACCACGTGACTTTAAAAAGCCAAAAAGTCTGCCAAGCTTCGGAAAGTTGGTGCGCGCGGCCGGGGCGGCTATAACGCTTATCTCCACCCCTGCCTCAAGGTCATCAAAAAACCTTGCCGTATCATCCCTGTACAGCCTTACTTCATGGTCACAAACCACCAGACACTCTGCACAGTTTACACACAGCGCCTCATCAACTTTAATTACATTTTTTCCGCCGTCCCATACGGCGTGATTTGCCCCCACCGGGCATTTTAGTATGCACTTATTACACCCCGAGCACATTCTCTCGTCAGTGTAAATCAGGCCCTTTGTCACGGTAGCACCTCCGACACTTTAGGTCATTTTATTTCTTCTTAGGGGGGTTGCATCGATGTGTTTTCATGTTTATGCTTTAATTTTTATATCCGCACCCTGGCCACTGTGGCACGCTGTATTTGGTAATTGTTGGATATTCCCCCTATTTTAAGGCAAACAAATGCACCTGCCTGCCAAGCATTGCCCGGATAAAACCACGATTAGGTGTTTGCGCAAAGCAGTGTTGTTATAGCCCCAGCTTAGTAAAATCATATTTAATTGTATTGTGTCTTTTAGAGGGCCTGGGTGCAAAGTTACACCCCACACACCCTCAAAAGTATTTTCGGGGGATACTCCCCCGTTGTCCACAGGTCTTGCTGTTTGTCGGGAGCTCTCATGCAGTCTCACACCACTGCACCTGCTCCCAAGCCATGACCTGCGCCTGCCATAACGGCCTTTGGCCATCCCATCACCCCGGCAGCTCCTCTGCCACAGGGTTTAGCCGCCGCCCAGCGCCGACTCTATTATGGCTCGTGCCTCGTCGGCATTTTCAATCATAACAAGGCAGATATGCCCACCCACCTCAAATATTTGTCCATCCTCGGCGTACTCCAGCGCACTGTATACGTCGTAATTTGAAAACTCCACTATACGGCTGTTTTTAATCTGCTCAAGTGCCTCGCGCACCTCGTCCTCGTGGCCGTACACAGGCAGAACAATAAACACATCGGCCACACCGTAGCGGCCGCTGGACTGCTGTGCGTAAATATCCACATACATATCTGTGCTCAGGCCGTACTGCTCGTCCAAAAGCCGGGGCGAGGGAGCCTCAAGCTCCTTTACCTGATTGTCGGCGTATATGGCATCCAGCACAGCCTGTGCATCCATGCCGGAAAAGTCGGCCGTCATGGCCGAAAGTGATTCGTCATCCTCGTTATATACAAATCTGGACAGCCCAAACAGCAGGGCTATGGATAGCAAAATAATCAAAACCGCAAAAAGCGGAAATTTACCTTTTTGTCCATCACCCGGTATTGCAGTGGTGGCTTTCTTTCTTATAAGCATCAATAAAAGCTCCTTTAGCATTTACGGTATATATGCAGTATGCCCACAAGCAGACATACCCAATTACAATTATACCCTTTTATATGAGGGTGTCAAGCAAAGTGCCTATTTGCTTTCAGTTTGTTCACATTTTGCACCAAAATATGGCCTTTTTATTTGCAAAATCCCCCTTTTGTGGTACAATTACCCTCAGCAAATTAATAAGGAGAATAATAACGTGAATCAAGATACCCTAAACTACCTATCCCAAAACCTATATGCCATTATCTTTGCTTTTTTATGCCTTGTGTTCCTAATAGTCAGCCTAACCTGGAAGGGCATTAAAAACCCTGTTAGGCTAAGAAAACGCGTATCGGCCGTTTTGCGCCGTTTTGCACTGTTGCGCCGCTTCAAGGTGCTGGACAACCTCACCCTGAGCCATGGCGGCAAAACCGTCACGGTTGACCACGTACTTGTGGGGCACTTTGGCCTTTTGCTTGTAACCGACCTTGTGGGGCGTGGCGACTACTACGGCCAGCTTGATGACAAACAGTGGGTCTGCAACACCTTTAACAAGCGCGAGGAGGCCACCCTGCGTGTGGGCAGTTACCCCAACCCCCTAACCCACAACGAGGACTGCGCCGTGGTAATTCGTGAGATACTGTCGACCCATAAAATTTTTGGCATGGCCATTGATGGCATTGCGGTGTCCACCCACAATCGTGGCGATTTTTTGGTGACAGGCGGCACAAAAAAAGCCTTTAACCTGCGTGGACTTTCCCCTTATCTTGAACAGGAGCGTCTTTCGGCCGACAAGGGCGTAGATGTTGATAAAATTTCAGAGGTTTTATCCTCTCACAAAAGCGTATAAGCCGACCGCTGTGGCTCATACTGCTAAAAGACACCCACCACGACAGCCAAGAAGGAGAGGATTTTTCGGTGGAATTTTTAACACCCGATAGATATGACCAATACGAAAACTTTGTAAAGACCCACCCCTTGGGCGGTTTTACCCAGTCGCTTTGTTGGCCCAAGGTCAAAAGCAACTGGGGCTGGAAGGCTGTAATTTCTCGGGATGAACAGGGTGAAATAAAGGGAAGCATGTTGCTACTAATTCAGCGCATACCCTTTTTGGGCACAACCCTGCTTTACTCCCCCCGTGGCCCTGTTTGTGACCTTGCCGACACCGCCACCCTGGCCGACCTCATGCAGGGGGCAAAACAGCTGGCCACACAGCATAAATCCTACGCCCTAAAGCTTGACCCCGAGATATTTATGAGCGATGATACCGCAGTGCAAAACCTTAAGGCGCTGGGCTTTAAGCACAGCTACGGCCCCGACGGCTTTGAGGGTATACAGGCCCGTTTTAACTACCGCCTTTACCTTGAGGGGCGTGACGAGGAACAGCTCCTTATGAACCTAAACCAGAGCTGTAGGCGCAAGGTGCGCATAGCCATGAAAAACGAGGTTGAAATAAAGGTTGCAGGACCCGAGCATCTTGATGAATTTGTCCGCCTTATGGAGATAACAGGTCGCCGTGACGGTTTTCCCACCCGCCCCAAATCCTATTTTGAGGGATTTCTCAAGGCCCTTGGGCAGCATGCGCGCCTTTACATGGGCTTTTATAAGGGGCAGGCGGTTTGCGGTGCCATCACCACCAACTACGCAGGCAAGGTTTGCTATGTGTACGGCGCTTCGGACAACCAACACCGTGAGGTAATGCCCAACCACCTAATGCAGTGGGAGATGATACGCTGGGCGGCAAACACCAATGCCACTGTGTACGACTTTCAGGGGGTTTCGGGAAACCTTGAGGAGGGTGGCCACATGTATGGCCTTTACCAGTTTAAGCGTGGTTTTGGTGGCCGCCTTGACGAGCTTGCAGGAGAATTTGACCTTGTGTACCGCCCATTTACCCTAAAGCTTGTAAATATGGCGCTGTGGTTTCACACAAAACTTCGCAAACTTCGGGGGTAGCATTATAGGGCTTATTTTGCACCATGCCCCATAACAACCCCTTAGTATTTGGAGGCCCGTCATGAGCACACCCCTTTTCTTGGCCATGCAGGAAATACAAAATAAATCCCGTGCACCCTTTCACATGCCGGGACACAAGGGCAATCCCCCGTA
>CAYJGQ010000012.1:0-29435 GCA_964369885.1 uncultured Oscillospiraceae bacterium
TTTTCATATGATTTGTCTATTTTAGCATATTTGGGGGTATCTGTCTATTAAATATTATGTGGCATATATGAGCTGTAAAGCACAGAAAAAACGGTTAAAAAGCCGGTGCGATTATAACGGTGAACTGCGGCACTGCATTAAATCAAGTATAATCTCAAAAACCGCTCCATTGTCATTATACACCTTAATTTCACCGTTCATCATATCGGTAGATGTTTTTGCAATGCAAAGACCTAACCCAAAATTCCCATCCTCACCCTTGGCAAATCTATTAAATATTTTATCTGTATTTTCTATTCCGTTCCCATCATCTCTTACGGTTATTATGGCGCTTTTGCCTCTTACTTTAAGCGAAATATTTACGGTTGTTTTGGCATATCTAACAGCATTAGAAATTATATTGCCAACCGCCCCCGACAAAAGCTCGCCATTAGAATTTGCAAATAGCTCGTCGGCAATATCTGCCACTATCTCAATATTATTTGAAACAGCATACCCGTTATATCTATTTATAAGATCAAGCAGTTGCTCGCCAAGGTTTAGTTTTTCAAGCTTTTTGTTTGCACTAAAATTCTCAGCCCTTGCAAGGGATAAAAGGCTGTCCACAAGTTTTGTCAAGCGTTTACTTTGCTCAGAAATGAGGTGTGCCGTACTACGTACGTCATCAAAAATCCCCATTTCAATACCGTCGGCATAACCTTGTATGCTCATAAGCGGTGTGCGCAGTTCATGAGAAGCATTGTGCAAAAATTTTTTTTGCGATTGATCATGATGATATATACGCCTATTTAGTGCATTTATTTCAGCAGCTAATTTTTGCAGCTCAAGGCTATCGCTTTTACTTTGGGTTATCACTATTTCATCAGACTTCATATTTTCAACCTGCGCTGTCAAAAGCTCTATGGGCTTTGCAATGGCATTTGCAACCCTTGTAGAAACAAATAACGCCACTACCGTAACAACAACCGACACAAAAATAAGGACAATATTTACCGACGTTACAAATTCATCAATTACAAGCCCTTTTGATACATATACCACCTTATCGCTCATTGTTTGTGTTTGATAATCAACCTCAACCACATAAATAGTGTCCCGCCCAACCCTAACCGATCCGATTTCTCCCAAGGGTATCTCCTCGGTCTTGGCATACAATAAATCTGCCATTTCATCAGTCACAAAGCTCTCATCATTAAATATTTTTGAAAGCTCACCATTTCTATTAAATACAATTAGTTCAGCCGAAGAGCTATGACTTTGATTGTTAATAAGGCTCCCCATTTTTATTAAATTCTCATTGGAACCGGAAAACAGTAAATTCGGTCTTTCAAGGCTTTGGTTCGGTGCATTAGGAAGTTCAAAATTATTCTGACTTAAATTAGTAGCAATTTCATTGACGGCGTCCAGTAAATCCTCTTGGGCCTGGGCTTTAGAATAAGCATATACGATAACATTAAATAGTATTAAAATGGTTATGGGAATTAAAATAATGATTATCAGGAAAGGATGCGATATTCTCTTTCTAATTGTTTGCATTTCATTCCTCCATTTCCAGCTTAAAGCCAAATCCCCACACAGCGGTAATTCTAACTGTAGTTTTAACAAGCTTTTTGCGCAGTCGTTTTAGGACATCGTCACAGGCCTTTGTATCTACGTCATAGTCAAACTTCCATACATCTTTTAGAAGTTCCTCTCTGGAAACCGCCCTGTCACAATGTTCAAACATATATGCCATCAAGGCAAATTCAGTTGGTGTTACATCAAATTTTTCTCCATTTACAGTGCATTTTTTCATTGCAATATCAATTTCTACATCACCATAGCAGAGAATATTTTTCGCCTTTGTGGCATCACTAAACGACATCCTGCGAAAAATAGAATTAACCCTGGCCACAAGCTCCATTGGAGCAAAAGGTTTTACTAAATAGTCATCTGCACCCATGGTAATGCCTGTTATGCGGTCAAGTTCACTGTCCTTTGCTGATACTATTATTATAGGTACATTATTTTGTTCTCTGATTTGTGAGCAAATTCTCACACCGTCGGTACCCGGCATCATGACATCTAATATAACCATATCGGAAGGATTTTTAAGAAATTCAATACGCAAATCATCCCCATTTTCAAAGGCTAAAACCTCATACCCACTATTTTTAAGAAAACTACTAATTATATCTCTTATAGATTTTTCATCATCCGCAATATATATTTTCATAAAATCACCTCATGTAAATAATAGCATAAGACAATTTTTAATTAAACCCTCACTATCAACTTGCCTATGTTTTGCCTATTTTTAACCGATGCTTTTCCACCTGTGTTTATTTTATACTTTAGTCACAGGGTGCACATCAACACAAAAACAAATCGACAACCCTGGACGAAAGGAGCATCATTATGTTTACAAAGAAAATCACAGCATTTGCACTTGCAGGACTACTGGCAGTTGGGGGTACAGGGGTTACTGCCTTTGCAGCAGATACCGACACTGAAAATACTCTAAATGTAAAAACAGGCATGACTCTTGAGGAGTTCCGTGCCAGTGGCATGACCGCTGAGGGCCTTAAAGGTGTCAAGGAGCGACTTGACGAAAAAGGAATTACCTTAGAGGAGGCAAAGTCTAACTTCAGCGGCAAGCTTGAAGAATTTGCGGCAAAGCATGGTATCACCGTAGAGGAGGCACAGGCGCAGCTGGCCGAGTTTAAGGAAAGCGGAAAATCTGTCGATGGTCTGCAAAATATTAAAGCAGAGCTGGATGCCAAGGGAATTACACTTGAGGAGGCAAAGATAAACTTTGAGGGTATGTTGAACGATTTTGCCGCTGCCAAGGGTCTGACTATTGATGAAGCCAAGGACACTATTTCTCAAATAAAGGGGAATGGCAAAACCTTAGAGGGAATTAAAAATTTCCAGGGAATACTATCCAACCTTCCTGTAAACTAAGGGTATTTTAATCTAAAAAATTCATCAAAAACCAAGTTAATAAATTCAAAGGGGCTTCACATTAATGTGAAGCCCCTTTGAACTTATCTTAATGTCGACTACTTGTCGACATGCTTATTAGGATTTAGCCTATTAACCCCTCGCCAAATTATCCAGCTCTATGGCGGCATTTACCACCATTTCGTGGGTTACAGGATAGGGAAACACCCTTATGTCAATGCCTGCAAATGCTTTTTCGGTCACCTTTAGCAGGTCATCGGGCGTAGCATGAAGATCCTTAAGGCAGCGTGGTAGACCTATTTCACTATAAAACTCAATTATGCGGTCCCGTGCCTCGTACTGCTTATCAATGCTCAGCATAATCAAAATTCCATACGCCACAATCTCACCGTGCAGGTGGCCGTATTCCTCGGTACTGCTAAGAACGGTAAAACCGTTGTATATGGCGTGCGCAAGGCCTGTGGTGTAGTCGACCTGAACAAGATTTGATACAAGTCCTGTGGTAATAACTATGCCTAAAATTGTTTGGGTTAAGGCCTCGGACACGGTATGTGTTTTGCAGTCCTGCATGGCCTGTTTGCCGTAGTGCAGCATGGGCGATGCACACATATGCCCCAAAGCCACCCCCATGCCATCCGAATGCAAAACATTATGCCCTCGTGAGGAGATGGTAGATTCATAATGCTTTGCCATAGTGTCGCCTATTCCTGCCCAAAGGTATTTTTCGGGAGCAGTAGCAATAATATCGGTGTCTATAAATATGTGGTTTGGGAAAATATCGGAAAAGGAATAGCGCGAAAGACTACCATTAGGATGATATAAAATACCAAGCCCGGTTGTTGCCGCACAGGTTGAGGCAATGGTGGGAAAGGTAAATAAGTCCTTGCCTTCGGTTTGAGCCAGCACCTTTACGGTGTCAATGGCCTTACCGCCACCCACGGCAAAAAACATGTCGGCCTGCTTTGTTTTTTCCCGTAGCATCTCAATATTCTCATCGCTGGCCTCACCGCCATACCAAAATGTGCCTATGCTCTCAAGGGACGAGCCGGAAATTGCCCCGACAATCTTCTTTTCGGCCACCGACAGAGCGGTTTTGCCTCCAATAATAGCAACCTTTTTGCCACTTTTTTGGCATATATTAGCCACCGCCTCATATGCATCCTGTCCTATTGTGTATCCCGGAAATACCATTGTATGCATAGTAATTCTCCTTTAAGCAATTTTTTTGTTTTGTACAGATTGGGCCTTATTTTCCCCAAAACCATTTTCTTTAATATATTTTCTGTTTTTATAAACACCAACCGTCAAGAAAGGAATAACAACGGTGATAATGCCAAGATAACCACAATACCCGTAGCCGTACTTTATGATGTTTGAAAGACCCACCAGTGAAATTGACATGGATAGCACGATGATAAATGTAGATACAATTGCACTGCGTAGATGAGAGGAACGAATTTTTGCAAAGATGCTGAGTTTTTCAAAACGAGCTGTAAAGCCAAAAATTGTGGTTACACCGGTTGAAACAAGGCAAAGCAACAGACAAATTCCATAGACAGCTGTTAGCCAGTCTATGCCCATGGCTGTACAGGCTGTCAATGTGGGAAGGGTTGTGCCGCCCTCTGCTTGGGTGTACACACCCTGCCAAGAAAAAAGCATAAATATTGATAGCACAAGAGCCACTGTGTTAAGCGCAAATGAGATCCACATAGCTTTTTTACAGCCCCCCTCGCTCTTAAGTGGTGTGGCACAGCTTACCATTGCAGGCAGTGTGACACACTGAAATCCTGCATATGTGAAAGCGTTTAAAACTGCATTTGGCATGTTCATAAATCCTGTTGTGGTAAAGTCGGCCTGTAGCATTTCCATCAAATTGCCGCCACGGGCTATGCCCACTGTGTAAATGGTAACGGCACAGGTCAGTATTATAAAGCCCATGATTGTTGAGGCCGCACGAACCAGTTTTGCCCCAAAAATGGTAAGGGTCAGTATTACTGCACCTACTAACAAAAGAGCAATGTTGTAGGCAATGTTAAAGTATGACCCAATGGCCGAGGCTGCCCCCGAAATTGCTGCCGCAACAGCCATTAAAACCATAATGTAAAAGAAAAGTTCAAATAACCACACGAGTTTTCCAAAGGGATGGTAAAGGGTTTCAAACAGTTGTTTGTATGATGTCAGTCCACGTGAATTATACATAATCATGGCCTGTCGCATGGTAAGCGTTAAAAGTAGCATGGCAACCACGGCCGATATAATACCGCTCCAACCAAGGCTTACATAATAAGTGTTTGCCTGGTTTCCCGAGGCAAACCCTCCTCCTGCATGGGCCGAAAAAAGTACCGCACCAACCGAAAAGGCCAGCATAAATGGGGTTTTGATCTTTGAATTCATGTTTTTTACCTGCTTTCTTTTTTTGTTTTCAGGCATAAAAAAACTTCCGTCTTTTCTGCCCAGTTGGACAGAAGAGACGAAAGAAAAAAAGCTTCCGCGGTACCACTCTTCATTGCATTGTAACAATGCCACTCATCGGATACTATCATACCCTATCACTATAACGGGTGAGCCCGTCTATACCTACACAATACGTTCGGTACAGCCTCATCGGCAGTGAGTTCACAAGGTCAACTTCCTTAATGTCTTGCACCAACCGACATTTCTCTGAAAGGGTCTTCCCTGTTACTATTCTGCGTCCTCAAGTTTTCACGATTATAGCATAACCGCATGTATTTGTCAACAATTACCTTGATAGTTTTTTGTGAGTTATGTGAGGTTTTTGTAAACCCATAGCCTATTCTTGCCATAATTCCCCTACCGACAGTCTGCGCACGCCCACTATCTTAGCATATTTTAACACCTTGCAACATTACCACCTACTAAGCTTATTTGGCAGGAGCCCCCTGTGTCAATTATCTGTCTGATACTCCCAAACAATCTTGTCCGATTCCTCGATTTTGTATTGACCACACCCAACTCCTGCCTCATCACCATTAACTGTGTAAATCCAGCCCGACATCGGCCCGTAGTCTTTTTCTTTTATTCCCGCAATCTCGGTAATATACACAAAATCACCAAAACCTGAATACTTTAAGCCCTCAGCTATTAGGGCTCGCTTGGTCAAGTCAAACACCGTGTCCCCCTCCATAATGGTGCACTGCTCATCAAATATAATTCCGTCGGGACCCTCTACAATTAGCGTTACCTGCGCCACATCAGATTCTGAAGTAACATCAGACTCTGACTGGGTTTGATGCTGCTCGGTTCTGACCTCTTCAAAGGTTTCCTCACTCCGAGTGCCTGTCTCATTCTCACCCGGGAGGTCCAATTGGTTATACTCTAACTGAACTGCACGAGCAGGTATTTCCATTTTAATTGTATCAAATGTCATGTCTGCAACCACTCTAAACAAAACAAACCCACTGATTATAAGTAGCAAAACAGCAAAAACACGAACCGCAGTGGGGCTTCTTCTTACCATAAGATTAGCCGCCATTATGACAAGCCCCATCAAAAGTCCCCATACCATTATCTTTAATACTTTATCAAATCCGCTAATCTCAATAACAGACCCTTCAATCAGTACATCCTCAATAGTTGCAGATGCGCCATAAATGTACTCGTTGTATGAAATATTCTCTTCGGTCCTTGTTTCTGTAACGGTTTCATTTGATTCATTATAGGTAGTTTCTTCATTGTAAACATTACCCTCTTCAGTGCTTGGAGCAGGGTCGGTGGTAGTTTCTCCGGGGAAGGACTTAAAGTTTAGGTATACAGATCCATTGTTTAACTCCCCCAGCATCTGAGAACAGGTAGACGTTGCAAAACTATTAGGATCAGCCCCCCATAAAAAGCCACTATCCCTATATGCGTTATCAATTAAAAATTCTACTAAATCGCCTGTATCTTGTTTAGAAAGAACTAAGTAGGAAATATAGGCACTGATTGAACTCGAGTCATTTATTGCCTTAGCATTATCTAAATTAGACTGTATATATGCCTTGGCCTTTTCCACACAGGTGTCATTCTCAACACCACCCATTTCCAAAACAGATAGCACCCAACTTGTGGTAGCTATATCAGACCATGAACCATACCCAAATCCGCCGTCACTGTTCTGCATGGCAATCAATGCGTCCCATACATCTAAATCAACCTCCTGATCTGCCAACAACAGGGCCATAATTACCCAAACCTGCTCGGTAGCTACAGGAGAATCGCTAAAGTGGCCTGCGCTATTCCTGTTATCGATAACATCAAGTATAGAACCCTCACTACTAACCTTGGTTGTGATGTCAAAACCATTATTAAGCATAGCTATTAAAATTTTAGCTAACCTTTGACTATCCGTAGAGTAGTCCATTTCGTTAAAATCAATAGGTATGTATGAATTAAGGCCTAAAGCCTGCTTTGCAAGCATGTCCCAAAACATATCAATGTCCGAGTCATTTTCATTCTTTAGCTCCAATGCTTTGTAAACCGCTACCATGTCCTCATAGGCTTCGGTAAAACTAATGCTATCTGTATCCCCTGTTATCTCTATTGTGGCTATGGGAGATAATAACTTAAATCCTAAACTATTTTCCCACTCTGCCTTTATTTTATAAACCCCGGGCCCTATTCCTGATATAACCGCCTCGCCATTGTCATTACAAGCAAAAGTTTTCCCATCTATTAAAACCTTACCTTTGATGGGATTATTATTAACGGTTCCCCACATCTCATCATTTATAGATATTGCCTTTAATACAACAGTAAAGTTGTCCCCTTCATCCACAGTATCGGGCACACCCTCAAAAGAACCTCTAAAAGAAACCGACCAGTCACAGTAATAAATCCATAGATCAAACCCATCCTGTAAAACATGCGATGATATAGTGTCCATTGGAGTGCTGTTTTTATTAGAAAACAGCCAACTAAAATTACTCCCTTTATCCAGCCCATACAGCTCAGATATCCAACCAGCGGACTGTGTTGTTTTCCCCATTTTTTCAAGAACGCTATTCTTTTCTTGCTCGGTTATGCTACTTGGGTCCATATCCTTATCAAACAGGTTAAAATACACCGCCTCAACCAAGGCGTCAATTCCTGTTACCGTACCTGTTTCCAGCTCATCAAATATCGCTTCAGAGGCCCCTGCATCTACATCGAGCTCCACCCGCTCCTGAATATCTACACTCTCATCACTTATCCTAATGTGTCCTTTTACCGACTGGGCGTTTGCCCCTATCGATATCATTAGGAACAGCCCTACTATAATTCCTACCTTAATAAAACCTTTCATAACTCCTCCTCAAAAATAAAAAAGGAAGGGCATTTACCCTTCCTCTTAAAGTTGTCTTTCATCGAGACTTCTTCATTAAATGAGATCTGACTAACCCTATTGGGCATCACAGTTGCGGGACAGTGCCGGAATCTCACCGGACTTCATCGTATTTAGTTGTGTTTTAGAAGACGCCTTAAATGCACCTTCAATAATCCCTCTTACCGGCAAAACCGTATCGCCACCACAGCTCCCCACGGTTTGACGACTTTACAAGGTTACACCATTATAAGCTCAAAGTCAAGCCATGGTATAACAGTTTTTTTCTTTAACCGTTTTATAGCCCTACACCATGTGCATAATGCAGGTTTATTCAAACTGCCGCTTTTGTGAGCGTATTAGCGTATTTTAGTCCACCGACTATTTTTGTTCCAAGGTCCCCACAGATTTAGTGGCCACAAGTGCAACCCCTGTACCGCCTATATCCTCTCTTATCACCTCTCCCATGACTACCGGAGGCTTAACGGTGATCTCTTTTAGCTCTGCCATACACTCAAACAGCTTTTGCTTTGGCACAGGTTTTGCCGTCTTACATGGCAGCATTGTGGCCTGCGCTTTGCCGCTTATTCTTACCGTGCCGGTTAGGGTGCGGGTGGGTGCGATTACCTCCTGGCGGGCATAGCTATCTCCCTTGCGGCAGGTGTTGCCGCTTACCTCTGTCACCCTATTATTCTCGACCCTCACCTGCATACGACATCCCAGCGGACAACCAATGCAAATAATCTCCCCTACACTCACTGCGCTCCCCCCTCTATATAGACATCTATCTTTGAAAGTTGTGGGTGTTCCCTCAGCTTTTTGGCCATAAGCTTAAATTCCTGCATCTCACCCGGCACCATAACAAGATGTCGCTTGTGAATAACACTGCTACCGTCCAACTTTACATTTACATAGCAGTTTTTAAGCACCTCGCTCACCCTAAAGCGCACCACTATATCCTCATTTACCTCGTCCACCCTAACGCTTGAGGGCACGGTGTAGCGCACCGCACCATGGCAGGTAATTTCAACGTCCTGCCTTCTGCCAGGGCTACAATGGGGTGCATTTATATAGGCCACGGCGCTTCTTCCTGCCAGTGCTGCCTCCTCGGATACAAAATCGACAAGGTCGTGCACATGTAGCACATTGCCTGCCGCAAAAACCCCATCTATGCAGGTTTGCAAATCATCGCTTACCGTCGGGCCATTGGTTATGGGATTTATCTTCACCCCCATACCAAAACTAAGCTCATTTTCAGGTATTAACCCACAGGAAAGCAGAAGGGTGTCGCAGTCAAAATGGCGCTCGGTGCCCTGTATGGGCTGTCGATTTTCATCAACCTGCGCCACCGTAACCCCCTCAACACGTCTTTTACCTTGTATGTCGGTAACGGTGTGGCTCAAAAGCAGGGGTATGGAAAAATCGTCGAGGCACTGTACAATATTTCTTACAAGCCCCCCCGAAAACGGCATGAGCTCCACAACCGCCTCCACCTGTGCGCCCTCCAGCACCATGCGCCGTGCCATTATTAGCCCTATGTCCCCCGAGCCGAGTATTACCACCCTGCGCCCCGGTAGCTTGCCCTCTATGTTTACAAGTCGCTGTGCCGTCCCGGCCGAGTATACGCCTGCCGGGCGGTATCCCGGTATGCTAAGTGCCCCTCTGCTGCGCTCGCGACAGCCCATGGCCAGCACTATGGCCTTGGCCGCTATCTCTTGCAGTCCACGCTCCCCACTTATGGCCGTTATGACCTTATCGGGCGAAATATCGACAACCATTGTTCCCAGCCTGTGGGGAATTTCCCGTTTTTTTAGTTCCTGAATATATCTTTGGGCATACTCGGGGCCGGTCAGCTCTTCTCCAAAGGTGTGAAGACCAAACCCATTATGTATACATTGCCCCAGTATACCGCCGCGTTCACGGTCTCGCTCAAGCATTAGCATACTGCGGCATCCTGCATCATATGCCGAAATGGCGGCGGCAAGCCCTGCAGGCCCGCCCCCCACAATGACCAAATCATACCTCTCCATCAGGACTCCTCCCCTCTGCTGTGGGGCATAAAAGGGCTGATTCTCCCCCTGATTTTGTAAGCTCTATATCATCAAGGCCAAGTTCCCTTGCCAAAATCTCCATTACACGCGGGGAGCAAAATCCCCCCTGACATCTCCCCATGCCGGCCCTCACACGTCGTTTTATCCCATCCAGACTCCGTGCGCCCGGGGTGCGGCGTATAGCCTCGAGAATTTCCCCCTCGCTTATCTGCTCGCATCGGCAAATTATATTGCCGTATGTGGGGTCACTGGCTATTAGTTTTGCCCTCTCATCTTTTGGCAATTTGGCCAAGTTTGTTATACACTTGCGCCCTGCCTGCCAGTCGGGTTTTGCCCTTAGTGCCATTATTTCACAAAGTTTTTGTGCCACATACACCCCAATGGCAGGCGCGGCCGATAGCCCCGGTGACTCTATGCCGGCGCAGTCCATAAATAGCGGTATTCCCTTTACTGCCTCTATTACAAACTCGTGACCCGACTCATGGGCACGAAGCCCTGCAAAGCTTGTAATCACCTCGCCTTTTGGCAGGTTTTTTACCGATTGTTCGGCCTTTTTCAGCAGACTTTGCATACCCTGTGCGGTGGTATTTGTCCCCTCCGGGTCTTCAATATCCTCGGCGGTGGGGCCCACCAACAAATTGCCATGCACAGTGGGGGTTACCAATACACCCTTGCCCATTTTTCCGGGCAGACGAAATACCGTGTGGCGCACATGCCCACCTGCGCTCTTGTCAAACAGCAGGTACTGCCCACGGCGTGGGGTGATTTTCAGTCTATCCGTAGCCACCATGTTGTGCAGCTCGCCTGCATACACCCCTGCCGCATTTACCACAGCACGACAGCTAATATCGCCACTTTGGGTGCGCACAATCCAACTATCTGTAAGTTTTGTAAAGCCTATAACACGGGTGTCAAAGCAAAATTCCACCCCATTTTGCGCGGCATTTTCGGCCAGTGCCACCGTAAGGCCAAAGGGACACACTATCCCACTCGTTGGGGCATAAAGTGCTGCAACCACATCATCATTTATGTTGGGCTCAAGCTCCAACAGTTCTTCACGCTCAATTATGCGCAGCCCTTCCACCCCGTTTTGCCTGCCGTTTTGAAGCAGGCGCTCAAGGTCGGGGCGGTCGTTTTCATCAAAGCATAGCACCAGACTGCCATTTTGGTGGTAGTCAAACTCAAGTTCCTGAGAGAGCCCCGGCATCATACCGCTACCCAATACATTTAGTCGTGCCATCAAACTGCCGTGGGGGGCATCAAATCCACCGTGTACAATGGCGCTGTTGGCCTTGGAGGTGCCACAACATACATCCTCCTCACGCTCTACAACACATATTTTCAGCTCGTAGCGGGACAGTTCCCTTGCAATGGCGCACCCACTCACACCGCCTCCTATTATAACCACATCATACATATACAGTCCTCCTTTTTGGAGTTTCGTTCGCTAAATCCCAAAAATTAAAGCTATCTGTACACTGCCTGTTGCACATCAAGGCGTCGGCCTCATGCTCTTTTATTTAGATGAACCTGTTTTCGTAATGGGTAATTCGCTCAATTTTCTCGGCCGAGGGGCCACCTGCAAATTTCAGCTTTAGCCATATACCCAGAAGATATGTTGCAAGCTGTGGAGCTATTACCCTTGCCCCCATGCAGCATACATGGGCATCATTGCTAAGCACCGAGCGCTCGGTGGAAAACGGATCATGACAGACCGCCGCACGAATTCCAGGCATCTTATTGGCCGTCATGGCCATGCCTATGCCGGTGCCACAAACTAGCACCCCACGCTGGCAGTCGCCTTTTGTAATATGCTCACACACCTTGGCGGCTATATCGGGATATAACACCGGATCGGTATTATATGTACCACAGTCAACCACCTCGTGCCCCTCTTTAATAATAAAGGCCTTTAGGGTTTCCTTCATGTCAAATGCCGCCTCGTCACAACCAATCGCTACCCTCACTTCGCTTACCTCCCTGTATTTTGCTAATCTAATCACCTGTTTTTGTGGTGAATATACCGCAATGTCACCCATGCAGAAGACCACAACCGTGGAAAAGCTGTCCCCACACCTCTGCCATCTTTTGAAAAAGCCGGACCAAAACTTTTACACCCCACGGCCTTTGGCCGTGGGTAAAACCTTCCTCACTTGACTGATTATAAGTACATCTTCGGTGATGGTGTGGCTACGGCTTTACTGCCCATTGTCCTCGCTACGCTTGGACGGCAGTTGCCCCTGCCCGTGGCAGTGCCCCCCTTACGGGGCAAAGCCGCCGCCCCACCCACACCCACCACTACCCACCTTGGACACAATGCATCAGTGGAGTCACTCACAAAATAAATACTTCGACATCTCAAAAAGCGAGTCATACACACAGCTTGGTTTTACATCCGAGGCAGCTACATCCTCCATCGTAGCCTCGCCCGTGAGCACAAGTATGCCGGTGGAGCCATTGTTTACACCCGTGGCCACATCGGTATATATTCTATCACCCACAAATGCCACATTTTCACGCTTTGCGCCTGTAAGTTCCAGCACCATCTCGGCCGTTTCGGCAAAGGGTTTGCCAAGATATTTGGGCTTTACCCCGGTGGACATTTCAATCAGGGCGCACATGGCGCCGCAGTCGGGTATAAATCCATCCTCTGTGGGACAGTTAATATCAAGGTGTGTGGCCAAAAAGGTGGCACCGCCGCGTATAAATGTACAGGCCTCCGACAGCTTTTGGTAGGTCAGCGTGGTGTCAAATCCCACCACTACTATGTCGGGGCTGTCCTGCACAAGGTTTATGCCCCCCTGCCTAAAGCTGTCCTCCAGCAGTGGTGTGCCAACAAGGTATACCCTGCTTTGGGGATATGTCTTTTTTAGGTAAGCCAGCGTTACATCCCCCGAGGTCAGCACCTGACCTTTTTCTGTTTTGCAGCCCATGCTTTTTAGTTTCTCGCGGTAGCTCTCGGGGCTTTTGGAGGAGTTATTTGTAAAAAACACAAATTTTCGTCCGCTCTCCTCCACCCTGCTTAAAAACTCAAGCGAGCCCTCAATGAGCCTATCTCCAAGATAAAATGTGCCATCCATATCCAGCACAAAAAGTTCGATATTTTTAAGTGCGGTTGCTTTATCCATTTAATCACCCGTATATTTCTTTTGTTATAGTTTGGGCTATGACCTGCATTTGCCCCGCCTCCACGGCATATTGCAGTACACTGTATCGCTTGCGCACCATCCACCCCTCCATGAGCGAGCGGTAAAACAGCTCCCTGTCAACGCCTATTTCGCTGGGCAGTACGGGTGCTCCCACCCCTCGTAACAACTCTTTTACATAGTCGGGTTTGGGGCAGGCATCGTAGGCCTTTTGGGGCAGACTTTCACGCAATAGCTCAAATATTCTTGCTATTACAGGTGTGGCAATGCCCACCTTTATTCCGTGCAGTTCGGGGTATTTATCGGCCGCTATAAAATCCATCTCCCAGTGGTGGCTAAGCATGTGCTCAGCCCCCGAGGCCGGACGTGACACCCCAATAAGCCCCATGGCCACCCCGGTTAGAATAAGAGCCTGGGCAAGATAACCTATGGCCTCGGGCTCACGCCTCGAAAGCCCATCGGTGTTATCTATGACCTTTTGCAGAGCCTTTTCCACCAGCTTTGCACAGGTGGGGCAGTAGTATTCATCCTGCATTTCTACCGCCAATGCCCAATCAGCAAGGGCGGTAAGTTTTCCTATTGTATCACCGTAGCCCGCCCAAATTAGCTTAATGGGGGCCTCCTTCATTATGTCGGTATCGCCAACAATGCCAAGCGGAAGTGTAGCCACAAAGGATATCTTAAAACCGTCACATATCATGGGTGCCCCATCGGCGGCATAGCCATCCATTGAGGGGGCTGTGCAGACAATCACATATGGCACCCCAGTGCGGGCCGAAAGATATTTACACATATCGTTAATGGTGCCCGACCCCACCGCCACAATTAGGGCTGTATCCCCCTCAAACTCCATAAAAAGCCGACCCAGCGCCTTTTCGTCGGGTATTAGTATCTCGTTTCCAGTGGCATAAACAAAGGATTTCACACTGTGCCCTGCATCGCTTAGTAGCTTTAGGGTCTGCTCTCCTGCGGCGGCAAATGTATTCTCATCACTCACCATCAAAATAGGTTTGCCTAAAAATGGTTTGGCCATCATTACAACCTTGGGTAGCACGCCGCTGCCCACCTCTATGTATTTTATGGGCAGGCTGTGATGTTTTTGGCAGTCGCAATCAAATGAAAGCCCCGCCATTTGAGCTATACTGTAATTTAGGATATCAACCATGTCAAACTCCCCCTAATTATTATTCTACTAATAAAAATACCATAAATCGGGCCAAAAGCATAGCCAAGATTTATGGTATTTTATTGGCTATATATACCAATAAATGTGGCTGAAAAATATAAAAATCCGCCAACTATAAAAGCGTTACTGCCGATCTTACACCATGAAAAACACTGCTACTTGCCACAAAGCCCTCCGTGGTGGCAGGTGGGTAAGTGTGTGCAAATAAAGAGATTTTCCGTGGGTTGTAACCGCTAAGTTTTGCCCCTGTACAGTTATTTAATGCAAAACTCAAACACATTGTTTATATCGGGCGTAACTAAATCCCCCTCAAAAACCTCCCCCGCCCTTTGGCGCATCAAGGGTATGTCACCATCTCCGGGTAGGTGGTAAAGGCAAAGCTGTTTTACTCCTCCATCACGAGCAATTGTAGCGGCTTCGATATCCGACATATGCCCAAGCCCGGTTGAGTGACGGGTATTGTGGGATATTGTAGCCTCGCATATGAGCAGGTCGGCCCCTGCCACCCAGTCGGCAAAATCTGCCCGGGCGGTGGTGTCGGTAAGGTAAACTATCTTTCTCCCCCATCCCATCATGGCAAAGGCATAACACTCCACCGTATGGTCAACCTTTTTCACCTCTATCTCAAGTCCTGCAAGGTTTATGCGCATTCCATCCTCAAGTGGGGTGGTTGTGGTGGTGGGGTACTGTATTGCACTCCACATATCGGTGGGGGTTTTGGGGGAATACACAGGAAGTTTCCCGCTCATCACCCCAATGCGGGTGGCAAAGTTTGTGTTGTACTGCAAACACCCAAGGTCACCCATATGGTCATAATGCAGATGGGAAAGCAGTACCCCCGATAATTGTTCCACCGTGGATACCTCAAAGAATTTACTCAGCACCGCACTGCCACAATCAAGAAGCAGTTGACCCTGTGGGGTTTGTATCAGCACGCCACAGGTGGCCTGCCCTGCCTTTGGAAAAGCTCCCCACCATCCAAGCACCGTAACCTTTATTTGATCATTCATCCAGCCACACCGCCTTGGTAATATCTATGCTAACCTGTTCATCCACCGACACATCAAAGCCCACATCTGTAAGCATTCTCACAAGGGTGTCGGCACCCTCCACCTCAAGGTAGTACTCTATTTGATTGCCCTGATACAGGTGGCGGCTGACCATGCCTTTTAGTGGCGAGCCACTACCGCTTACCACATGATGAGCACGCACCGACACAAACCCTTTGGCCTTGTCGCTTTGTACAAACGGCACCCTGCATGGGTATACCCCACACACCTTTACCTCCATCATGCCATCGTCGTCGGGGAGGGTGTTGGCGGTGCGGGTTGCAGGCAGTATATTTGCAGAGCCTATAAACTTTGCCACAAATGTGTTTACAGGGTGTTCGTAAAGATTATACGGGGTGTCGTGCTGTACCAATACGCCGCTTTTCATTACTGCCACCTTGTCCGACATGGTCATGGCCTCAATTTGGTCATGGGTTACATTGATTATGGTTATGCCAAGGGTGCGCTGAATCTCCTTTATCTCACTTCGCATCTCCTCACGCAGGGCGGCGTCAAGGTTTGAAAGTGGTTCGTCGAGCAGTAGCAGTCGAGGGCGCATAACCAGCGCCCTTGCAAGTGCCACACGCTGCTGTTGTCCGCCCGACAGCTCAAACACCATGTATTTTGCGTAGTCCTCAAGGTGAACAAGTTTTAGTGCATCGGTAACAGCCTGCGCAAGCTCATTCTTGGCAGTTTTGCGCAGCTTTAGGGGGTAGGCTACATTGTCAAACACATTCATGTGTGGCCATACTGCATAGGACTGAAACACCATGCCAAAATCACGACATTCGGGATCTACCGAGCGTTTGCCCGAAGCCGGGTCGGCCAACACCTCGCCATCCACCATAATAACGCCATCGGTCGGTTCGGTAAGGCCTGAAATCATCCTAAGTATTGTGGTTTTACCACAGCCCGAGGGTCCTACAACGGTCAGCAGTTCCCCCTCGGCCACCTCAAGGGACACCCCTTTTACCACGGTGTTGTTGCCATAATTCTTTTTAATATTTTTAAGTGTAAGTTGACCCATTTTGCACACCTCTCAAAAGTTAATTTTACTGTTTTAGGCCTTTTTGTGTTCGCTTATCCAGCGTGAGACAGAGTTAATAATTATTACAAATATCATAAGCAGTATCGCCAATGCCGCCGTGCGCAGTATGCGCCCCTCCTCCTGGGTGGAGAGCACTATTGTGCCCAAGGTTTGGGTTTTGGTGGAGGCCAGCAGGCCCGACAGCGAAATTTCCGATAATGTGGGGGCAATGACCAAAAACATAGAGGTAATAAGGCTTGTGCGCAGCAGTGGCAGGGTAACATGCCAGAGCGATTTGATTTTAGAGGCTCCCGACATGCGTGCCGCCTCCTCAAGCGAGGTATCTATTTGGCTTACAGCACCGCATATGTTGTTAAACCCAAGGTTTAAAAAGCGGGCAACGTATGCAATTAGCAGTATCCAAATGGTGCGGTATATGCTTATGTCGGTGCCAAACAGTGGCTGGGAAAATGCAAGTATCATGGCCAGTGCTATGATGGTGCCGGGCACGGCATAGGGCAGTGTTACCATGGTTTGCATAAACCCAACACCCTTTATGCCTGTGCTTGCTCCACGCACCGTAATGTAGCCTATAATCATGGTGACCAGCGTTATTATTACGGCCGACACAAGCGATAAAAACAGGCTGTTGGCAAAAGCCCAAGATACATTTTGTATGCCGAACAAGGTTGTAAAGTTCTCAAGTGTGATGTTGTCCGCTCCAAAAGGCAGACCCCACACCTTTGTTATTGAGGTTATAAATGTGGCTATTATTGGGGCACAGGTAGAGATTAGGAAAAACAACATTAGTCCACCAAACAGTACCCAGCGCCACTTGCCGAGTTTTGTTGGCTCTACCGGGGAGCTTTTTCCTGTAACCGTGACATATTTATTTGTTTTTACCACCCTGTTGTGCACCCACAGGCCGGCAAGGCCAAACAGTGCAATAAATATCGAGTAAGCAGAGGCTATTTGCAGATTATTGGGAAGATCGGTACGGGTTACCATGTAGTATATCTGGGTGGTCATAAGGCGGATGCGGTCGGGAGAGCCCAGCACGGCAGACACTCCGAAGTCGGCCAGAATAAACATAAAGGTAAGTAACGACGCCCCAAGTATTGATGGGGTTATAAGTGGCAGGGTGATGTCCCTCATGGCGCGCCAGGGTGACGCACCCGACATACGCGCCGCCTCCTCCACCGAGGCCGAAATTTTGCGCATGGTGGGAAGCACCACCATAAAGGGAACGGTATAGCGGTAGATGGACATGACAAATATCATACCACCTATGCTATATATATCTATCGGGCCTCTTGTTGTGCCAAGTATTGTGGCCAAAAGATCGTTTACATAGCCCACAGGACCAAGTAAAAATGTCCAGGCCACAGCACCTATAAAGGGGGGAATAAAGTAAGGTATGTAGAGCAAAAATTCCATTGTGCGCTTAAATGGCAGGTCGGTTCGCACCACTGCCCAGGCCAAAAATACACCTATAATGGTGGAAAGCGCCGTGGAAATCAGCACAACCTGCACCGAGTTTAGCATACTGTTTAGCACACCCGGGTCGGTAAACACCATCACATAGTTTTCAAGACCATAACTGCCATCCGACGTTTTAAAACTGTTAATTATAAGGGTAGCACATGGATAAACCACCGCAAACATGAGCACCGCCACCGTGAGCCACCAAATAGCCGCCGGAATTACCCAGCTTCCTATCCTGATGCCCGAAGACTTTTTTGCCATACGGCTCTGCATTTATATTCCTCCCTGTTACATAGCGTAAAAGTGCATATCTATATCCAAGAAATTATACCATGGCAGGCTGTTTATGTCGACAAAAATTTTCAATATCCGCACTGATTTAACGACAACTTTACATGAATTTAGCAAATTGATATAGGTGAATATGCTTTGTACAGGTTGAGCGCTTGTAAATCCGTTTTTGAAAGGGGCATCACCGCTTACTCGGCCACTGTGCCGTCGCGGGTCAGCTTGTATTCAATGGAATCACGCAGAGCCTGCCAACTGGCATCTATAAGGTCGGCCGAGACCCCAACCGTGGTCCAGGTGGTGCTGTGGTCGGAGGAAACAATAAGCACCCTTACTGCCGCCGCCGTGGCACTGCTGGACTCCATCACCCTTACCTTAAAGTCGATAAGGCGCATCTCTTTAAGCGATGGATAAAAAACCTCCAAGGCCTGGCGCAGTGCAAGGTCAAGGGCGTGTATTGGGCCGTCACCCTCGGCGGCGGTCATCTCGCATCTTCCTTGCACGCTTATCTTAACCATGGCCGAGGCCGAACGCTCAAGCTGTGCGGCAGGTTGCTCCCCCAACACCTTAAAATACTCAAGCTCAAACAGGGGACGGTACCGCCCAAGGTGCTTTAGCGCCAATAGCTCAAGGCTTGCATCGGCCGATTCAAACTGATATCCCTCGGCCTCCTTTTGCTTTAACACCTCAATAAACTCCACCGCCTCGGCACTGTCACGCGTGATGGTATCATCTATTTTGTTCATTCTGGCCGCCACAGCCGTCCTGCCCGATACCTCAGACAAAAGCAAATTGCGACTGTTGCCAACTTCATCGGGGGAGATATGTTCAAATGAGTCGGTGGATTTGCTTACCCCGTCCACATGCATTCCACCCTTGTGGGCAAATGCACTTTTACCCACATACGGCATGGCACCGGGTAGCATTAAATTTGCCACCTGTGCAATGCGCTGCGCCGTTTTGGTAAGCAGCTTCATACGTCCCGGATCTATGCAGTTATAACCCTTTTTAATCTGCAAATTGGCAATAACTGTGGACAGGTTGGCATTGCCGCATCTCTCGCCAAAACCAACATAGGTGCCCTGCACCTGGGTTGCTCCACCCTCCACCGCCGCAAGGCTACCTGCCACAGCGCAGCCGTTGTCGTTGTGGCAATGTATTCCCACACCAACCCCCTTGGGCAGTGCCTGCTTTACAATTTTTGTTATGTTGCAAATTTCCTCAGGGAAGCTGCCGCCGTTGGTGTCACAAAGCACCACCCATTTTGCGCCGGCCGCAGCCGCCGCCATGACGGCCCTTAGGGCGTAGTCGGGGTTTTGTTTGTAGCCGTCAAAAAAGTGTTCGGCATCAAACATAACCTCCCTGCCCTGCCCTGCAAAATACGACATGGTGTCGGCAATCATGGCCAAATTCTCCTCGGGCGAGGTTCCCAAAACCTTGGTTACCTGCGTGTCGGAGGCCTTGCCCACTATGCAAAGGGCCTGCGCACCCGAGGCCAGCAGACTTTGACACCCTTTATCCTCCTGCGGAGTTGTGCTGTGGCGACGTGTTGCACCAAAGGCCACAATCTTGGAATTTTTAAGCTCCAGCTTTGCAACCTGCGCAAAAAACTCCATATCCTTGGGATTTGAGTGGGGATTACCGGCCTCGATATAGTCCACACCAAGCTTATCAAGTGCTTTTACAATATCGAGTTTATCCTCGGGTGAAAATGTAATCCCCTCGCCCTGTGCCCCATCTCGCAGGGTTGAATCAAGTATAAAAATCTTGTTCATGGTCTGTCCTCCGATGTATTTTGTGTCTTTTGTAGGGCCTTAAAATCTGCGCATTTCCAAAAATATGGGATGCCATCAATGGGTGTAGTCCAAAATTTTTATGTCCTGACCCACTTCATTTTGTACTATCTCTTTCATCTTTTTGGCAAATGGACATGGGTATCCCAGCGGACTGCCTTTTTGTATGCAGGAGGCAAATGCAATGGTATCGGCCCCTCTTTTAAGGAGTTCGCGGGCCCGTAGCACCGCCTTTTTGCCGGGACATCCGCCACAATTTATAAACCCTATTATTTCTATGTCCTCGGCCACGCCCTCAAATGCGCCTGTTTTTTCCCGCACCACCCTAAAATCTGAGGTTCCGGGGCAAAAATCCTCGGTTTGGTTGCATCTTATAATGCCTACCTTCATATTATCACCTCTTGATATGTAATTACTTTTTATGTCGCCATGCTAATTTCCCTGCAGCAAAGCCTTATTTATGGCGTTTAGATATGCCTTGATACTGGCCTCGATAATATCGGGGGAAAGCCCTCGACCTGTAACGGTTTGACCCTCGTTCTCAATTTTAACCACTACTTCACCAAGAGCGTCCACACCCTCGGTAACGGCCTGTATTCCGTAGTTTTTTAGCTTATGATGATGCTTTATTATATGATCTATGGCCTTAAATGCCGCGTCAATCGGGCCTTCGCCTCTGGCCACATGCTCCACTTCCTTGCCGTTATGCATAAGCTTTACCACCGCAGTTGCCGAGATAATAGACCCGCTGTTTACCACAAAGCTGTGTAGTGTATAGCTCTCGGCCATGCTCTGTCCGGCCTGTGCCACAATGGCCTCAATATCACGATCGGTTATGCGTTTTTTGCGGTCGGCAAGTTCCTTAAAGCGTATAAATGTTTCGTCTATGGCGGCGCTTGACAGAACATAGCCAAGCTCACTTACACGCTGAGAAAAGGCATGCTTTCCCGAATGTTTGCCCAGCACAAGATGTGTCTGGTATACCCCTATATCCTCGGGGCGTATAATCTCATATGTAGAGCGGTTTTGCATCATGCCGTGCTGATGTATGCCGGCCTCGTGCGAGAAGGCATTGCGCCCCACAATTGCCTTGTTTGGGGGTACCTTTATACCCACAATTGAGGAAAGCAGCTTACTTGTGCGGTAAATTTGTTTGGTGTCCACACCTGTTTGTGCATTTAAGATGTCCTTTCGGGTGTGTATCGCCATTATAATTTCCTCAAGTGCGGCATTGCCGGCCCTCTCACCAATGCCGTTAATGGTGCCCTCCACCTGATTTGCTCCGGCCCTTACAGCCGCAATACTGTTGGCCACCGCCATGCCCAAATCGTCGTGGCAGTGCACCGCAAGGGTTACCTCGGGGTTTATAAGCCCCCCACGAACCCTACCCACAAGCTCAGAAAATTCAGTGGGGGTGGCATATCCCACGGTATCGGTGATATCAATTGTTGTGGCACCGCACCGCACGGCTTCGTTGCAGGCCTTTATAAGAAACTCCACATCACTGCGGGAGGCATCCTCGGCCGAAAACTCCACCTTGGGACACAGGCTTTTTGCATATGACACCGAGCGGTTTATAACCTCTATTACCTGCTCTCGTGACATACGCAGTTTATGCTCCATGTGTAGATCACTGGTGGCCAGCACTATATGAATTATTGGATCAACGCCCCCCTTTAGGGCCTCATATGTGCGCAGTATATCATTTTGTACAGCGCGTGTAAGTGCTGTTACGCTACAATTTTTTAGCTGTGATGCAATTTGAAAAACCGCCTGAAAATCATCGGGTGAGGTGGTGGGAAACCCGGCCTCGATAATATCAACGCCAAGCCGCTCTATTTGGGCGGCCATTTCAAGTTTTTCTTTTAGGTTCATGCTACAACCCGGGGACTGTTCTCCATCGCGAAGGGTGGTATCTAAAATCTTAATATTTTTCATAGCACCTTCTCCTTGCAAGCGCACAACAAAACTGTGTGCAAAATTATAATTTCATTTTACACATTTTTAGGTTATTTTGCAACGCAAAGCATCTAATGTATTAATTAGTATGCATTTTACGCATAAATAGCGCAAAAAAAGGAATAAATCCATAATTTATTGCCTAGTTATTATTGATTTTTCATGCCCAAAGCATTATAATATAACGGTGAATTGTTAACTTAAATCGGACTTCTGAGGGGTATTGTTAAGAATGAAGACAAAAATGCGTAGGAAAAGATTAGGTTTGGTAACAAAAATTGCTCTACCACTGGCAATCGCCTTGATATTGGTCTTTGTTGCACTGGTTGGTTTCAGTGTAAATACCGCCAATAATATTGTTCGAAATAAGGCCAATAGTGAATTTGCTTTGCTGGCATCTTCAAATTCGCACATTATCTCCACTGTGTTAAGTGATGCACAGCGTGTAAATTTAGATATTGCGGAGTATGTCGCCGCAAATTACGATAATGACAGCTCTATTGATATCATCACATCCAGTGAGTCGTCCCAATCTGACCCCACAGAACAGCCCGCCACTACCCCCGCCCTACCCGAGCAAGATTTGGAGCAAGAACCCCTACCCGACATCACCTTTCAAAGTAATGTTTACGACCATCTTACCCTAAGCCTTGATAGATATGAAATGGAAAGTTACATAATAAATTCATTTTACGCCTCGGTAAAAAACAACCCCACCTGCTATGGCATGGCGGTCATGTTTGCCCCCTACACCTTTAGCCCTGACATCACCGAGTATGCAATTTTTATCGATTACAATAGTGCCACACAGCGCGGAGCCGATGTTGCCTTTACCGATGACTACCGAAACGAAGCCTACTACACCGAGCCCATGAAAAGCGGCGAGATGTACATAACCGAGCCGTTTATTTATGAGGGCGAGGCTGTGGTTACGGTTTCCACCCCTCTTATAGTTGGCGAAAAAATTATAGGTGTGGTCACCGCCGACCTACACCTGGCCGCATTTGGAGATGTAAACTCAACGCACGATAGTTACTCCACCCTTTCGGTAAGTATAATGAACGGCGTCGGCAATTATCTGTATAGCAGCCAAAATGACTCGGCGGCCGGCAATGCATATTTAGATGGCGTGGAAGACCCCGAGGAAAAGGCACTTCTGCAAGAAAACGTTGCCAAGGACGTAGCATTTAGTCAAACTATCGGGGATAACATTGCCTACTTCAACCCCGTTAGCATAGACAATTACACCTGGTGGGTAGAAAACTCGGTGGCGACCGACGATCTTCAAAAGGATGTCACCAACCTTACCATTCAAATGGTGGTTGTATCCTACATATCGCTTAACATTTTGCTTGTTATCGTAACCATTGTAACCCGCAAGACTTTGCGCCCCCTTGGCAAAATTGTCGAGGCATCCAACTCCATCTCTCAGGGGCATTTTGATAATAAATTGCAGGTTAATTCAAATGATGAAATAGGCGAGCTATCTAAGAGCTTTAATAGCATGGGCGCAACCCTGGAATCGCTCATAGCCGAAATACGCGAGCTGCTTTATCAGATGAGTCTTGGCAACTTTGATGTGCAGGTGTCGGAGGATGATTTGTATGTGGGCTCACTTTCACAAATAAGAGAATCACTGTTAAAAATCATTGAGTCGATAAGCACCACCATGAGTGAAATCCTTATTGCCGCAGAGCAGGTGAGCGTTGGGGCAACCCAGGTGGCCGACAGCGCCCAATCGCTTGCTCACGGCTCCTCTGAGCAGGCAGGAAGTATTGACCAGCTCCATATTAATGTTCAAAACATCACAGATCAGGTTCTGCAAAACTCCCAAAGTGCAAATGAGGCCAACACCCTTGCAGGCGAGTCGCAGACCGTCATCAACAATACCATAACCCAGATGAACAATCTCATGGAGGCTATATCCGAGATACAGGAATCTTCCACAAATATTGAGAAGATAATAAAGACCATTGACGACATAGCCTTCCAGACAAATATTTTGGCCCTAAACGCCGCCGTTGAGGCCGCACGCGCAGGAAATGCCGGCAAGGGATTTGCCGTGGTGGCCGACGAGGTGAGAAACCTTGCCCAAAAATCCTCCGAGGCGGCCAAGAGCACAAGTATGCTGATAAAGGACTCCCTCAACGCCGTTGAACGTGGCACAAAACTTGCCATGGAAACAAATGGCGCTGTATCTTCGGCCGAGAAAAAATCCGGCGAGCTACTCGATCGCATTTCTCAGATATCACAGGTAAGCCAAAGACAGTCGAGCGATATTCAGCAGATTTCCCAGAGCATTCAGGAGATTGTGGCGGTTGTACAGCAAACCTCGGCCACCAGCGAGCAGAGTGCTGCCGCCAGCCGTGAGCTGTCACAGCAGGCCGAGAGCATGAGCGGACTTGTGCGTCAGTTCAAATTACCAAATGACTTTCAGGGCATACAAATAGTAGACATCGCCGACTCGGTATCCTACAATCCAACCCCTCAGCCCTACCAGCTTGGCAGTGCCGACAGCTACAACTACAACAGCTATACCGACTTTGAGGACGACAAGTACTAAGAGCCTTTAACCAAACAGCCACCACCCAAAACTTTGGGATGGTGGCTGTTTTTTTGCAGTGGCATAGCAAACCCCCACCTGTAATTTTAATACCGGTGGGGGCCATTATTTATCTCAATGAATCATCACGATATTTTATGCCTGTGGCATTTGGCACGGCCGACTTATCCCACTGATGGTCCTGTTGCTCAAACTCTTGGGAGGTCAGATTAAAAAACATGTAGCTCACCTCGCCATCGCCGGCCGAATCGCTCCAGGTAAGGTCAACGCAGTACCAGTCATCATCAAGCTTTACAAGGTTCCACGCATGTTCCTGCTCCCCCCTGTGGGAGGTGCCATTCACACTTATACACTCTATTTCCAACATGTCCATAAACAGCTGAAATGTCGTGGTGTAGCCGTAGCATATGGCGGTATGGTGCGTCAGCAGGCCATAGGGGTTGTGATTATCGGGGTCGGGCGTGGCCGAGGGTGATTGGTTTGCATAATCTTCATCATACAAAGTCCATTCCAAAATCCAATCATAAACCGCAAGCTCCTTCTCATAATCGCTCATGTCATCGCTTATGATTTCCTGTATCACCTGCACGGCTTTGTCGTATATGGCACGGTTTTTCAGTGTAAGCTCTGAGGGGTCGCCGCTTTTCCATGCCTCTAAAATAAGCTCATGATCGTAGGGGTCTCGCAGCAGGGCATTGTTTAGCTCACGCTGTTCCCTGCTCTGTTGTGGTATCACAATCCTATTCCCAAGGTCGGGCAATGTTGGCGGACTACTACTAAAGCAGGCCACAAAAGCATCCTCGGCCGCCTGTGGGTCCTCGCATATTATTAAAGCGACGGTATTCCCACTGATTACCACCCTTGCATCATCCATCAGCTCGGCCTGATCGGGTGCATATCCCACAAAATCCCCCTGCCTTGTGTCTATATAGTTTTCCAAGGTGTCCACCGCCTGCTCGGCCTTGGATTCCTCCGAAAAAATCATCACTGCAATCTCTCTTGCCTTCATGCCATCGGCAAATAGTATGCTACCTCCAAGCAGTGTTTCGGGGTAGATGGAGTAAAAGTCAAACACATACTGTATAAATTGCTCATCCTGCAACTCTAAAAGCTGCATCGACTCATCGCCCGGCTGACTTGATAGTATTATCTGCGCCATTTCTCCAGCGGTGTAGGGTGATTTGTTTGTGCCCATACAGGAGGCCATCAGCATAACAACTATAATTAACGCCATCACCTCAAGCGCCACTTTTATTTGTGTCATATCCTGCCCGCCTCCCCGTTATTTTCATTTATATTTATAACCATGTCCATTTTTATTATGCTAAAGAAAACCTATTATGCCTAAATTATATCTTTTTTCGCTCCAAAACACAACAAGAAAACCCCATCACATAGCGATGAGGTTTGCCTGATGTCACAATTATTTACCGGATATCCATCCGTTGCCTATTACATAAACCACAAGCTCCATAGAATTTTTACAGCCCGATTTTATGAGCATATTCTCCATATGTCTTTTCACGGTGCCCACGGCTATATTCATTTTGTCAGCTATCTCCTGGCGGGAGTAGGAGTGACAAAGCAGTCGCAATACCTCAAGTTCACGCTCGGTAAATGGGGATTCACCGCTTGCAGTGGGTATTTTAATCGGCTCGGGAAAACTGCCATTGCCGGTCATCACAGCCCTTATCATGGCTACAAATTCATCAATAGGGCGGGATTTTGACAAAAATGCATCGGCCCCGGCCGCCTTGGCTCCGGGTATATATGAAATTTCATCAAATCCCGACATAACAACTATTTTAATTTCCGGAAAGCTACTTTTTAATCGTCGGGTCATAAGAATACCGCTGTCATTGTCCTCCACCGAAATATCGGTCAGCACAACATGGGGATTTAACTTTTGGCAAAGCTCTACAATAAACTCGGTGCTGGTAGAGCTCCCCACAAATTCCATGTCGTCCTGGGCATCAATTATGTTGCTAAAGGCATCCAAAACAGATTTATGATCATCCACAATCAAAACCCTTATCATGCCACTGTCCCCTCTCAATTGTTATTATAAGGGCAAATTCGGGTATAAGTTCCACTTTTAGGGTGCCGCCGTAGTTCTCAACACGACTTCGAATGCCAGACAGACCGCCGCCCTCGGATATTCCGCATTTTGGCGCTGTGCCGTTATTGGTTATCTCTATGCGGTAGTTCGTGTCGGTCTGCTCAATATGCGCGCAAACCGCCGTTGCACCTGCATGTCTTGCAGCATTTGTGCAGGCCTCGCGCAGTACCGCCAATACCAAAAATGCCGCCGATTCATCCGAAGGTAGCTTGCCAACCAAATCAATGCTAAGGCCCACCCGCTGAAAATAGTCATGAAGCTCCACAAACACCTGCTGTGCACTGCCGCTCTCCTTGGCCTTTATCTGGCTTATCATGTCCTGCAAAAGGGGTAGCAGGTTGCTGTAATCGGCAGTATTGTGGCTTTGAAGTATCCTTTGCATGGCCGTAAGCCTTTGCCCCATAACATCGTGTACCTGACTTCGTATACGCGAATACTCCTGCTCCTTGCGCAGTCTTTCCATCTTTTGCGACAGGTTTCTTATTTCTGCGTTTTGCTTTATTAGCTTTTCTCGTTCCTCCTCAAGCTCGTTTAACGCACCAATGGTTTCGCTCACGTCAATTGCAATAATTTCAATATAATGCAGGTCGTTTTGGTTGAGACTTTGCCTTGAAAAACGCCATGCATCGGTGGTGGTACGAAGCAAAATGTCCCCCTCTACAAACTGACAATCCCCCTCAATTACCAATCCGTTTTTTAGGTTTTGCCAAAATTCTATGCTGTTTTTCTGATCCTTCTCAAAAAAACGTAGTATAAGTTCCTTCATTTTGGTGTTTATAAGGTATATGTAGCCGTCGGTGTCGCAGAACATTATGCCGGCCGGCAGGGTGTCCAGCCCCTCCTTTAGCGAAAAGGGCGATAATTGATGTTTTTGTAGGTATATCTCACGGCGTAGCATTTCAAAAGCACGCAAAGTGAGCACTAAAACTACACTAATATAACACACCAAATACCCACCAAACGGCAGGACCGACATGTAAGGAAGGCTCAGCGCAATGCAAAGCGCAGGTACAATATGCTTTGGCCCTTTTACAATGGCCATTACAACATAATATATACCCGCCGCAATGCCAATAGTATACATAAATACTGACAAAAAGCTGACATCAACCATCCCATGTGCACGGTTAAACATGGCCACTATGGGTAGAAGTGTAATCCCCGCTATGTAAAACAGTAGTCCAAGCTCACCCAGTGGTAACCATTTTTTCTTTGCTGTGTCGTTTGACACCCTCATCCCAATATATACCGACTGCATAATAAACATCGCTACACTAAAAAGAAACAACAGTATAATTCTTTGATTGGAATAAAAATAAAAATCAAACATAGGCCGCCTCCTTTTCAAAGGATAACAATACGGCCTGGGTGTCGTCCCAGGGTTTTAGCTCTATGCTACCTTTGCCCAGCATTTCATCCTGCCGCACATCCTCAAGATACTTGGCATCACAAATAGCACGGTCGGCAATTACCGAGAACACAATGCATCGGTCACTTTCATATAACTGCACCACCATATCACTACAACCTGCATCGGCTGCCCTTTCAAGCAATGCGCAAAAAAGTTTATATATCGGGTGGGCTATGTCAAATCCTATATTCCCACTAAGGGTGCAGGAAACGGTAAGGCGCAGCTCAAGAGGCTGGGTAAACTCCTTCATTTCGGTCAGTGAATTTAAAAAGGCACTAACCGATTGGTGCTCGTTGTAAATTGCATTTATTAGGAGCATACATTCCCTTTTTATACTGCAGGCTATTATGTTTATAACGCCTATGGCTCGCTTTGGGGCCGAGGTGTTTTTCATCTGTTCCAGCAGTGTGGCTATTCGTTTTGTTCCCAAATTCAGGGCGTTGTCAATCTTATCGTATACGGTTTTCTCGGCCGAAAGTGCGGCAAGGTCGGCATTAACCTGCCCCTTTCGCTTTAGGAATTCGTTGTTTTTTTCAAGCTCTTGGTTGATGCTTGCAAGCTTTACCCGTGCAGTGTTTAGGGTTGAGTAGTCATCATAATAGTAAAACGCACCGCCCGATATTTGGGTTTGACGCAGTACAAAGTTTTCGTCGGTATGGCGCACAACGGCCGCCTGTGCAAAAAGCCGCTGATCCATATCACGTATTTCCATACGCAAACTCGAATTCGAAAAAAGGGTTTCATATCCGTTGTTGTTTGGCAGTATCCTGCTCTGCATACAGGCTTCGCAGGCTATGAGTATGAGTATTGACATACCAAACGTCAAATCAAACTCCCTTGCAAATCTTACATGTGTCACATAGCACACAGCATAAATTAGTATTAGTAAGGTTGCAAACAGCGGCATAAAAAATGCCCATTTTTTTGGCGAGCTAAAGCTTTTGTGTATCATGTCAAACAGCGCACCAAACGCACTTAAAAAAGCCCATCCAATAACAAAAATATAGCCTATATTGTAGGAAAACTTACCACCCATGTAGCTATCAACTGTAAACACCAAGCCGTGCAGGTCATTACTTAGCACAAGCAAAAGCAGTAGCGCCGTAATAATGCCGT
>CAYJGQ010000013.1:0-13665 GCA_964369885.1 uncultured Oscillospiraceae bacterium
CGTTGTACGCATTATTTATATTATAGTAATTTATCCCCAAAATGACAATAAAAAACGGCTTGTTTACTCATTTTCGTAAAATTTAGCTATTTCTTGCTTGCGTGATAACAGCTCATTGTAACGCTCTACATATTCGTATGGATATTTATGGTTGTACACCCTGCCCACCCGTGTGCTATTTGGGTGCACCACCTTGGTAACCGCACCTGCGCCCACCGCCAACACCGTCTGGGTTTCGGCCATAATATATACATTATAAAGCCCCTCATGTCCGGTTTTTGTAAACCCTGTGTTTTCAAGGTTGCCGGCTGTACCGCGCTGGCGATAAAGGTAATATGGGTGGTACTCGGCATCATTTAGCGCTCGATAGGCGTAGTCGACCATCTCCACCGCCATGCCGTACTCACCACGCAGTGCCTCCCTCTGCCTGCCAAGGCCGGCCGCACGCTTTATTGAAAGGGTGTGCAGGGTGATGTTTTGTGGCGCAAGGTAAATCACCCTATCCATGCTACTGCAAAATCCCTCAAGATCATCCCCCGGGAGCCCAGCAATTAAATCTACATTTATGCACTCAAACCCCACGTTTTGCGCCATTTCATAACTTTGTAGAAACTGCTGTACCGTGTGGGCTCGCCCTATATTGTCCAGCACATCATCACGCAGTGTTTGAGGGTTTACACTTATTCTGCCCACGCCATGGGCATGCAACACCTCAAGTTTTTCCCTTGTTATGGTGTCGGGTCGCCCTGCCTCAACCGTGTACTCACACAGCTGTGAAAAGTCAAAATTTTTCTCCACCCTGCGCAGTAACTGCTCCAGCTGGTCTGCCTCAAGCACGGTGGGTGTACCACCGCCCACATAGACGGTGCGCAGCCTAAGCCCCAAATCCTTTGCAATGGCGGCGGTGTCGGCAAGTTCACGGTATAGCACCTCAAGGTATTGGGGCAGAATTTTTCTTGCCTTGTCCATGCCATGTGACACAAAGGAGCAATACCGACAGCGTGTTGGGCAAAACGGTATGGATATATATAGGCTAAAGTCCTGTGGGCCACTGCGGGCCAGTATAGGACTTTCGTTGGCTTCGGTGGCCTGTGCAAGTGCCGCCTTTTGAGGTGATACCAAAAAATCCTCCTCAAAGCTTCTCATGGCGGCCTGTTTGGAGCGGTGTTTTTTATACATGTCACGCAGAAGCTTTACCGGCCTTATACCTGTAAGTATGCCCCAGGGTGGCTCTATGCCTGTTTTTTGGTGTAGTAGGCGGTATAGCAGTCGCCCAAGGGCCAGCTCTAACTCAGCATCCGGGGTGTTTTGTGGGAGTATCTCCTCCAAAAAAGCGACCTCTCCCACACCCTGCTCGTTTATTGACCCACGCAGGAGCAGTCCATCCTCCAAAGGTTGTAGCAGGCTGACAACACAGTCACCCTCGGGTGGGGTGCTGTCCATAAACCAGTTTATCTTCTCATGTGGATAAAACATCATGGTCAACCGCTCCATCTCGTAACGAAACGTATGACCGATTATCTGCAAATTCACAGGGCTTCTCCTGTCATATAGGGGTTGCGCTGACGCTCCCTCTCAAGGGTGGAGGAAGGGCCGTGCCCCGGCAAAACCGTGTAGTCTTCCTTTAATGTTTTAAGCTTTTCAAGGGACTGTTTCATCACTTCGTAGTCACCGCCCAGAAGGTCACAGCGGCCTATATCCCCTGCAAACAGGGTGTCGCCCGAAAACATATACTCCCCACATAGATAACAGCTGCTACCGGGGGTGTGCCCGGGGGTGTGAAACAGCGATACACTCAGCTCATCCTGTGTGATGATATCCCCATCCGATAAATTTACATCGGGGGTTATGTCGTAGCGCTCGTCGGTCTGGGCTCTTGCTCCAAACTTTCTGCGCTTTGTAGATGCAAAAATAATCTCCTCGAGTTCGTTTGCATATACCTCAACCCCAAAGGCTTCCTTTAGCTCCTTTACCGCCCCCACATGGTCATAGTGGGCGTGGGTGAGCAGTATCTTTGTAGGTGTGAGCGACTTACTGCGTAAAAATTCAGCAATCCTCTGGCCCTCGTCACCGGGGTCAACCACAAGTGCGTTGCCCTCCTGCGAGGATAGTATATAACAGTTTTCCTGAAGTGGGCCCACTGCAAGTGTAAAAAGTTCCATATTTTTTCTCCCTTATATCATCCTATTGTTTGGTTTTTGGGGCAAGCTGATCTGTATCGAGCACAAGTGTTACAGGGCCATCATTTTGGATATTCACCAGCATGTCTGCTCCAAATTTTCCTGTAACAACCTTGATGCCAAAACCACGCAGTCGCTCTGCAAAGGCCTCGTAAAGGGGTTCGGCCTGCTCGGGGCGGGCGGCGTTTATGTAGGAGGGGCGCCGTCCTTTGCGGGCATCGGCATACAGCGTAAAGTTTGATATTACAAGGGCCTGCCCATCAATATCGCCGAGTGAGCAATTAAGTTTGTCCTCGCTATCGGCAAAAACTCTAAGCCCTGCGCACTTGTCGGCCAGTAGTGTAACCGCCTCCATGCTGTCGGTGTGTGTTATGCCAAGCAGTATTACAAACCCTCTGCCAATTCCAAGCTCGGGGCCTCCATCAATGCTCACACTGCCTGTGCGACAGCACTGCAAAACAGCCTTCATGACTCCTCCTACTGTATGGTGCGCTCAACACGCATCACACCGTTTATTTTTCGCATAGCGGTAATTACCGAGTTTAGTTGCCCAAGATCGCTTATGCTCACGGTTACCTGGATGCTTGCGTGATGATCCTTTTGCACCTTTGAGTTTAGGGCGTGTATTGGCACATGTAGATTACTCAGCGTGGCGCTAACATCGGCCAAAAGATGGTTGCGGTCGGCGCAGAGAAGATCGATTGTTGAGTTAAAGGTTTCCTTTACCTTCTCGGCCCAGTGGGTGCTTACCCAGCGCTCGGCGTTGTAGGGATCGTCCTTTGAGCTCTCAACATTTATGCAGTCCTGCTTGTGTATCGACACACCATATCCACGGGTTATAAAGCCTATAATTTCATCGCCGGGCAGCGGGTTACAGCACTGGGCAAACTTTACAAGACAGCTGTCAATCCCCTCAACAATTACACCACTGGAGGCGGTGCTTTTGCGCTTTTTGAGCACCTGTTCCTGCTTTTGATCGTTGTTTTTATAGTTCTTAATATAATCCTCTTTTATGCGTGGGATAAAACGCTGTATGCTTACACCGCCATAGCCCAGTGCGGCATAAAATTCCTCGGTGCTGTTGTAGTGCTGACGCTTGGCAAATTCCTCAATGTAGCTCTCGCGCTCCTTATCACTAAAGTGTATTAGGTTGCGCCTAAATTCCTTCTCAACAATGGAGTGACCCTCGGCAATGTTCTCGTCTCGCTTTTCTTTTTTAAACCATGAGCGAATTTTATTGCGGGCCTCAGAGGTGCGCACAATATTAAGCCAATCACGACTTGGGCCGTTTTGTTGACCATGGGTCAGAATTTCCACAATATTACCTGTCTTTATCTTGAAGTCCAGCGACACAATACGTCCATCCACCTTAGCGCCGGTCATGCGGTTGCCAAGCCCTGTGTGTATGGCGTAGGCAAAATCAATTACGGTGGAGCCTATGGGCAGGCTTATTACATCGCCCTGAGGTGTGAAGACATAGGCCTCCTCTGGGGCGATATCGGTCTTTATGGACTGTATTATTTCCTCGGCGTCGGCGCCGTCCTGTTGTGACTCCAGCAGTTGACGCACCCAGGAAAGGCGCTCCTCCAGGCTATCCTTACCGCTCACCCCAACCTTGTACTTCCAGTGGGCGGCAACGCCGTACTCGGAGGTATAGTGCATATCCCATGTGCGTATTTGCACCTCAAAGGGTATGCCCTCTTTATCAATAACCGTTGTGTGAAGCGACTGGTACATGTTGGGCTTTGGTGTGGAAATGTAGTCCTTAAAACGGTTTGGTATGGGTCTGAATTCATCATGTATTATGCCAAGAATATTGTAACACTCAAACACCGAGTCCACTATTATACGCACGGCATATACGTCGTAAATTTCCTCAAATGAGCGCCCCTGCATATACACCTTACGGTATATGCCATAAATGCTCTTAACGCGACCATCTATCTGCACATGGTCATGCTCAAGGCGCAGACGGTCATCTATACGTGTCTTTATGCGCTCCAAAAACAGCACCCTGTCCTCGGCGCGCATGGCAAGTTGGTTTTCAATTTCCTCGTAGCCCACGGGGTCAAGGTAGCGCAGAGCTAAGTCCTCCAGCTCCTCCTTGATGGCACGTATGCCAAGGCGGTGGGCAAGTGGTGCGTAAACCTCCATGGTTTCAAGTGACTTATCACGTCGCTTTTGGTCGGGCAATGCCCCAAGTGTGCGCATGTTGTGCAGACGGTCAAACAGCTTTATTATTATTACCCGCACATCCTGCGCCATGGCCAGTAGCATTTTGCGCACATTCTCGGCCTGTTGTTGCTCGCGGGAAGAAAATGGAATTTTACCAAGCTTTGTAACACCATCAACAAGCAGTGCAACGTCCTTGCCAAAGTCCTTTTCCACGCTCTCTATCTCAACAACGGTGTCCTCCACCACATCATGAAGCAGGGCGGCCACCACGGTTTCGGTGTCCATCCCAATTCCAATAAGCAGTATGGCCACAGCCATTGGGTGGGTAATGTAGGCCTCACCCGAGAGTCTGCACTGGCCATCATGAGCATCAAATGCCACCTGATAGGCCCTTGCAATCTTTTCTATGTCATAGGCTTTGCCACTTTGCTCTATTGCTTTGATTAAATCTGCATAGGTTAAATCCATTGTTACACCAGCTTTGCATTGTTAATTTTTTGGTAGATTACCGACTCAAGCAGATCGGTTTTTTGAGGATTGGGCAGGGCTATCACCTGCTCCTGCTGTATCTGTACAAGCCCTCGTTCGAGCAAAACCTCCACCGCCACCCATATCTGACCACAGGTAAGCTCCCGACTGCGCAGGGTGCTACAGCTTACATCACAGCCGTAGCGCAGTTTTCCCGCCTTAATGTTTCTGTAAACCGTGGCCACACGGTCACGGTCGGGGGTCAGCTCTCTGCTCTGCTCATCGGTAATATGTTCCCCACGCATAAGGCTTTCAAACATCTGCCTTTGTGCTATTAGCTCATCGGCCTGCACACCGCAGTGACGCAGCTGCACTATCTTTATGGTTACACGACGCTCCCCTGCATATTCATTTTCGCTGAGCTGTGCCGCCACATCAAGGCAGTCACCCTGCTCAAAGCCAAACTGGGCAAGGGTTGTATGAAACATCATGGCCGACAAGGCCTTACCATCGCAGTTAAATCGCAAATTAAGATGCCTGCCCTCGCCAACAGGGCGTATCTCCTGCAGTGTGCAGTTTTCCAGCACAAATGTGGCCGAGGGATTGCCCTCGCCAAAGGGTTCAAGGCAGGCCATTTCGTCCAAAAGCCCCACCGTTATATCCTCCGGGGTTATAGTGCAGTCGGCCTGCAGAACATCGGTGGGCATGGATGGGTAATGCTCGGCGCAGTAGCTCAGCATGTCGTCATAAAAGGCCGTTATATTATGCGCCGACATCGAAAGTCCTGCCGCACCCGGATGCCCACCAAAATGGGTCAGATGCTTCCCACAGTGGGCTATGGCAGCTATGAGCGAAAAATCCTCAACACTTCTCCCCGAGCCTCGGGCATCCTGCTCATCAACCGAAATTAACAGGCAGGGTTTGCCAAACCTCTCGGTCATCTTTGAGGCCACAATGCCCATGACTCCTTGGTGCCAATCCTTACCCCATAGTATCAGCATACGTTGGTAGACCAAATCGGGGTTGGCGGCTATGTGGGCATCTATCTCACGGCTTATTTTATCCTCAACCTCCTTGCGGCGGTTGTTAAGCTCTCCAAGGTGGGCCGCAAGCTCGGCCGCCCTCTGCTCATCTTCGCAGAGCAAAAGCTCCAGTGCGCAGTCGACATCCCCCATGCGGCCGGCCGCATTTATTCGAGGGGATAACCCAAATGTCACAGCGGTGGAGGTCATTCGCTCTCCACCAATGCCGGCCTGTTGCATCAGGGCACACAGCCCGGGGTTACAGGAGTTTTGCAGTACCTCCAGCCCCTTTTGCACTATAAGACGGTTTTCCCCCGAAAGCTCCACAACATCGGCCAGGGTACCCAGTGCCACAAGGTCGCCATACTGGTCTATTACCCCATGGCCATCGTCCCCCTCAAGGGCGCATATAAGCTTGAACACCACCCCAACACCCGCAAAGTTTACATAGGGCGCCGGGGGGCAGTCGGTGCGGTGGGGGTTTACAACAGCCACCGCCTTTGGAAGCTCCTCGGGCGGGCGGTGATGGTCGGTTATTACCACATCAAGCCCCAGCGTGGCGGCATGTGCCACCTCGGCGGCGGCCGATATTCCGTTATCCACCGTTATAATTAGTTTTGTGCCGTGACGGTGCATAAGCTCTACCCCCGCCATGCTAAGGCCGTAGCCCTCCTCGCGCTGTGGTATGTAGTAATTAACGTCGGCACCCACCGATTCAAGGTATTGGTACAGCAATGCAGTAGAGGTGATGCCATCGCAATCAAAGTCGCCAAAGATGGTTATGGTTTCCCCCTGCGCCACCGCACTGCGTATGCGTTCCACCGCCCTGTCCATGTCCTGAATAAGAAAGGGGTCGAAAAAATCTTCTCCCCTTAAAAAGCCCTCTATGTCCTGCGCTGTGTGCAGGCCACGGGCGTAAAGTAGGCGGCAAACCGTGGACGAATGACCGGTCTGCTGTGAAAGTCCGGCTACTATATCCTCATCAAAACTGCCCACAACCCATTTTTTCAGTCTCACGATATCCCCCCTTAATTTAAGCAAAATCACCGATATATTTTATCATCTTTCGGGGAAATTTACAATCATTTTTATCAAATTACCGCCTTAGTTTGCCCACCGAGTGTCGATTTTGTGCGTTTTTACCGACAAACGCCCCACACTCCCTTTATTTTGAGGAGGTGGGGCGCTTGTATATTATTGTAAATTTTAGGCTATATCACACCGTCGGCACGGTAATCGGCCAGCAGTAAATCAACCATTCGGCCATAGCTTTTAACGCCATCTTCTTGGCTGTTGGCCCGCAGATACACATCGTTTGCCTGCTCGGCCACCTCGCCTACCGGGGTTTCAAACTGCTCCCAGTAGCGGTTGTGCAAAAAGTAGTCCCTGTTAACACCGTGGGACAACTCCCCCATAACCTGCGCCCAGGCCTCGGAGTCACTTGAGGCCAGCGCATTAAGGCTGTAACTCAGCGCCATCATGGTACCGCTATATTTTGTCTGCACATCCTGCGAAGCCCGACAGGTCAAAAATGCTATGTAATTGGCCTCATCCTCACGCATAAAGCCGCAAACATGAGCAAGCTCGTGGGCTGTGGTTGCGGGTATTGTGTAGTCGGGGGCCAGAATATTTACATTGGCCTCCCCCGTAAAGAAGAAATACATGCCCGTTATGCGGCCGTAGGACATAATTTGCGACATGCCAACCGGCTTTGCCCTTGCCTTGGCCCCGCGGCTTAGCACGCCTTCGTAACTATCTTCAAGGGCGGCGTAGCCATCGTTTACGCTCTGCACCACCTGATCAAAGCCACCAACCAACAGTGTGCCGCCCTCATCGTCGCGCTCGACCTCATAGCTCAGGGCACTGGCCTGAGCCGCAAGCTCATAGCACAGCTCGGTCAATTCTTCGGTGTGTGAGGGCACAACATCAAAATCCGAATCAAGCGAGGCATAATGCACAAAGGAGTCGCGGTAGTAATTAAGCCCACCCATCATCAAAAAAACAATGAAGGCCACACCGCTCCACAGCACAACCCCCGAAAACATTTCTTTCCAGTAATCGGTTATTTTATCAGGGGTTTTAAGTGCACAAACAAGCCCCCTAAGCAGGCGACAAATCAGGGCTACAATGACCGCCCAAACCACCATCTCAGCAAGCGAAATCGGCACAAGTGCGGTAACTGCGGAAAACCCGCCCGAAAGCAGGCTGTATATCCCTCTTGAAAACACATTTTCAACAACTATGTAGGCACCATTTATTTGGCTTATTCCAACAAGCAGTGCACCTAATAGCAGCATTACACATCCGGCAATGGTTCTTCTTTTATATCTACTCATAATTTACAACACCACAATAGTAATTCCGCCGTTTTGACGGGAATAATCACGATCACGGGACAGCTCGGGGCATATATCAACCGCGCGCCGTGCCGAGTCATAAAACGGGGAAAAATCCTCCCCCGGTACAAATTCGCGAATAGCTCCCTGTTGCTTTTTCTTTTGCAGCAACATGTGCACCTCACGCTTTATCGCGCCACCCTTACCGCTGGAGCCATAGCCGTGTATCAGCTTTAGGGCCGACCGACGTTCGGCCCTTGCCATGGCAAGGGCCTGCAAAAGATGGTTGCAAGCGGCAGCCGCCGTGGGCATGCCGCTCTCAAGGTTTAGGGTTTTATAGCTCACCACTCATACCACCTTTATTCTTTTTATCTCTTGTTGCCAATAAAGAATAGTCCCACCGTGCCGGGACCTGTATGGGAGCCTATTACCGGCCCTATGTAGTCAATCATTGTGCAGGTGCATCCTGTCTTTAGCTTTACCTGCTCGGCCACAAACTCGGCCTCCTCAAGGCAGTCGGCATGGCTTATAAAAGCATCAACATTATCGCAGCCCTGAATTTTATCGGCCATTTTGTCGGCAAGCTTTATAAGCGAGGCCTTACGACCACGAACCTTTTCAATTGCAATTAGTCGACCAAGATCATTTACATGAATCATGGGTTTAATGCCCAGTGCTGTGCCCACAACGGCCGATGCCTTGGATACACGTCCGCCACGATGCAGATGGTTTAGGTCATCAGCAATAACCAGATGCACAACATTTAGCTTGTTTTCCTCCACCCAATCGGCAATTTCCTGCATGGTAGCGCCATCATTCTTCATGGCCAATGCCTTGTGAACAAGTAGGCCTTGTCCCAAGGAAGCGCTAAGCGAATCGATGGTTATAATTGTGGCCTCGGGGTACTTTTCACGAAGCTCATCAGCTGCAATTACCGAGCTGTTGTAGCTTCCGCTAAGTCCCGAGGAAAATCCTATATGAAGGATATCGTTGCCCTCTTGTAGTAGCGGTTCAAACATGTTCATGGCTTGGTCAGGGTTTACCTGCTGGGTCACAGGCATGGCTCCGCCTCTCACCGCATCATAAAACTGCGAAGAATTCATGCGGGAATCAAAGTTTTGATAGGCCTCACCATCAATAACAAAACTAAGCTGGCAATATGGAAGATTATTCTCTTGGTAGTAGCTCATTGGTAAATCACTTGCTGTGTCGGTTGTAATAATAAAAGGTTTGTTGCTCATTTTGCACCTCCAAATATGGGGTTAACCCCAATTTTACACATAATATTTTTTGTTGTGGCTATATTAAGCCAAAAAAACACATTAACCTCAGCCGCAGTTATTACACACATGTAACCCATAAAAACATCTGTGCAAAGCGCTGTCCGTCTACGGCTCTCTGTATTTTTCGACAAGCCACACTATAAGTGAACATTATACACTAATAATGCGCTTATTGCAAACAATTAAAGTACTACTTCACTACCTTTCGTGGCGCTCTGCGTATCGTGCTGTTTGGGAGGACACTGCTCGGTTACGGCTGCTGTGTTGGCGGTACCTCACCAGTATGCTGTCCTCACCAATCACCTCAATATCCTCCCAGCGTATAACTATGTCATCCTCACGCCCCAGCAGGCCAAACCACCTAAGGCGTCCGTATATCACAAGGTCGGTCATGTCGGCCCTGTCCATGTCAAATTCCAAATCGCCCACCCTGCCAAGGTAGCCGCCGTTATACATATTAATTACATCCTTGCGCCGCAGCTCCTCCATACGCATAATTTACACCCCCGTATGCAAATTATATGAAGCAAAAATACTTATCATGCCATGCAAAGCGGCATCTAAAAAGAAAACCGGCCGAAGAGGGTTTTCCTCTTCGACCGATTTTTTAATTTTGTTATGCAGCCCCTACCATTGCGGCCTTATGTGCGGCACGCATGGCGGTCAATTGGTTTATCAGTACAGCGCCCAACAGAACTACGCCTATTACCACCTGCTGATAAAATGCGTCAATACCCATCATTTGCATACCGTTTGTAAGTATGGCCAGGAAGTAGGTACCGGTTACAACGCCAATAATGCTACCCTCACCACCCTTGATGTTAACACCGCCCAAAATACAGGCCGAAATTACATTAAACTCCATACCTGTACCTATTTTGGGGTCGGCCGAGCCAAGACGAGCCACCTGCCAAATGCCGGCAAGCGCCGCCATGACACCACACAGTGCAAAAAATATAAAACGCATTTTGCGAACATTTATGCCCGAAAAGTAGGCGGCATTGGAGTTTCCGCCTATTGCAATGGCGTACTTTCCTATGAGGGTCTTTTTCTCAAGGAAAATAAAAATTGCCACTACAAATATCACTATAAACAGTGCAAGAGGAATTTGGTCGTTAAAAAATCTTATTTGGTTTAGCACCGTTATTGGTTTTACCTCGGGGTCGCTTATTGGTATGGCCTTTACAAGTGTAAGGGCAACACCCTCGGCCGCAAGCCATGTAGCCATGGTTGCCATTATGGCCGGAATTTGCAGTTTTTCGGTGATAAAGCTATTGAGCCACCCCACAAATATGCCCAAAACTACCACCGCAAGCACCGCAACTATGGGGTGCATGCCGGCCACACAAAGCTTACCATACACCACAGCCGACAAGGCCATAACACCGGCCACCGAAAGGTCAATGGCACCACCTGCAATAACAAACATCATGGCGCAAGCAATTATTACCTGGGGCACATTTTGACGCACAATATTCATTATGTTATACATGCTTAAAAAACGATCTGTTGCTACCGAGAAAAAAATGATAAGTAATATCAGTAGCCCGAACAATAGCAAATTTGAACGTGTACTGCGACTCATTTTTTGTAAATTCATGCCTATACCTCCCCCTATACCTTAATTTTACTGCGGATTGTGTTGTTTAGCACTATGGCCGCCACAAGCACAATACCCTTGATGATGTTCTGGGTATAGATGGCAAGGCCGAGCATGTTCATTATGTTTGTAAGCACGCCTACAATCAGTGCACCAATAAGGGTGCCAAACACCGTACCGCGTCCGCCGTTTATGTCGGTACCGCCCAGAACACAGGCTATGATACAATCGGTTTCAAAACCGGGGAGTATACCTGAGTCGGCCACTGTAAATCTTGCGGTAACAACAACGCCTGCAAAGGCCGCCAGCATTCCCGAAAGGGCAAAAATTGTCGATACCACCTTGACGGTATTAATACCCGATAGCTTTGCCGTGGTTATATTTGCGCCGATGGCGTAGGCCTTGCCGGCAAAAACCGTTTTATTTTGAATAAACAAGAATATTGCAAAAATACCTATGGCATAAACTATGGACAGCGGCACACCCGATATAGTTTGACCCAAAAATCCGATATCTCCGGGCAGGCCTGCCGAAATAATAGCACCACCTGCACCTATAAGGGCTATGCCGCCTGCAATGTAGCGAAATGCCAGCGAAATAATAAAGGAGGGTAGGTTGAGTTTTGAGATGATAAAACCGCTTATAAAGCCGCACAACAGACCGCACAGCACGGCAAGTAGCGCCGCCAGTGCCACCGGCAGGCCCTCCTTGGCAAATACGCCGTACAGCACGCCACCCATAGCGCCAACTCCGGCTATCGACAGATCAAGGTTACCCGAAATAAGCACAAGGCAAACGGCCGAGGCCGCCATGATAACACTCGAGCTTGATACCAGTACGTTGGTGATGTTGCTTGAGGTTAAAAACAGTGTGGGTTCCAAAATAAATCCCACTATACAAATAATTAGAAATATCCCGAATATTGTTATGTTTTGTAGTCCGTCAGCCGTAAGTTTTAGCTTTTGGCCGGGGATGGTTTTTGTTTCCGAAATAGTGGACATGCTCAGTTACCTCCCGTCACAATGTGCATAATTTCCTGCGAATCTATGTCGCTGTTATTTGGCATTATGGTCTTTAGTTCGCCGTCGTACAAAAGACCAATGCGGTCGCACAGTCCCAGTATTTCGGGTAGCTCACTTGAGAAGACAATGGCCGAGCAGCCCTGTGCCACAAGTTGACGTATTATAGCGTATATTTCCTGCTTTGCTCCTACGTCTACACCACGGGTGGGCTCGTCAAGCAGCAAGACCTTGGGATTTGCGTTAAGGCACTTTGAAATTACAACCTTTTGCTGATTACCACCCGAAAGATAGGCCACACTCTGGTTTTCATCGCGGCAGGCAGTGCCAATTTTTTCTATGTAATCTCGGGCAAGCTTGCCCTGTTTTGCGGTGTTTAGTATGCCGTTGCTGGACACGGTGTCGTAGTTCATCATGGCGGTGTTTACAGCAATGCTAAGCGAGGTACAAACGCCCTGTGTGCGTCGCTCCTCCGGCACAAGCGCCACCCCAAGCCCCAGGGCCTTGCGCGCCCCGTTTATATTGGCAGGGTTACCCTCAAGCACTATATCACCATCAAATTCATCCACACCGTACAGCGCACGGGCAATCTCGGTCTTTCCTGAGCCAATAAGGCCGTAAAAGCCCAAAATTTCACCCTTGTAAAGATCAAAACTAACATTACGCAGTTTGCGGTTTTTAAGGTTTTTGGCCTCAACAAGCTTGGTGGTGGTGTCAACATCATTGGGGTGGTAATCCTCAACAATTACCTTACCTATCATCATCTGTATAAGGTCTTGGCGATCGCTTATTTCACTGCGGGCCTTTGTTTCTATGTGTTTTCCGTCGCGCAATACCGTTACATAGTCGGCAAGCTCCAAGATCTCCTCCAGACGATGGCTTATGTATATAATTGTAATGCCCTGCTTTTTAAGGTCGGCAATTATATCAAACAGGCGGCGAACCTCCTCCTCGGATAGGGCGGCGGTGGGTTCGTCCATTATGATTATATCGCTATCCATGGCCAGGGCCTTGGCCATTTCGACCACCTGGCGTTTGGCTATGCTCAAATCCTCGATTAGCTGCTTTGGGTCAATGGAGCTATCAATTCTGGCAAGCACCTCAAAAGCCTTTTGGCTTGAGCCGTTTTGCAGTATGCCAAAGGTGGTTTGCTCAAGACCCAGGCAGATGTTTTCCTCCACCCTCAGCTGCTCAACCACATTTAGCTCCTGAAACAGGCATCCAATGCCCGAGCGCATGGCCTCACGGGTGCTTGAGGGCGTAAAGTCCTTACCGTTATACATCAGTTTGCCCGATGTTCTGGGGTGTGCACCTGTGAGTATCTTTATCAGGGTTGATTTTCCTGCACCATTTTCCCCAACAAGACAGTGACAGCTACCCTTAACAATATCAAAGCTTACATCGTCAAGAGCCTTTACGCCGGCAAATGCCTTGGATATGTTTTTAATTTCCAAAATATTTTGGTTCATAACTTCCCTCCGTGCAGTAGTTTTCAAAGCTTTATATCAGGCGGAAAATTTCGCCAATGTTTACTTATTGTCAGTATGTTGTATTAGAAGTTTACACATGGAGTCGGGCGGGG
>CAYJGQ010000013.1:13675-28495 GCA_964369885.1 uncultured Oscillospiraceae bacterium
TATTTTTATTTTTTGTCAGTCATATAGCCCTTGTTTTTTTTTTTTTTGTGATTTTTTTCTGCTTCAGCTACGCCGGGGGGGGGGGGGGGGCGCCCCCCCCCCCCGACAGGGTTAAAACGACTTACTTAGCAATCTCGGCTGCAAGGTCAAGGGGAGTTTCAGGGTTGTACTGTACGTTGAACCACTCCTGAAGGTCTTCCAGCGAATCCTTGTAGTAGTTGAAGTAAACGTCGGGGGTGGTGCGCTCAACATATGTATCGTTGTCAAGTGTACCGTTGATGAGCTCCATGATCATGTCAACCTGTGCAAAAGCAAAGGTCTGGGGCTGCATGCCCAGAGCATACTTCAGCGAGGAAGTAGGATCTGCCAGCTTGCGAAGCTCGCCTGCCGATGCGTCGGTAGAAGCGATGATCTCGGTCAGGGGAACGCCGTCCTCGGCAAGACCACGACCTGCGGCCTCGTAGGCAGCCAAAGCGCCCAGACCGTTGGATACGTTGTCACCGTAAACGACGTTTACGTCGGGGTACTGAGTGATAGCATCGGCAGTAACCTGCTGTGCAACCTCAAGTACGCCGCCTGCATGCTCCCAGTAGGTAGCGCCTACAAGCTCTTCGCCTGCGGAGTTTTGGAATACCTTAACTCCATCTTCGGCGGTGGGCAGGTAGTCAACCACGCTTGCAACACCCTTAAGGAAGGGGCCGGAACGGTTGTCGAAGCAGAATGCGATGTCGGTCCAGGATACAAGACCAACCTGTACAGGCTTGTCGGGATAAAGCTCTATCCACTGCTTAGCCATGTCAGCGCCCATTTCCTGAGCAACTGCAGCCTCGTCGATCATAAGTGCAGGAACCTGCTTGCCGGTGGTGCCTACGTTGTAGGTCATGATGTTAACACCTGCGTTGCGAGCCTCGGCGATGATCTCATTAACGCCGTCCTCGGTTACGGGGTGCAGGATGATGCCATCAACGCCCATGCCGATAAAGGTCTCAACAGCGGCGATAGATTTGCTCAGGTCCTGATCGGGGTCGATAACTTCGTAGGTTGCGCCGTACTCTTCGGCTGCATATCTCTCAGCCCAGATGGCATCGTTGCCGTGTACGTCATGCTTTAGGGTAATGGGCACCTTACCAATGTATGCGCCCTCTGTGGTTTCGCCTTCTGCGGTTTCACCTTCTGCGGTGGATGCGTCTGCGGGAGCTTCGGCTGTGGGCTCGCTGCTGGCACAAGCTGCAAACATTGCAACTGTAACCATCAAAGCCATAACCAGTGCTACCAATTTTGTGCTCTTGTTCATGTGTTAGCCTCCTTGTTTTCTACTGACTCAATATTTATAAAACACCTTGCGGTGATTTATACTAACAAAACTGTCACTAACTGCTAAATGTCATCCTCGGCTATATATTTTTGGTTGGGCCGTGCGGTGGGCCGATAATGGGCTTATGCCCGGGTTTTGGGGCTTATGCCCATTGAGGCCACCGTGCTGCCCGGGCGGAAATATAGAGTCGAAGCTGTGCCTACATGCTATACCAAGGCCGAATCAATGCGATAAAGCAGTTGATCAAGTTCCTCGGCGGCGATGTAAAACCTTGCGGTCTGCTCGCCGTCCGAGCGCATTGCATAGTTTGTTTGATCATATTGGTATAGCCATAATGTCTGTGTATTTCCGTCTATGTATGTTGTTGTAAGCTGTGCCACAGGGGTTTGGGTGTAACTCATGTCGGGCATATACCCATCAGCTATCATCGAGGTATAGGCAAAAAACACCGCCGAGAACTGCTCGGTTGTAATGGTTTTACCGCCACTTGTAATACTTTGTCCCCCCGTTGTTTGTTCCACCTCAAATGTGGTGGTTGCCTGTGGGGTTTGTATCTGTATGGAGGATATGTTATCTACCGTTGTTTGCAGTGGGGCATAGAATATAAGATCATCCACCGCCATGGCCGAAAAATCAAGATCGGCGGTGTAAAGCAGTGCAATTTCGTTTTGGTCACCTGTGCGTACAAAGGTGTAGGTTTCGTCCCTTGCGCCTATTTCTATACGCTGGGTGTTACCAAGCGAATCGCTAAACTCCATCCATTCGGTGGCGGTATCCAGTCCCATTTCGGCGTAATTATTCACCCCGGGTTGTGGGAAGCCTGCCACTGTCCAACCGGCAATTGCCGATAAAAATTCGTTTAGCTCAATATGTCTTGCCGACATCTCAAGCGGGTAGGTCATGTCCCAGTTCTGCGAGCCGCTTTTGCTTACCGAAAACACCTGCTCGCCATTATTGTGGTAGCTTATTGTTTGTATGTCGGTGGGGTCTATTGTAAAGACCTCTTTATCACGATATGCCGAGATGCTTCCGTCAAACTGTGCAACATCGGCCGTAGTGCTTGTCATTACAGCGCCACTTTTACCATCCTGTATATACACCTCATTTTGTCCGGCCGTCATGGCTCCCACCCCAAACAGGTACTGCCGTCCGTCGGTTGTAAGGCACTGCACCACAATGCCGGGGTCTTCAAGGCCGTATTCGGGCTTTACCTCCTCCAGCACCCTTGTAATGGTAAAATCTTCAAGGGCCGCCAGAATAAGCGACATTTTTTCAGCGTGGGCACGATAGGCCTCTCCCTCGCTTATTACAAGCCAGCCATCCCCCTCATCATCCGGTGCAAAGGAAAACTGACCGTAGCTATTTTCTATCGAAACCTCGGCTATGCTCTGCCCATCTTCAAGGGTAAACAGCACTCCGCTCACGGCAACATCCTCGCTGTTTTGCAGCCAAAACCATAGCCCTCCAAGCAGTACCACCAATACAGTCAACACCGCAATGGTTCTATATTCTCTCATCACTGGTTCCTCCGCAGCATCCAAACGGCTATACCTGCTCCAAATGCTATAAGGGGCAGAGCCACCACGCATATAAAGGCTAGTCGCCAGAAATCATCACCACGAATTACAAGGCTGTTGCCACCAATAACCTTTGCCGATATAACATCGCTCTCTCGGTCTCCGGCAATCCAGTTTATGCTGTTCATAAAGAAGTCGTTGTTGCCCTGAAATTCTATGTTGCCATCTGTGGCAAAGGTGACATCGCCCACCACAACAACCCTTGATGCAGGGTTGCCCCACTGCACATTGCTTATGCTTACTGCATAGGCAAGTGGCATTGGCCCTTCAAGATCATCCGGGGTGCGGTCCTCGGTTTGTATGGTCATATCGGCTCTCACCCAAGAATCCTGCGAGGACACCAGTAGCATCTCGTGGTCAATGGCGTTGGTATCGTAGTCCACCGTACCAATGCCCCTTGCCACAGGAAGCGCTATTTGCTTACTTTGAGCGCCTATTTGCTGTGTTATGGCATGGGGTCCCATGTCGGGCACAAGGTAGAGATTGCTCACCGAAAGGTAGTGCTCCCCGCTATCTTCCACAACATAATTGTTTGTAATGTCAAGGCCAAAGCTATTGCATAGTGTGTTTAGGTTTTGGGTTATAACGGCATTGCTTCCCACCACAGGCTCTATCATGAGCATAAGGCCACCGCCTGAGCGCAGATACTGCTCGAGCTGTGCAAGCTCATTGTCCGAAATATCCTCAACAGGGTTTGCAATTACTATTATCGAGGCATCATTTGGAATAGTGCCCGACTGCTGAAGATTGAGGGCCCGTGGCTCATACATGGCAAGGCCAAGATTTGTAACGGCGGTGGTCATGGCGGCGTCAAGGCTTGTTTCGTTGTGTCCCTCAAGGAAGTAGATAATCGGTATATCGGTGGCGCTTATAAAGCGTATAGCTCCGGTTATTTGCTGCTCTCCACTGAATATATTTTCCCCCTCAGAGGAAACCGAAAACAGCGATGCGTTATCTATAAGGCGATAGTTATCACCTTTTTTGACAATAAGCGTGCCATTTGTAACGGCCGCAACGTCCAGCTCATATTTTGCAAGAGCCGAGGGGTCACGCACGGCGTCAATGTACTCAACGCTTACCATATCCCCCAATTTTTCGTACTCCTCAAGTAGCGACTCAACCATCATTTCGGCCTGACCTGTTGCGTAAACCGCACCAATCATCACAGGTTCGTCCAGTGCAGCCACAACCTCTTTTGACTGCTCCGACAGGGTGTATAGCCCCGAGGCTGTCATATCGTATCTCCATGGAAGTTGGTAGCTCAGTGCTACACACAGTGTGGCAACAATTATGGCCAGCACCACCGTTATGGTGGTTATTATGGCAAATTTGCGCCGTTTTTGCTTTATAATTACTTGGGTGTTATCCATGTATTTCTCCTATGTAAAAAGGTGATATGTGCTTTACCACAAACGGCGACGCTCCATGTTTTTCACGGTGAAAAACAGCGAGATAACCACAAACGCCAGGTAGTAGCAAACAGGGCCTGCCCTAAAAACGCCTCGGGCAAATTCATCGTAGCGTATTGTGATGGCAAGGGCACTCATGATGTCGGTAAGAACAGGCACCTGCACCGAGCGACTCAGCGAGTCCATCATAACCAACACAAACAGAATGCCAAATGATGATATAGCGGCCGTTACCTGATTATCGGCCAAGGACGAGGCAAAGGTGCAAACCGCAATCATGGCCATACCAAGGAGCAAATACCCTATGTATGACGCAGCCACAGCCCCCAAATTAGGGTAGCCAAAGTTGAGCAGTATGCCAAGGTAAACCATGGTTATAAGTAGTGCGGCCAGAAGTACCACCACGGCCGAAAGATACTTACCAATAACGATATCCACAAGGCGCAGTCGGGAGTTGATAAGTAGGTTTTCGGTGCCTGTGCGGCGTTCCTCGGCAAAAAGGCGCATGGTAAGCACGGGAAACACCATAAAGGACATGTTGCAAAGCAGTGAGAACATCCCTGCCATGTCGCCGCTTAGTCCCACAAGGTTATTAAGGGTAAATGAAATGCCCGAAAGCACCAAGAATATCCCTAAGAATACAAAACCAAATGGAGTGGAGAAGTAAAGCTCCACCTCTTTTTTAAGCACATGAATCATACTGCCACCTCCTGCGAAGCGATGCTTTCGGTGGTAAGAGCCAAAAACGCCTCCTCAAGCGAGGAACTGCCACTGCGAAGCCCCAGCAGGGGCATATCCTGCTCTGCACAAAGGTAGAACAGAGAACGGGAAGGATCGCTGTCCGGCTTTGCTATAATCTCTATGTTTACGCTCTCCCCTTCTTGGGATAGCATCTGCACGCTGTGCACCTCGTCCAGTGCAGCCACAAGCTCCAACACACGGGACTGTGGCGCTGTTATTTTGGCCTGCCACTTGCCACTTGAGGAGTTGTTTTTTAGCCCCTCAACCGTATCTACCGCCACGAGTTTTCCTCGGTTTATGATGATTATTTTCTCACATGTGGCGCTTATTTCGGAGAGAATATGGCTGCTGAGTATTATTGTGTGGCGCTCGCTGAGTTTTTTAATCAGGTCACGCACCTCGGCAATTTGTTTTGGGTCAAGTCCCACTGTGGGCTCGTCGAGAATAAGTATCTCGGGGAAACCAACAAGTGCCTGGGCAAGCCCCACACGCTGACGATAACCCTTTGACAGATTTTTTATAAGTCTGTCCTTTACATGGTCAATGTTTGCAAGCCCCATTACCTCGTCGATGTGTTCACTGCGCTGGTTTTTTGGTATACCTCTTATTTTTGCAAGGAATATCAAAAATTCCACCACCGCCATTTCGGTGTAAAGAGGTGGGATTTCGGGTAAAAAGCCTATATCAGCCGAGGCCTTTGCAGGCTCTTTTACAACATCGTGACCGTTTACCGTTATGCTACCGCTGCTGGGTGGCATATAGCCGTTTATCATCTTCATTATGGTCGATTTGCCGGCGCCGTTGGGGCCAAGTAGCCCAACTATTTCGCCCTTTTCAATAGAAAAGCTAATGCCCTCTACCCCAAGCTTATCGCCATAGTATTTTGTAAGGTTGTTGACCTCTATCATAACAGTGGTTCTCCTAATCGGGTATGGAAGTTATTTTTCGCTGCGCGTCCAAAGGGACAGCCGCAATCTGACCCCTTGGCCCCACAGCGAAAGTTTGTGGGGTGGAATTTAGAAAATGAAAGAAGTTACGCTTGAAGTTATCAAATTATTTATACTGCACATATGCCTTTTACAGGTACACAAAAGCAAAAGCCATTTAGATGTGCTTATTTACCCTCTCGGCCTGAGCTTTATATGTTGCCTTAAGGGCGGGGTAAAGCTCACGATAGGTTTGGTAGTAGTCGTTGTACATCTCAACATTGGCCTGTATAGGCTCGGTGGTGGTGGCCACCTTAAGTATTGAGTCACAACCCTCCTGCACCGAGCTATAAAACCCTGCCGCCACACCACCAAGTATGGCCGCACCTGCCGCCGGACCCTCCTCCATGTTCATGGTCAGCACCTCGGCGTTGTATACATCGGCCTGTATTTGTCGCCACAGTGGGCTTTTTGCACCGCCCCCCATAGCCCTTACCTGGCTTACCTTCAGGCCGGCTGTTTCGCGGAGTATTTCAACCGTGTCACGCAGGGAGAAGGTAACCCCCTCCATTACACTGCGGCACATGTTGCCAAGGTCATGGCGATAGCTAAGCCCAAAGAAGACACCGCGTGCATCGGGGTCCACATGTGGGGTGGATTCACCGCTCATATAGGGTAGGTATGTAAGTCCCTCACAGCCAACGGGGGCCTGAGCCGCCAAAGCAGTCATATAGTCGTACACATCTCTGCCCTCTTTGGCCAGTGCCTCATGTCTGTCGGCAAAAAGGGTGTCACGCATCCACTTAAAGGAGCCGCCTGCCCCAAGGGTGCAACCCAAAAAGCTGTACAGCCCGGGTACTGCATGGCAAAGTGAGTACATGGCGCGTTGCTGTTTGTCGACAAATGGGGCGTCACAGCATCCAAACACCACGCCCGATGTGCCTATGGTGGTGGCAATAACGCCGGGGCGTACCACGCCGCTTCCAATGCCACCTGCCTGCTGATCGCCTGCACCTGCCGCCACCGGTATTCCGGACGGCAGTCCCCAGCGCTGTGCAACCTCGGGAAGTAGGTGTCCTGCAACGTCCTGACTTTCAAGAAGTCGCTCGGGCAAAATCTCACGGGGAAGTCCTGTAATTTCAAGCATCCTGTCAGACCAGGTGCGGTTTTTCATATCAATAAGCCAACTTGTAGAGGCATCGGTCACCTCGGTGGATACCTCGCCCGTCATGCGGTAGCGCAGGTAGTCCTTTGTAAAGAGCACCTTGTGCAGTCTTTCAAAGTCCTTTGGCTGGTTTTTCTTTATCCAAAGAAGTTTTGGCGCCCAATATGTGGGCAGGCAGTAGTTTGCATTTATACCCAAAATCTCATCGGCCGATACCGAGGCATTAAGCTGGTTTGCAATGTCGGCCGCCCGTTGGTCAAGCCATATTAGGCAGTTGCCAATGGGTTTCATATCCTTGTCCATAAGTGCGCTGCCCTGCATCTGTCCCGAAAAACCTATGCCGACAACATCCTGTCCCCTGCCACTGTTTTTTACGGCCTGCTCAACAGCGGTGTCACAGGCTGTCCACCAATCAAGGGGATTTTGTTCCACCCAACTTGGGCGAGGGGTTATAAGATCACATTCGGCGTAGCCAACCCCTAAAATTTTACCGGTCTGCTCCAGCACTATGGCTTTTATGCCGCTGGTGCCGGCGTCAATACCCAAAAAACAACTCATGGGATCATGTCCTCCTGCTTTGTGCCCACAAGGGGCAAAGTGTTTGGGTCCACCCTGTCGGACAGCCCTTTTGGCCGCCCGACAGGGTGATAATTATTTCAGATTACTTGCACAGCTCAAACTGGGCACGCATGATCTCCTCTGTGTAGCCGTAGGCGTCAATCTCGCCCCAAGCGGCCGAAGTTTTAAGTGCATCTGCGGCCATCTTGTTTACGGCGTCGGGGTCGGTAATGCCGGCCTGCGACAATGTTACAGGTGCACCGATGCTGATAAACCAAGCCTCAAGCTTGTCAATGCCCTGTTGTGCAGCCACAAGATCATCCTGCTCGGTAATGCCAAACACCTCACGTGCAAATGTTGCGTACTTTGCAGTGCGCTCCTTTAGGTAGTAGCGCATGGTGGCCAAAATTGTAATGGCCATGGCGGCACCGTGGGGGGTGTCATAGAAATTGGAGAGCGAGTGCCCCAGAATGTGGATGTTGGAGTTTGGAAGGTCGTAGCCACAGTCATAAAATCCACACCATGCAAAGGCGGCCTGCCACATCATAAGGCCACGAGCCTCGGGGTCTTTGGGGTCCTTCATGATGCGGTTCATGCAGTCCATGATGGAGCGAATGCCGCCCTCGCAGAAGTGATCCTGGTAAGGGGTGAAGGGCATGTTGTGGCCAAGGTAGTGCTCAAGCAGATGGGAGATGATATCCACTGCCGAATAGGCGGTCTGCTTTACCGGGATGGTGTATGTAAGCTCGGGATCAAGGATGGATACCTTGGGCTTCATCATGGTGCTTACAAAGCCGTCCTTGCGCTGAAGGGTCTCGTTATTCATAACCGAGGTACCGTTAAGCTCGGAGGAGGTTGCAGGAATGGTAACAACGGCGATAACCGGCAGTGTGTCCTCAATGGTGGCATTGCCAAGGGGGAAATCCCATGCATCGCCATCGTACTTTGCACCAACGCCTATGTATTTTGCCTCATCCATTGCCGAACCACCGCCAAGAGCGATGATGACATCGGGTTTTTCCTTTTTGCATAGCTCAATTGCGGGTGCAGCGTGCTCGGCTGTGGGGTTGCTCTTTACGCCGAAGTGGCAAAGAAGTTCCACCCCTGCCTCCTTACAGCTGTTGGCCACCTTGTCATAGAATCCAAGCTCCTTTACAAGGGCCTCATCGTAGGTTACCAGCAGTGCCTTTTTGCCAAATGTGGCGGCCAGCTCGCCCACTCTTTTTACTTCACCAGCACCAAAAACAATCTTTGTGGGTACCGAAAATTCAAATGGTTTTAGCATGTTTGTTACTCCTTTAGTCTTTATGTTATTGTTTTGCCTTACTTGTAAAAATGATCGCCCCTGCCCTTAATGGCGGTGTGAGCCACAAATGTGCCACCTGCGCCGGGGTTGTTTTTAAGTTGCTCCTCGTTGTAGCAATATTTGGAGCTTGCAACATAGAAATCGCTCATATCCTTGCCGCCAAATCCGCCACAACAGGCGTATTCCACGGGGAATTTTATGTCCTCTATATGCTCAAAATTCTTATTCCATACACTTATTACCCCGCTCCAGTGGCAGATATAAATGTTGTCATCCTCGTCTATGCTTACACCGTCGGGCATTCCCTGTGCCTCCTTGAAATCCAAAACCACACGGGGCTCACTTATTGGGCCTTTGGCAAGGTCGTAGTCAAAGCAGAGCAGTGTTTGATTATAGGTGTCCACCACAATTAGCTTTGTGTTGTCGCTGTTCCATACCATGCAGTTGTACTGGTTTATCCCCTCAACTATGGTCTTTATGCTCTTGTCGGTATCAATCATATAAAATGCGCCAAGCTGGTCAGGGGTGTAGGCATCGGTGCCGTAGGTCTTGGCCACCGAGCTTGCAAAAATTCTGCCGGCCGCATCTATGCGTGTATCGTTGTATCGGTTTTTATCGTTACCGGGCTCTGGGTCGGCAATGAGGGTAAGCTCACCGCTTTCCTTGTCCAGCAAATAGGCTCCATCCTCCAGCATTACAAACAATTTGCTCTCATCCTCACAGGGTATTGAGGAACCAATAAGCTTGTTTGTCTTCCACATGCGTGAGCCCTTTGTTTGTGGGTCATACTCAAAAACATCACCGGTGAATAAATCATTCCAGTAAAGCTTTTGGTTGCGGTGATCCCACACAGGTGTTTCGGCAAGTTCAATGTTGCTGTCGATAATCAGTTCAAATTTCATCTGCGTAACTCCTCTCAAAATCTTCTAAACCCATTGCTGGTTTTTTCACATTAAAGGCCGTAAGATGATACAAAATGCTCTGCTCCAACTCCTCCACACCAACTCCGGTTATAAAACCAACCCCAATAACCACAGGGCAGTGTGTTTTTATTTCGGGTGTAATTGCACTTATTATTAAATCTGCATTCGCAAGATGCTGCCAAAGCTGACTGTGACGGCAGATAATTATTGATGCTTCTATTCTCTCTCTCCAAAGCAGTTCCTGAAGTGATTGGCGCATAATGCTTGAGGACACAACCCCCATGCCGCAGGCCACAACAATTGTTTTGCACATCCTAATTTTCTCCTCCCGGCCAACACACGGCATCTCCTCGGGCTGTTTTTTTACACTGATTGGTACTCTTTATCCTGGGCTTGTGGCTGTGCGTCCGCGTTTTTTCGCTCCCACAATTTACATAGCACCACAACCGCAACGGTTGCACCCATCATAAGTAGCGGTCCTACAAACATTGGCAAGGAGCTCAAAAAATTAAGTCCCCACATAATGGGATCGCCCACTGCCATGGCCGACACCAATGCGGTGTCGTTTGGTATGCCGGCATCGCCTGTGGTTCGCACAAGCGCTGTAAATGCCGGTGCAAATGCACTGCATACAAGAAGCATCAAACCGCAGGTTATAACCCCAGACACCATAGTACGCCGCAAATTCCCTCTATGTATTGGGGTGGCAAGGGCAATAAAAAAGCTTATTGTCACAAGATCGCCCACCGGGATTGTCCTGTTGCCCGGCAGTATAAAGGCAAGACCCAGGGTTATTGGTATTAGCATCATTGAGGCGCTTAGGGTGGTTGGATGGCCCAGTGTAACGGCCGAATCAAGTCCTATATGTATAACCTGTCCCCCCATGCGGCCGTCGGCAAACTGTTTTGTTGCCTGAGATACCGGAATCAGCCCCTCCATTATTACCTTGACCATGCGTGGCAACAAAAGCATTAGTGCCGCCATGTGCATGGCCACCGAGGCACAGGCAAGACCGGTGCGTCCGGCCATCCACCCCAAAAACAGGCCAATAATAAATCCCATAACCACGGGATCTGCAAGCCATCTCCAAAAAGGTTTATCGGTCATATCTCCCTTGTTTTTGCTGTGGGCAAACACAGGGATGCGGTCATATATTTTATCAAGTATCAAATAAAGCGGAACAAGTGCGGCCGAGTTGCCGTGTGGGATGGAAACACCGGGGATTTGTAGCTCCTGCTGCACTGTTTTGGCCGTTATATCGGCAAACTGCAAAATTATTATTACATGGCAGGCCGTGGCCAAAAGCCCCAGCCATAGCGAACCGCTTAAAAAATTCACAAGTGAGCCGGTAAGTGCAAAGTGCCAGTAGTTCCAAATGTCTATATTCATGGTCTTTGTAATGCCAAAGAATAAGCAAATAACATTTATTATCAGCACAAACGGTATTATGAGTGCTCCCACTACGGTAGTAAAGGACACCGCCGCCGCCGAGGTCCAACTTATATCCAGCACCTCAAGTTGCAGGTCAAAGCGGCCAACAATCTCCTGTGTAACCGGCCCGAGTGCATTCCACACTATGCCCAGCACAAGGTCCACGCCGATAAAGCCAACCCCCACCGTTATGGCTGCTCTGGAGGATTTTTTCCAGTTAAGTCTAAAACAAATGCCGGTGAGGAATATAACAATTGGTATGAACAGCACAGCACCCATGGCCTGTATTCCAAAAAAGAAATCTAAAAAAGCCGCAAACAGCTCTGCCATGGGTACACCGCCTTTCCCGTAAAATAATACGCATCCTAAATCCTAAAGATGTATTTTCACTGAAAATATAGCCCAAAACGATATTTATTAAATATAAATTTTTATGCAGAAACAAGCATTATGGTAATGTTAACTAATTTACACGTATTTTACAATGGGCGCTATTTACTTTGATGGGAAATTTGTTTGGGAAAAAATGAACGAATTATCAAATTTTACATACACAAAATGACTGTTTTGTGCATAATAGCCATCCTATATAGTGCTTTTTTCTTTATGACGTTTCGTTTTTGTTGTAAAACCTGTCATCATTTGCTATACTTGCATATAATTCGTTTAGTTTGGCAGGTGATGGTAATTTGGAACTTAATAAGAAGTGTTTGGACATAATGGCCTGCTTAGCCCACTATGATGATTACATAGCCGTGGAAGAATTGGCAGAACGGTACGGGGTATCTCCTCGTGGAATACGTTATAACCTTGAGAAGATAGAACAGTTTTTGACCTCAAGAGGCTTTGCCTATCTTGAGCGGGAACGCACCAAGGGGGTACGACTTCCCCACGACCTTAAAATGCGTGATTTTATACGTAGCTGTGCCGGAGAGCTTGACCCATACCACTATGGATTTTCCTCAAATGAACGGCAGACATTTTTGCGCATATGTCTATTGGTTACCCAAAACCCACTGCGAATTGAGGACCTTTGCCGCAGTTTAACCCGCAGTAGGGGCACATTGTTTCGAGATATTGAGCAGACCCAGCAGTGGCTTTTGGCCAATGGCATCAGCCTTGTAAAAAAGCCTCGCATTGGGCTTTACTGCACGGGGGATGAAAAAACACGCCGACACCTTATAACCTCGCTTTTTATGGAGGAGGTGGACTGGGGCGATCTGCCCGGATTTTTTGCCGGGGAAAAACCACGTAGCAGGCTTATTTCGCTTTTATTTTCCCACCTTGCAAAACCTCATGAGCTATATATACTTGCCAAAACAGCACGGCGAGTTGAGGAGCTACTTCAAAAAAATTTTAGCGACGAAACCTTTACCGCACTACTTGTACAGCTTGTTATAATCATTCGCCGTGGTGGTGCCTTGCAGGATTCAAGTACAGCATCTCCAAACCGTGAGTTTGTGCCACAAAGCGTGGAGTACGGGGCGGCAAAACTGGCCCTTGATGAGCTTGAAAATCTTTTTGAAATTATGCTTCCCGAGGCCGAGCTATACTGGTTTACCTACCATCTTTTAGGTGCCAGGGAACTACCCACTCCGGCTCCCCAAAGCCCCAAGGTGGACAATATCCCCCTCATGGACATCACCTCCCGCATGGTGGGCGACATAGAGCGTATGTATCAGGTGGATTTTGGCGAGCAAAGAAGCCAAATTGAGTGGGGTATATTTCAGCATCTGCGTCCCGTGGCACACCGTGTGCGCTTTGGGCTTTATAACAAAAATCCACTATATAACGAAATCGTGACCAACTATAACCCTTTATTTATAAACACTCGGGTGGTTTGTCGTCATCTTGAACAACACCTTGGATGCTCGATAAATGATCAGGAGGTTTCCTATCTTACCCTGCATTTTGCAGCGGCACTTCATAAACTCAATCTGCGTACAAATATGAAAGCAAGGGTTTTGGTGGTTTGTGGTACCGGCCTTGCCTCGGCACAGATGCTCACCTCGGGCATTTCGCGCCTATTTAATGTGGATATTGTTGGGGCTGTGTCCAGTCGTCAGGCCGCCGAGATGCACAAAGACAGCATAGACTGCATTGTCACCACCGTTCCACTACCCCAGCCCTGCCCCTGCCCCATCGTTCAAATCAGCCCAATGTTGGGCGAGCAGGATATGAAAAAGCTCATGGAGCATCTTTTGCCACGGTACACCCCAAAGGAGCGTTATGACTGGGAAGTTTCAACCGTCAACCGTATTATGAGCATAATTGAAAAGCACTGTGTTGTAAGTGACCGCCTGAAACTGCAACATGCCCTGCTTGAAGAGCTTATGAACAATGCCCAGACCGTTACCACAAGTTTTAAGGATACTCAGCCCCCTCTTGCCAGCCTTCTCACCCGAGAGCAGATTACCGTAGGCCTTGCCTGCCCTGATGATTGGCGTGAGTGCATAGCCAAATCCTGTGAGTTGCTTGAGCGGCAAAATGTTGTTACTGTGCAGTACAAGGAGGCCATAATTCACAGTTTAGAGGAAATTGGCCCATATATGGTCATGCTACCCGGTATTGTGCTGGCCCACGCCGCCCCCGAGGATGGCGTACTTGAACTGGGAATGAGCCTTGCAGTGCTCAGCAGCCCTGTGAGATTTGGCTACGATGCCCACGACCCTGTGAATATTGTTGTTACCCTTGCTGCAAAGGATGATAAACTGCATCTTATGGCCCTTGCACAGCTATTTAAGATGTTTAAGGATAGTGAGGCTTTGCAGGCCATACAAACCGGTACCAAAGAGGATATTCTGGGGTACATATCACGTTTTTCACAATGAGTGATCGCAAAATAACTACAAGGAGGATTCCCCGTGGCTATAATTCGCAAACGCATCGCCTGTGTATGCGGTGCCGCCATTGCAAGTTCAAGCTCAATAAAGTACCAGCTTGAGGAATTCTTCGAGCAACACGGAGTGCGTGATGTGGAGCTTATTTGTTGCAGATTTCGTGAACTTGAGGAATATTTAGATCGTATATGCCTTATTGTCACGGCTTCTCCGCTGTTTAAGGAGTACCCTGTGCCGGTCATAAGCGATACCTGCTACCTCTCGGGCATAGACTGTGAACCGACAAACCAAAAGGTTTTATCAATAATCCAAAACTCCAGCGATGTTGAAATTTTGTAGTAAGACCGTGGAGGCGCTGTTCCTGTCGTTTACGCGAAAGACCGTGGGGATTTGCCCCACACCCCACAAACTTTTTGAAAAAAGTTTGACCCAAAACTTATGCACGCCCCCGAGCCTTTGGCCGGGGGCGAAGTTTTTTGCCATCTTGCTGTTTCACACTTTGCAAAACGGCGGTGGCGTGGCTGCGGCCGTATTTCCTTGTCGCCACACACTGCGTGAGGACAGTGAAAGCGTAAAAGTTTTACTCAATTTTTTACAAAAAATTGCGGATTCCAAAGGCGGAGCCTTTG
>CAYJGQ010000014.1:0-27931 GCA_964369885.1 uncultured Oscillospiraceae bacterium
CGTCCACCTTTTTCAAAAGGTGGCAGGGGTGTGGGGACAGCGTCCCCACGGTCTTGACCTTTCGCGTAGCGACAGGGGCAAAGCCCCACGGTCTTGACCTTAAGAAGCGCTGCGTTTTTTGATAAGATTGTAGGCGCCCACCACAAGCTCTCCCATTTCTTTGGTGCGTAGAAGCACCAAGGCTGCGGCGTAGACAAGTGCGCCCGAGGCGGCGGCAGCTAACATGGGGACAAGGTCACCTGCATCGGTGCCCACTGCATTTGTGGTAAGACCAAATGCGGCGGCGGCCACGGCCAGCATCAACACAGTGGCAATAAGCATTTTAACACCGCTTACCAAAAGGCTCCCCCAGCCCATATTGCCCAGATATTTGCGCAGACTAAACATCAAAATAACGGTGGTGATAGCACTTGAAAGACTGGTAGCAAGTGCCAGTCCGCTGTGCTCCATAACACGTATCAAAATAAGATTTAGTACCACATTAAGTATAACGGCAATCACCGAGTTTGCAGTGGGAATTTGTGATTTTTGCATTGAGTAAAAAACATTTATTAAAACGTCCTTAAAGCTATAAAATATAAGCCCAATGGAGTAAAACACAAGACAATCTGCCGTGAGTTGTACGGCGGTTTCATCAAATGCACCTCGGGCAAACAATATGCGCACAATCGGTTCGGCAAACCAAATAAGTGCGGCCGATATTGGCAGTACAATCAGTGTTACCATACCCAGTGCAGAGCGTGTGGTGCGTTTAATGCTCTGTATATTTTTATGTGCACTTTGGCGGGATAGCTTTGGAAAAATTGCCATAACCAGCGATACTACAAATACCGAGGTAACCACCCCAAATACTCTGTTTGCGTAGTTTAGAGCCGAAACACTGCCCTCGGGAAGCGTCGAGGCAATTGAGCGGTCAATCAGTGCATTTATCTGCATTATGGTTTTGCCCAAGAAAACAGGTAGCACCAGCACAGCAAGACGTTTTAAATAACCATCTGTCAGTGAGAATGTGGGGCGATAACTATACCCCCGTTTAGCGGCCGCAACTATTAGCATTATTAGAGCAACGGCATAGCCTATCACGGCACCAAGTCCCAGTGTAAGGCTTGCTCCATCCTCCCCTGCCATAAGTATTGAGGCTATAACAAATATATTCAGTGGAACGCTTACAAGCCCAACCGCCAAGAATCCACCCTTAATCTGCAAATAGCCCTGCACCATATATGAGAGACCTATAAAAAGCAGCGATGCCATCATAATCTGGCTTAGCTCGACGGTAAAAGCAAGATGCCCCTCGGAAAAACCCACAGCAAACAGCTTTACAATTGGGGTGGCAAGTAGCTGAAACCCAACCGTAACCAGTACCGAGAGCAAAACTACTATGGTGGTAGTGTTATTGTGAAAGCGCTCGAGTTTTTGCGGATTTTCAACCTCAATTTGGCTGTATAGGGTTATATAACAGGTCATTATGGCAGTGCCAAGCCCCGCAAAAATCACCGTAGGTATAGAAAACGCTATGACATAGGCGTCGCTAACGGCACCTGCACCGTAGCTATACGCAAGGGAAAGCTCCCTAACAAAGCCCATGAGCTTTGCAATTAGTGTGGCCGACATCAAGATGATGGTATATTTTGCGGTTTTTTGCATGTTATATCCTCCCAAAGGGGTGTCAATTTATATTAGCTTAGCTGCTATAAAGCATTATTTTGATTGGCCAAGGGTTTACCACCAAGTGTCAGCCGCTCTGCTGAAATTTCTTCTGTCCATCCATGGCAACAAGCCTGCCCACTACTGTTGTATGCTTTATACATCAATTTTATATCAGTATCGCAGCTTTGCAAGGTTTGAGTCCTGTACAAAATTCATATAGTTGTAGAGTATCAAGACATCATCAAACTCATTTTCGCCAAGTATACTGCCGATTTCCAAGACATGCCGAAGGTCAACCACCCAAACTTCATCATAATTATAGGTTAAAAACGGGGCAAAACTGTTGCCGTAGGAGTCCTTAATAAGCAAAATTTTTGACGGCTCACCCTCCTGTTTATTAGTGGCGCTCTTTATAACCGTAAGCCCGTTATTTCCATTTAAAAATGCTCCGTACTTATCACGTGTGTCAAACTTTTCTATATCATAAAGTCCCGGATTGTCCATGCCAACTATTTCCACACCGCTTGTGGGTATGTCATACCATGTTATGGTATCAGCAGTAGCGCTAAAAAGCTTAGCCTTGCTGTAATAGGTACCATAAAAATCCAAAGCTTCATTGGCAAGCGGTTGTAGCTCGGCCAGTTCCACAGGTTGCCTGCCCACAAGCTCACAAAATGCCTGGTAGGTGTAGTAGGCACCCTGGGTTGTCCAGTGATGGTCGGTGCGATAATAGATATATTCCTGCGAGTGTGGTGCAAGTGTCCCAATTACATCAAGCGTACTAAGATTTTCCCCCTGCACCCCCGAATATATTTCCTCAATTAGGGGTGTTTGGGGTATATTAACAAAGTTTGCAGGGACTTTGTCGGTCAAAATCTCATAGGAATTAGGTATTACCCCAAGGGTAACCGAAAGCTGTGGGTTGCCCTGTAAAAACTCGTTTACATATAGCATATTTTTCTCCAGCTGCTCGGTGTCGGGGGTTATATATTTTTCGAACATATAGCCATCTTCACCATAGGCTATGCCGTTATTCTCAATCTTCATCAGGGCCGATTCTGCCACAGATTTTGCGGTTATCCAGCCATCACGACCAACAAACTGATCATTGACAAATTCCTCATACTCCAAGGTGTATTCGTTTGCCAAAAGTTCCTCAAGCGAGAAGTCGGGTCGCTGTTTGAGCGGCCGGTTTTCCATCTCAGAGTTTGCAATTGGTGGAGTTATCATATCCGCTATGAACATCCCCCCCATAAACAGAAAAAATAAAAACAGAAGTGGATGTTTTACCAAATTTTTCAAATTATTCATGCCACTCCTCCTTAAAATCTAAAGTATAAAAATGGGTTATAGGTGGCGTCAACCAGGTAGGAAACCGATAATAACAGTACACAACCAAGGGCAATTATCTGTATATAGCTATATTTGCTGCCAAGTTTTGCTTTAAGCTTCTGCGACACAAATGGCACAATTGGTGCAGAGAATATACAGCCAAGCAGTAGCACAACGCCGTAGTTTCGCAGGTAGTACATCCAGTCTGTGCCGGCAAATCCTCCAAACATACGTCCCCAAAATATCCCAAGCTGTGATAGATCGGTTATTGCAAATAGTGACCAACTAATCATGGCAATGATTATTAGATACACATGGCTAAAAACTCTGTACTTTGCAAGCAAACCACCCAAAAAGAATTTTTCTATTGTCAGTAGCACAAAGAAATACAGTCCCCAAAGCACAAAATTCCAGGAGGCGCCATGCCAAAAACCTGTGAGCCCCCATACAACAAATAGGTTGAATATCAGCCTACCCCTGCCCACTCGGTTTCCGCCAAGTGGGATGTAGACATATTCCCGAAACCATGAGCCCAAGGTCATGTGCCAACGTCGCCAAAACTCGGTGACCGAGCGGGAAATATAGGGGTAATCAAAGTTTTGTGGGAACTCAAAGCCCAGCATTCGGCCAAGGCCTATGGCCATCAGAGAGTAGCCAGAAAAGTCAAAATAAATTTGCAGGGTAAAGGCCAGCACCCCAAGCCAGGCAAGAGGGGTTGAGATACCTGCAAATCCTATGGTTTCAATCTCGGTCCAAAGTGCACCGCAGGCATTGGCCAACAGCACCTTGCGCCCAAGACCCAGAATAAATGTGGCAATACCGTGCTGTATTTGGGGCAGGTTCATGGTGCGCTGTTTTAGCTCACGGTGTACATCGGTGTAGCGCACAATTGGTCCTGCAATAAGCTGTGGAAAGAGCACAACAAATGCGCCAAAATCAATTATGTTGCGCTCGGCCTCAACCTTTCCCCTGTAAACGTCAATGGTGTAGGACATGGTTTGGAAGGTATAAAAGCTTATTCCCAGCGGCAGTGTTAGGTTTAAGTACTCAAACGAACTGCCAAATATCATATTTATATTTTGCAGGAAAAAGTCTGTATACTTAAAGAACATCAACATCCCAAGGTTAAATACCACCGAGAGCATTAAAAACAGTTTGCGCCGTGTGTGGTTGTCGCCCCACCGTCTAATGCAGTTTGAGGCGGTGTAGTCAACAATTATTGAGGCCACCATTATTGGGAAATAGCGCACCTCTCCCCAGCTGTAAAACACAAGGCTTAAAATTAACAGTGCAAAATTCTTAAAGCGGCGCGGTGTCAGATAGTAAATCGCAAATGCAATTGGCATAAAGCGAAATAAAAATAAAATGCTACTAAAAACCATATGGTCCTCCAAAGGGATTAAGCTTTAGTTTTAATGTTAACTGTGACGTCGTTACTTATAATACAAATTGTGTTTTGAGAATATTTTTGGTGGTACGGGATAAAAAAACTACGACCAAGGCGGTACCTATAAATCACTTAAAGTAGGCAGTAAGGGTTTCTTGCAGGGTGTCCATGCCGTCATCATCCGTGTCAACAATAAATAAAAAAACATACTCCCCCACTACAATTACCCTTCCCTGCTGTGCAAGCTCTGCCTGCTCCTGCACAAAACCGTCATAGGTATGAAAAACAAGGTTTTGCCGCTCCTCAAGGCGGTCTGTAACCTGCGCTACCTTGTCGGCACTGGCTTTTATGGCTATCATCTGAGAGGCCTTGTCCTGTGCAAGTGATATACACCCTGCTACCTCGGTAATTTCATCAGATTTTAGCCCCAAAAGTTGCATTGCCATATCGGTCGTAAGTGAAGCGGCCTGCTCCACTTGGTATATGGTGGCAAACTCCTCCATAATTTCGGGCAGGGTTACATCATCTATTAGGGTGTATGTTTGCGGTGTTGGCTCAGACGCACTGCACCCACACAGGCAAATAAATGCCGCCAAAACAAAAAACATCTTTTTCATATGATACCTCCCATGTGCAGCTGCACAAAATAGTGATATCAAATAGTTTTTGCTTTGTTGTCGGCTTTATTCCAAAATTTGAGCAGGGGTGGGTATTTTTAAAACACACACCCTACATTTTACCCCGAATTTGGACAATATGCAACAAAAATTTATATTTTGCACATCATCATGGCTCTTATTATTTGGATGCACCTGCCAAAGGCAGATGTGCGATATAAATAAGCCATGTGCGTAACACGAGATATAAAAAACAAAGGAGCCTTTACTTTAATAAAATAAAAGCTCCTCTGCATTATTTCTTACCCTCTTTTAGCCCTATCTTTTACAAGAGCTTCAAAGCTTCTGTCGTAGGTCTTTTCCCCTTCTTTGGAGAACATACAGGCCGGTGCACCTGTTGCACGGTGATGAGCGATACACTCACAGCACCTACCGTGCCTTGGACATCCCTGATATGTACAGGCGCAGCTACTTGGATCTTTACATGACATAATAAATCTCCTCCTTAAGTAATGCAGTATTTCTAACACTTTTATTTTACTATTTGACCGCTAAAAAATCAACCGTAATGTAAAATCCCCCACCTGCACCGAAGGGCAGATGGGGGAACACTTTGTTATGCAAACACGCGTATGCATTTGGTGGGACAGGCCTCAACGCACTCTCCACAATTTGTGCAAAGCGAGGAGTCAACAACGGCCAGATTCTCATCCACAGCAATGGCTCCAAACTTACAAACCTTCTGACACTTCATACAGCCAATACAGCCACAGGAGCACATTTTACGGGTCTGTGCGCCCTTGTCGTGGGAGGCACAGGCCACACACACCTTGTTAGATTTGGGCACCATGTAAATTAGATGATTGGGACATACCTCTGCACACATACCACAGCCTGTGCAGTTCTCGGGGTCGATGTAGGCCACATCATCCACCATGTAAATAGCATCAAACTTACACTCCACCACACAGTCGGCAAAGCCAAGGCAGCCATGCGAACAACTTCTGCGCCCCTGATAAAAGGCATTACAAGCCTTACAGGATTTTGGGCCTTGGTAGTCCATGACATAGGTTTGTTTTTCGGTGCGGCCACCACAACGAACCATTCCACGAAGCTCTCTAACCTCGCCGGCCGCTACCCCCATTACGGTAGCCACGTCGGTGGCCACCTGTTGACCACCCGGTGTGCACAGAGTGGTTTTTGCCTCGCCCGAGGCCACCTTCTCGGCGTATTCGTCGCATCCGGCATAGCCACATGCGCCACAGTTTGCGCCGGGCAAAACCTCACGCACCTTTGTCACGGTTTCGTCGGTTTCCACCGCCATGAAGTGTGATGCCAGGGTAAGAACTATGCCGGCCAGCACCCCAAGCAGGGCAACTACCACCACAGCGCCAATAATAGGATTTGAGAATATTGCGCTTACAATAAAATCCATCGGTATCGCTCCTTTTTTCGGTTTACTGGAACAGGCCCTCTACCACGCCGGCAAAGCCCATAAAGGCCACCGACACAACAGAGGCCGCAATTAGTGTTGCGGGTATTCCCTGAAAATATTTGGGGATGTTTTTCTCGGCCGAATCAATGCGACTGCGCACCCCCGAAAAAAGCACCATGGCAAGCAGGAACCCAAGGCCTGCACCCACTGCATTTACAATCGACTGTAAAAATGTATATTCGCTGTCAATGTTTAGAATTGTAACGCCCAGCACGGCGCAGTTTGTGGTAATAAGGGGCAGGTATATGCCCAAAGACTTATACAGTGCAGGCACATAACGCCTAAGTGCTATCTCGACAAGTTGCACAAGGGCTGCAATTACCAAAATAAATACGATGGTTTGCAGATAACCCATGTCATAGGCATCAAGGATGTATACCTGAATTGGGTGTGTAACGGCCGTTGCAAGCACCATAACAAATATAACGGCAAAGCTCATGCCAACCGCAGAATCCAGTTTTTTAGACACCCCAAGAAATGGACAAATACCAAGAAATTTTGAGAGCACAAAGTTATTTACAAGTATAGCACTTACCAAAATTATCATCATCTCGGTCATTCTTTACACTCCCCTTCCTTTTGGGCTGCACCGCATATGGCAGCCGATGGGCAGGCCATACAGGCATTCTTGCGCTTTTTGGATATTTTACCCTTGGTGACGGCGTTCATCAGTGCCACCATACAGCCGTATACAAAGAATCCACCGGGTGCCAATGTAAGTAGCGCCATTGGCTCAACGGCCGAGTATAGCTCTATGCCAAGCCAGCTACCACTGCCTATAATTTCACGCACACTTGCGATGAAAACCAGTGCAACGGTAAAGCCAAGACCCATACCGATACCATCAAGTGCAGAGTTGAGCACCGAGTTTTTGCTTGCAAACATCTCGGCACGGCCAAGTATGATGCAGTTTACAACTATAAGCGGTAGAAATATACCAAGCGAGCTGTAAAGAGGCGGATAAAATGCCTCAAGTAGCATGGAAACAAGGGTAACAAAGGTAGCGATAACCACTATAAAACAGGGTATGCGCACCTTGCTTGGTATAACATTTTTCAGTATTGCGATAACAACATTGGAGCCAAGTAGTACAAATGTGGCCGCAAGACCCATGCCCAGCGCATTTTCAACCGATGTCGAGGTGGCCAAAGCCGGACAGGTGCCAAGCATCAGCACCAAAACCGGATTTTCTTTTATAATGCCATTTAATAGAATACGAAGTTTATTCACCGCCGTCAACCTCCCCTGAAAGTTCCCCGAGCATCTCGGGGGTAATAAGTGCAAGAGCCTGAGCGACGCCCTGCTTAAAGCCCTGCGAGGAAACAGTAGCGCCCGATATCACATCGATACCGTCTATATCGGCGGCGGTTTTGCCCACAAACAGTGCGGTGTAATCACCCTCACCCACCTGTGTGCCAAGTCCGTCGGTCTCGCTGTTCTCGCCAAGCTCTACACCCACAACACTTCCATCTGCTCCCACGGCCACACGCACCTGCATGGGTGTTTTGCCGTAGGCATCGGCCTCGACCGTCACAAGGTAGCCCTCGCCGCCTGCACGGTAGGCCTCCACTGCGCCATCAAGCTGTATGAGGGTAAGTGATGTGCCGGGGAAGAAGGTGCTTGCAGGTGCGGTGCTATCGCCGCCACCCGAAAGCTGTGAGAGTAGCTCGGGGGTTATAAGTTCGAGTGCGGTCTGCACTCCTGCCTTAAAGCCCTGCGAGGAAACAGTAGCGCCCGATATTACATCGATACCGTCTATATCGGCGGCGGTTTTGCCCACAAACAGTGCGGTGTAATCACCCTCACCCACCTGTGTGCCAAGTCCGTCGGTCTCGCTGTTCTCGCCAAGCTCTACACCCACAACACTTCCATCTGCTCCCACGGCCACACGCACCTGCATGGGTGTTTTGCCGTAGGCATCGGCCTCGACCGTCACAAGGTAGCCCTCGCCGCCTGCACGGTAGGCCTCCACTGCGCCATCAAGCTGTATGGGGATGAGTTCTTGACCGGGGAAAAACGCAGACATGTTGTCTTGTAAGCCCTCGGAAGGAGCCGACCCCGTAACCTCTGCAAAAACCTCAAAGGCTGTTTTAACGCAGTTTTCAAACGCAATAGAAGAAATTGTTGCGCCGGCTATCACATCCACACCGTCAACACTGGATTGTCCGGGGTATTGGGAGGTATATTCCTCCTCCGATACGCGGGAGCCCAGTCCCGGTGTTTCGTTATTGAGCATAACCTGCACGCCCGAAATGCTTCCATCGGCCTTTATGCCGGTCATTACATGTAGCTCACCATTGTAGCCCTTGGCCGTCGCTGTCACGGTGTAGCCACTGTCGTTGTCGGCCTTGTAGACCTCTATGACATTTTCGGTGGTATAGTCGGTCACCTGAGTAAATGAGTCGCCCTCGGGCAGTACAACACTGCGTGCGGCGTTGGCAGCATCAATTGCGGCCTGCTCGATAAGCGGTGCTGTCACCATGTTGGTAAGTGCCAGGGCTGCGGTGGCCACAAGACATATGGCCATAAGCACAAGGGTGGGAAGTACTAATGCCTTAAATCTATTCATTTAATTACACCTCCAAATGGAGTGCTTCTTGTAAGTTTATCAATATGAGGGGTAACGATATTCATCAGAAGTATTGCAAAGGAAACGCCCTCGGGATAAGAGCCGTAAACACGAATAAGCACCGTCAGTAGACCACAGCCAATGCCAAATATCAGCTTGCCTTTCTCGGTTACAGGTGAGGTGGAGTAGTCGGTGGCCATAAATATGGCACCCAATAGCACGCCGCCTGTGAGCAGATGTGCCCCGGGGTCTTGCCCTAAAACCAGGGTAAATAGCGCCACGGTAAAGAGAAAAGCCACTGTTGTAGTTGGGGTTATTACCCTACGAATTACAAGGTACAGACCGCCCAAAATTAGCGCAAGGCCGCTTATTTCGCCAATACAACCGCCCTTGCCAAGTCCCAAAAACAAGTCAAGGTAGGACATGTCAAGACTACCCACTGCATTTAGGGTGGGTAGAGGGGTTGCCCCCGATACAAGCTCCATGCTCCCCCCTGTGATGGTGGGCACAAGCCATGTGGTCATGGGCTGTGAAAAGGAAACCAGTAGCGCCACACGGGCCAGAATGGCGGGATTTGCAAAGTTACAACCTAAACCGCCAAAAAGCTGTTTTGCAATTATTATTGCCACAAAGCTACCAATTACAGCAATGTATATTGGAAGCTCGGGAGGTAGGTTAAAGGCCAAAAGCATGCCTGTTACAACGGCACTAAGGTCTCCAACCGTGGCTTTTTTCTTGCAAACAAGGTTAAACAGCCACTCAAATGCCACACAGGAAGCCACACAGATGGCTGTTAGCATCAGCGCCCTTACACCAAATATTATGACGGCGGCTATAAGGGCAGGCATCATGGCAATTATTACATCAAGCATGATGGAGGTTGTTGTAGTCTTTTCCCTGAAATGTGGGGAGGGTGAAACAACAAGAGGCTTTGAAAGTGTCATTACTTTTTCCCTCCTTTTTCTCTTAAAAGTTTTTTAGACAGCTTATTTGTGGTTACAAGCTGGCGTTTGGCAGGACATACATAGGAACAACAACCACACTCCATACAGGTGTTTATCTTAAGCTCTTTTAGCATGTCAATATTCTCGGACTGATATGCAAGCTCCAGTGCACGGGGCATCAGATTAAACGGACAGGCGCGCACACATCGCCCGCAGCGAATACAGGCGCTTTCCTCCTCGTTTGATACCTGTTTTGCCGAAAAGGCAAGCAGTGCATTGTTGTTTTTTAGCAGTGGTGAGTTTAGGTCGTAAACCGTGATGCCCATCATAGGGCCGCCCATTATTATTTTGGCAGGCTCGCTTTTAAATCCGCCGCAAAAATCAAATATCTTTATAAACGGGGTGCCAAAAGGCACTGTAAGCAGTTTAGGGGTATGCACGGCGCCACCATCCACCGTCACAGCCCTGCTGATAAGGGGTATGCCGGTTTTTAGGTAGCTTGCAAGAAATACCACCGAGGTAATATTCATAATAACCACACCAACATCGGCCGGCAGAGTGCCCTCCCTAATTATGCGCCCGGTGGTTTCGTAGGTCAGTACCTTTTCGGCACCCTGTGGGTACTTAGAGCGCAGTGTGGAAATCTTAACATTATGCATATCTGCAAAGCACTGCTTTAGATGCGCAATCATGTCGGGTTTGTTGTCCTCAACACCAATTACAACATCTGAGAGTTCAAGAAATTTTATTATGGACTCTATTCCTGCCTTTAACAGATCACTGTTATTAAGTCCTGCATAATGATCCGTTGTGATGTAGGGTTCACACTCGGCGGCGTTGATTATAAGCGTATCTACCTGCTCAAGCTTTGGGGGCTTTAGTTTTACATGGGTGGGAAAGCCTGCGCCACCAAGACCCACAAGACCCGAGGCACGCACAGCCGCTAAAAACTCAGCGTAGCCATTTACCACAGGCGGTGCAAGCTCGGGATGCATGTCCTGATTGCCATCGGTCTCAATTACAACAGCCTTGCTAATCATACCCATTGGGCTGATGTAATCCTCAATGCGCACAACCTTACCCGACACCGAGGAATGAATCGGTGCAGTAACAAATGATGTGGAATCGCCAATTACCTGACCTACCTTGACCTCATCCCCCACAGCAACAATAACATCACAGGGAGGCCCCATATGCTGCTGCATGGGAAGTGACACAAATTCGGGCACGGGTAGGCTCTCTATGGCCCTACCTGCGGTGTTTTTGTAATGATGAACCTTAACACCACGAAGCGCTTTTCTTATTGACATTAAGAAATCCTCCTATAAAACATTTCTGTAAAAAAATTATAATAAAGGCATAGAAAACTACACCTGATCATTTTTTACCACAAGGTAGCCAAGACGTTTTAGATGCGGACGTAAAACCCCAAGGAGCAGGCCTGTGAGCAGACCCACAACCACCCCTGCAATTAGCATGATGGGCAGATACCCAAAGGCAAGGGTGTTTTGCAAAATAACAGCCGCCATGCAAAGCTGACCAATATTGTGCAGCACCGCCCCCACTACACTTAAAACAACATGGCTAATCTCGGGGGCAAGGCTTAGAAGCAAAATCATACCACACAGCGAAAGCAGTCCCCCGGCACCGCTCAAGGCAGCGGCCGTAGGGCCACGGGTCAGCGCTACAAACAAAGCCTTTAAAAGTGTAATACAAACGGCACTTTTGCGTCCTAAAAACAGCAGGGTAAACATGGTTACTATATTGGACAGTCCAAGTTTTATCCCGGGGGGCAGTGATGGGAGGGCAGGCAATGTCCCCTCCAAGAGGCTAAGCACCATCGCCATGCCAAACAGCATTCCAAGTAGCGACACCCTTCGTGCGGTGTCGGCAACCTTTTTCCTGTTGTCCAACACTCGCTCACCCCTTTTTTCTCTTGATAATACCAATAATAGTGGTATTATTTCCACACACCATCTAATCATATACTTTTATTTAACAAATTTCAAGGGTTATTCGGCCAATATGCACAAGTTAAAAAAGTAACAAGCCAATATAAAATTTATGCGCCCCCGGCAAAGGCCAAGGACGCATAAATTTTAATGATATAAATCTTAATATTATCCAAAAAACCAAACATAGAGTCCAAAAGCCAAAACCCATTAAACCGCCAGCCATTTGGCTGAGTTTTTATTGGAGACAATCCAGCTTACAGGGTTATTTTATGGAAAACCTTTTTACCCTTACGCAGGATAATTTCCTTTTGCTCAAGCGATGCCTTGGTTATATTGTGGGCTATGTCGGCTATTTTTTCATCATCGGCCGATATACCACCCTGTGTGATGAGGCGGCGTGCCTCACCCTTGGAGGGGGCAAGTCCTGTTTTAATCATCAAATCCATGATGTTTATTGCACCCTGAACAAAATCCTCATCTGAAAGTGCTGTGGTGGGCATGTCTGAATTATCGCTGCCTGCACCAAACAGCGCCTTGGAGGCGGCAAGGGCCTTGTCGGCATCCTCGGTAGAATGTACCATCTCGGTCAGGCTAAAGGCCAACATCTCCTTTGCCTTGTTAAGCTGTGCACCCTCCCACTTCTCCATCTCCTCAATTTCCTCGATGGGTATGAAGGTCAGCAGTTTTAGGCAGTTAATTACGTCATCATCGGCCACGTTGCGCCAATACTGGAAGAACTCGGAGGGTGAGGTCTTTTCTGGATCAAGCCAGACAGCACCGCTCTCGGGTTTCCCCATCTTCTTGCCCGCTTTGGTGGTAAGCAGTGTAAAGGTCATACCAAAGGATTCATCGGCCTCCACCTTGCGCACAAGCTCCATGCCGCTGATAATGTTAGACCACTGATCGTTACCACCCATTTCAAGCTGGCAGTGGTACTTGCGGTAGAGCACCAAGAAGTCATAGCTCTGCATTAGCATATAGTTAAACTCAAAAAAGGAAAGACCTGTTTCCAGACGCTGCTTAAAGCACTCGGCCGACAACATCTTGTTTACCGAGAAATGCACTCCGTACTCACGCATAAACTCGATGTAGTTAAGCTCCAAAAGCCAGTCGTTGCGCTCAAATATGGCTTTTCCCTCGGAAAAATCAATGAATTTGGAAATCTGACGCTGGAAGCAGTCGGCATTGTGGCGAATTACCTCTTTTGTCATCATTTTACGCATGTCGGCCTTGCCCGAAGGGTCACCCACCATGGTGGTACCTGTCCCCAGTAAAGCTATGGGACGATGGCCGGCCTTTTGTAGGTGCTTCATTACAATTATCTGCAAAAAATGTCCAACATGAAGGCTATCAGCAGTTGCATCAAACCCTATATAGAAGGTCATTTTCTCCTTTTCAAGCATCTCTTTAATGCGCTCGGGGTGGGTCATTTGGGCAATTAGCCCTCTTCGACTTAGTTCTTCAAATACAGTCATCATCTATTCTCCTAAACATAAAATTTGCAGTTTACACATTGATATACCCAAAACGGGTTAGTTGCCCCCAAAATTACGGGGGTCACATAACAAACCTAAAGCTACCAAAATATTTTATATTAAAACCACATAAATATCAATCATTATTTTTACAAGCGCCCTTGGGAGGCAAACCTAAGACCGTGGGGACGCCGTCCCCACACCCCTGCCACCTTTTGAAAAAGGTGGACGAAAACTTTGCACGCCCCCCGGCTTACGCCTGGGGGCGAAGTTTTTTGTGGCCTGCGGATTTATAGGCACTTCTTCGGTGGTGGCCCGGCTACGGCTTTACTGCCAATTGTCCTCGCACGCTCGGACGGCAGTCCCCCTGCCTGCGGCAGTGGTGCCCACTGTGTGGGCAAAGCCTACGCCACACCCCACACCTTTTGCTACCCACTTTCATCCCTTAACACGATGCTAAAGCTTGGGAATAACGCCACTCCGAGGAGAGCACACATCGGGGCCGCAGTGGGCGTTTGCCAGCTTGCGCTAAGCGCCATCTTCGAGCTGTTGTTGGCAGCCCACTAACAGCTCGCTGGCCGCACCAAGTGCCGCAGGGGTTATTTGATCACCTGCTGTTATGCGGGCAAGCTCAGCAATGCGCCCGTGGTGGGTAAGGGGCTGTATGGTGGTGTGGGTGCGCCCCTCGCTCTCCTGTTTTGATATCTGCAAATGATGCGCACCAAATGCCGCCACCGGGGCTAAGTGGGTTACACAAAGCACCTGACGTGTGCGGCCTACCTCGCCCAGCTTGCGACCTATTTTAACGGCGGCACGTCCGCTTACACCGGTATCAACCTCATCAAATATCAAGGTCTCTACGCTATCTCTGCCCGAAAGTATATTTTTAACGGCCAGCATTATACGGGCAATTTCACCACCCGAGGCTATTTTTATAAGTGGCCTCGGTGTTTCACCGGGGTTTGGAGAAATCAAAAACTCAAGGTCGTCACAACCGTCGGCCGCCAAGGGTTTTTGCCGCTCAAGAAGTGTCATTGTAACACCCGGCATGTCCAAAAATGCAAGCTCACTTTGTATTTTGTCTATAAAAACCTCGGCGGCACTGTGACGTTTTTGCGAAAGCTCGGTGGCTATGTCGTACGCCTTTTCGTAGGCCTGCTCCAGTAGGCCTTCGAGCTGTTGGGCACGCTCCTGCGAAAAGCTCAGGCTGTCCAGCTCCTTTTGGCATTTTTCGCAGTGGGCCAGCATCTGGGCAATACTGTCGCCATACTTCTTTTTCAGGCGATATATTTGATCAAGTCTTCCCTCAACCTCATCAAGTCTTCTGGGGTCAAAGGCCACGGTGTCTATCTGCTCACGCACAATCGCCGACAGCGCCTCAAGCTCGTAACCAAATTCACGCAGTTTTGAGGGGTACTCCTCAAGCTCCTCAACATATCTTGCGGCGTCCTCCACACCACCACAAAGCGTGTCGCAAAGGCCAATTATGCCCTGTTGTTCCTCCATGCCCTCAAGGGCCGCCTGCGCCTGTGCAAGGGCAGAGGTCACACGTTCGGCGTTCTTGGCACGGCGGCGCAGTGCGTCAAGTTCCTCCTCCTCGCCGTCAACAAGCTCGGCCGCCTCAATCTCTCTTATTTGGAACTCAAGCATATCTATGCGCTGCGCCTTGATGTTTTCATCCATACTAAGGCTTTCAAGTTGTGATTTTAGCTCGGTGTACTCCTCAAATGCGGTGTGGTAGTTTCCACGAAGTGACTCAAGCTGCCCAAAACTGTCTATATACTCAAGGTGCTTTTGCGCCGAGAGCAGTTGCTGGTTATCCTGTTGGCCATGCACATTTATAAGTAGATCTCCCACCCTGCGTAGGACGGTGGCTGTTACGGTTTTTTTGCCTATTTTACAGCTACCCTTGTTGGGGTCGGTCGACAGCTCTCGTGACACCCTAAGCTGTCCATCAATTACCGGATACCCCATCCCCTCTATGACGGCTACATTCTCGGGGGAAATGTGGCTAAACACGGCCTCAACATAGGCCGTGTCTTCACCTGTTCGTATTATGCCTCGGGAGGTTCGTGCACCAAGCACGGCATTTATTGCACCAATCAAAATGGTCTTACCGGCACCTGTTTCGCCTGTAAATACATTCAGCCCCTCGCTGAGGGTTATGGTAGCTCCCGATATAACTGCAATGTTTTTTATGGTAAGGCTGGAAAGCATAAAATCACCTCGAAGATGAAAGCATTTTGCGCAGTTGTTCGACAAATTCTGCCGCTGTCGCCTGATCACGCATTAAAATAAATATGGTGTCGTCCCCTGCAAGGGTTCCCACTACACCCTTCCAGCGTATGGAGTCAAGGGCCGCACAGGCGGCATTTGCCATGCCGGTATAACATTTTACCACCACCGTGTTCATGGCGTAGTCAACACTATTCACCGATTCTGTAAATATGGCGTGGAACTTAAAGGACATATCAACCGAAGAGTTTGCAGAGCCCGTAGTATAGTGGTATCCCCCACCCGGCGACTGTGTCTTTACAAGGCGCAATTCCTTGATGTCGCGCGACACAGTGGCCTGTGTAACATGAAAATTGCTCTCGGTCAGCAGGCGCAGTAATTCCTCCTGCGTATCTACCGAATTAAGGTTAATAAGCTCCAAAATCTTTGCATGACGCCTCATTTTCATAACATTCACCCAAACTTTCAAATTCCATTTTAATTATGGCCTTCTCTTTTACTTCTTTTGAACTATTTTTTCGGATAGTATTTCGTAAAACTGTTTTTCGCCAAAAGTTATAAACTTAGCAGATTGACTGCTTGAGCTTATTATAATGCTCTCGGGATGCTCTATTGCAATTGGTGGTGCCCCATCAAGTGATAGCAAAAGCTCCCCCTCACCCGGCTTTGTTGTGGGCGACACCTCTATTTTGCGCTCGGCCGAGAATAAAAGCGAGCGTGCTGCAAGTCGGTGGGGGCATATTGGGGTCATTACAAAGGCATTCATATGGTGATCAATTATCGGTCCACCCGCCGACATGGAGTAGGCCGTTGAGCCCGTGGGGGTGGCAAAAATCACCCCATCCCCCCTAAAGCTGTCCATGTACTCCCCGTCACAGTGCATCTCAAGATCTACAATATTGTAGTTGGTTCCCTTGTATATTACGGCGTCGTTTATGGCAAATCCGCTATAATCGCGTGTGCCTCCCACAACCTCGGCCGACAATACAGTGCGCTGTTCCACTTTATATTTACCCTCTGCAAGGCGGGATAGTAGCTCGGTCAGGCGACCGTTGTGCTCGGCCTGCGCCAAAAAGCCAAGGTGACCTGCATTTATGCCCAGCACAGGTTTGTCATAATTCAAAGCCTGGCGCACACCATGTATTATAGTGCCATCGCCGCCTATTACAATCATTACATCACACTGAGCCACACACTGCTCAACATTATCAAGCGGTGTGGCAAATTCAATGCCACATGCCTTTACATCGCAGTGAGGAAGCAAAATTTTGCACCCAAGCCCCCAAAGAATGCGTCCAATTTCCACCGCATACTCAAGCGCTTTTGGTTTTCCTAAATTGGGCATAAGAAATATATTCATATTACCTCACTTGTTACAAACATTTGTTACAGGCTTTGGTGGGCACTATCCACAACCTGTTTTATACACTGCTCATCCACCAAACCATCAGCCTTGGTTTTTACAATGTGTAGCACAAACTCTATGTTGCCCTCAGGGCCTTTAACCGGAGAAAAATCCAGCCCCTGAGAAGATAGCCCCACCTGTGTGGCACAAAGCACGGTGCGTGCTACAACATCTATATGCACCGCCTTATCCCTAACAACACCCTTTTTGCCCACAAGTTCACGGCCGGCCTCAAATTGCGGTTTTACAAGGCAGACGGCCTGACCATCAGGTTTTAGGTTGGCCGCAATAACCGGCAATATTATTCCAAGTGAGATAAAGGACACGTCCACCGAAATAAAGTCAAGTTGCTGGGGTATCTGCTGTGGGGTGAGGTTGCGGGCATTGGTGCGCTCAAGGTTTATTACACGTGGGTCTTGGCGCAGTTTCCAGGCAAGCTGCCCGTACCCCACATCCACCGCATAAACCTTTTGCGCTCCGTTTTGCAGCATACAGTCAGTAAACCCCCCTGTCGAGGCACCAAAATCGCCACACACAGCCCCCTCAAGGGATATCGGGAAGACCTTTAGTGCCTTTTCAAGCTTTAGTCCTCCCCTGCTGACATATTGTAGCATTTCTCCACGCAGTTCTATATTGTCCTGCTCCGACACATCCTGCCCGGGTTTGTCGGCTTTTTGGTTATTTACATAGACAAGGCCGGCCATTATGACCCCCTTGGCTCGCTCTCTACTTTGGCAAAGCCCACGCTGAGTAAGCGCTATGTCCAAACGTGACTTCATTCGACCTGCCCCTTTATGTTATAGGAATAACCGTAGCCATAATAACCCCAAGCAGTGCACCGCCCAGTACCTCAAGCGGTGTGTGCCCCAAATACTCCTTCAGCTTTCGCTGTGAGTGCTGGGGGTCATCGGATGTTTGTAGAGCTGTGGATGGCTCATCTTCCTCCACCTGTACATCGACCTGTTGTGATGAAAACAGATGGGAGAGATCCTTTGTGAGGTCGTTAAAGTTAAACACCATGCGGTTTATTACCTTTGCATGTTCGCCCGCCGCCCTGCGCACACCCATGGCATCATACATTACAACCCCTGCAAAAATAAGCGCGAGTGCAAATATTGAGCTTGAAAAGCCCTCGGTACGGGCTACGCCCACCGCCAAGGAACAAACAAGCGAGGAGTGGGAGCTGGGCATACCCCCTGCGCCATAGAGTCTTTCGGGCACAAATGAGCGTGTGGCAAGCAGGGTAAGAAGTGTCTTTATGACCTGTGCCGCCGCCCATGAGGAAAAAGCAACGGTTATTAGTGGATTTGCGGTGATTATACTGTATATATCCATAAAAAATCTCCGTTCATATGGGGAGGTATACTCCCTTTAAGTAGTGACTTAATATTTGCGGTCGGCCAACATGTCGGCCAGCTCATATAAAAACGGGTGGTCAAGCTCGGTACCCTTTATGGCAAGATCGGCCTTTAGCACCAAATCACGCACCATTTCCCGTGACTGTTCAAGTCCGTACAGGCTTACATATGTGCTTTTTTCAAGCTCTTTATCGCTTCCTATTGGTTTTCCAAGTTCCTCTTGGTCGGCCGTGACATCAAGTATATCGTCCACAATTTGAAATGCCAGTCCAATGTGTCCGGCATAGGTTCGTGCGCGGTCGGCAATCTCGGAGGGGGCTCCGGCCACAATGCATCCCATAACGGCTGCGGCCCGTATAAGTGCCCCTGTTTTTAGGCTGTCCAGTGTGGCCAAAAGCTCGGGGGTTATAACGGTGCCCTCGCTTGCAAGATCTATCACCTGCCCCCCCACCATGCCCTCGGCACCTGCGGCATATGACAGCTCACGGGAGGCCAAAATAATGCGATCGGACGGTATATTTCCGGTGTGATTTTTGTTTAGCAGGGTGTCAAAGGCCAGTGTTAGCAGTGCATCCCCTGCCAAAAGAGCTGTGGACTCGCCGTATTTTGTATGGCAGGAAGGCTTGCCTCGGCGTAGGTCATCATCATCCATACAGGGCAAATCATCGTGTACAAGGGAGTATGCATGTATCATCTCTACTGACGCCGCAAAGGGCAGAGCATCCACCGCCTTGCCGCCACACAGTTCGCAAAAAACAAGAGTAAGTATTGCCCTTATGCGCTTGCCCGACCCCAAAAGGCTGTACTCCATGGCCTCTATTACCTCGCCCTGTGGGCAATCCTTCTTGGGTAGGTAGTGTGGCAGTGCCGCATTTATCTGGGATAGGTAGCAGTCAAACTGCTCCTTGAAGTCCTGTATCATTCGCATTTACTCCGTTTCCTTTTTCTCGGTCTGCTCCGACAGCATTGTTACACGTTGCTGTGCCTGGTCAAGCTCTTTTTCACATTTATCTATCAGGAGTACACCCTTTTCAAACAGGCCCATGGCCTCCTCAAGACTGACCGAGCGATCCTCAAGCTTGTTTACAATATCATCAAGGGTGGTGAGCGACTGCTCAAAGGAGGGTTGCTTTTTCATTTATACCTCAATTCTATGCCCACGTATCAAGGGGCCAATATCACTTAGTTATCTCACTCAATGGATGTGATGGTTGAAACCACTCTACCACTTCCAAAGCGGGTGGTGATGCTCTGCCCTGTCGACAGCTCGGCCGCATCCACTATGGGGCGCCCCTCTTCATCACAGGTCACACTGTAACCCCGCGAGAGAATTTCAAGCGGGTTGAGCGCACTCAGCTCACGTCGGCGCAGTTCAAGCTGATGTCGTTTGCGCTCCAAAACCCTTTGGGATGCCATCTGGAATAATTGTATCAAATTATGCACGGTTTGTCTATTTTTATCGAGGATTTTTTGGGGACTTCCTGCATAAACTTTGGATTTTTGCATTGATACACGCTGTTTATACACAGAAATATACATGTTTGTAAGCCGCACCAGCTTTGCAGAGCTTTCATCCAGCCACTGCATAAGGTCGTGAATGTCGGGGGTTGCAAGTTCGGCTGCCGCCGAGGGAGTGGGTGCTCGCAGATCGGCGCAGAGGTCGCAAATGGTGTAATCCCTCTCGTGACCCACCGCCGCAACTATAGGGGTTTTACAACCAAATACAGCCCGTGCCAATCCCTCGCTGTTAAACTCCCATAAATCCTCCACCGAGCCACCGCCACGACTTATTATAATTACATCGCATCCACCACGTTTGTCCAGCGCACCAAGCGCCTTAATCATCTGGGTGGCGGCCCCCTCACCCTGCACCGCAGTTGGAGACACCACCACTTCAGCCAGTGGCCAGCGCCTGTTAAGCACGGTTAAAATATCTGTGTATGCCGCCGCCTGTGGCGAGGTTACAAGTCCTATTTTGCGTGGATATGACGGCAGTGGTTTTTTATGTTGCTCGTCAAAAATCCCCTCTTTATACAGCTTTTCTTTTAGCTGTTTTATGGCAAGGTAAACCGCCCCCACGCCCTGTGGCTCTATTTCAAACACGGTTAGCTGAAACTGCCCATCACGCTGATATATTCCGGCCGAACAGCGCAGTAGCACCTCCATGCCATCGGTGGGGCTAAACCTCAACTCATCGGCATAGCGGCTAAACATTACCGCCCTTACCGAGCTATCATCATCCTTTAGGGTAAAGTAGCAATGTCCGCTTCTTTGGTTGCGTGTATAGTTTGAAATTTCCCCTCTTATAAAAAGCTCCCTTAGGGGACGACTTTCCTCCAAAAGGCTTTTTACAAAAAAGTTAAGTTGTGATACGCTCAGCACATTTGTATTCATCATACCGTCTCACCACCATGATTTTTATGCGACAGTGCCGCCAAAACCGCCGCACCACAGGCATTGTCGGCCGACAGCTCCACCCCTGAGAATATTACCCCCTGAGTGCCTGAAAGTCTGCGGCGTAAAATTGTATTGGCCATAACGCCACCACAGCAGACCACCGGCAAACCCGGATGGGTCTGCATGGCTACCTTTAGCATTCCCTCAAGGGCTTTGGCGATGTAGTCAAGACAACATGCGGCAATTTTTGCATCCTGCTGGCCACCTTCAAGCATGGCACGGCATATGTTCTCAATGCCCGACAAACAGCAGTTGCCCTCACGCAGGGCAGGTTTTGTGGTAAAGCGCTCACCCTCACAACTAAGTGAGAGGGCATCAAGCTCTTTGCCGGCCGGAAAGGATAGCCCAAGCATTGCACCCACCCTGTCTACGGCCTGTCCTGCCTTTATATCAAGCGAGGTTGCCAGCATTTTAACCCGCAATACATTTTGTGGATGGGGCGACACATGCAAAAGGTCGGTGGTACCACCCGACACATGCAGAGCTAAAAACTCCCCCCGTGCAAGGTCCAGACGGTCGATGCTAAGCAGTGCGGCCGCCATGTGCCCCGCCTGATGGGAGAAGGTGTAAAACGGGGCATAACTGCCGGCCGCAATACTACGCCCCACGGCCTCGCCCACCAAAAAGCAGGGCATGTACGAGCCCTCCTCATCACGGGGTCTGCTCGAAATGCCCACAGCCGAAATGGCATCAATTTTCCCGTGCGAGAATAGCTCCTCCACTATTTGCGGAAGTTGCCTTACATGAGAAAAGACAGCGCTACTCTGCCTAAGGCCAAGCGCGCCGTCCTCCACCGGCAAAAGTTTGCGACGATGGACATAACTATTTTCAGTTGTGTTATACAGGGCTACCGATGTGGTGTAGTTGCTTGTGTCAATTCCTAAAAACCAAGCCAATCAGCTCACCCCTCAGTGGTATTATTTGTCTTGTCCCTGCGTGAAAACGCTCCCAGCACGCCATTTACAAATGCGCCGTCTTCCTCGCCGCCGTATTTTTTGGCCAGCTCTACTGCCTCATTTATGCTAACGCTTACAGGTACATCCTCCTGCTCAAGCAGCATCTCGGCAATGGCCATGCGCAGCAGCGAGCGTGCCACACGAGAAATACGCTCCACCTTCCACTTTGTAGAGTAGGTCGAGATAAACTCGTCCAGCTCGACAGATTTAACTATAACCTGGCCTGCCAGCATTTTTGTGTATTCATCCGGCTTAAGGTCACGGCATTCGGTGGCGTTTTGTAGTGTGTCGCTCAGGCTCTCTCCATGAAAATCAATTTCAAATATCACGAAAAAGGCGTTTTCTCTTGATTCACGTCTTGTCATTTGTTTCTCCATTCTTTGCTAAAACAACAGCTCAAAAACCACACCCTCCCCATAGTTTCAAGGGAAGGGTGTGCTCTGTGAGGTTACGATTTTTGATCGTTCTTGGGCAATACAATACCTGCAATGTAAACATTAACCCTGGTCACAGCTACACCTGTCATGGTCTGCACAGCTTCCTTGATGGACTGCTGTATTTTGGCCGACACCTCGGGAATTTTTGCGCCGTAGCACAATGTCACGTTGATGTCTATTCCCGCAACATCGTCCGATAGCTCTACAACTATTGGGCGGGGAGAGCGGGCTTTAATCATCCATCCGCTTGTCAGACCCGAGCTAAAAGGAGCCAAGGCGGCCACGCCCTCAATCTCGGTGGCCGAGCAACCGGCGATGGTTGCAATTACATCGCGCGAAATTTTAAGTGTGCCTGTGGCGTTACTGCCGGTTATATCCATGGTATTTCCTCCTTGGGATTTAAGTCGTTACATGGATATTATACCACATTTTTACCACAGCACAACAGTTATTTCACCTCAACTATGCGGATATTTTCCGCTTCAAGCGAAACTTCGGACAAAATTACATCCTGAAGCTGTGCCACCTGCTGATCATCCAGCCCCTGGGCGGCCTTTACAATTACATCCACCTTCTCGGTGTCGTAGTACACCATGCACTCCTCAAAGCCCTTTGCCTTAACAAGATTTTCAATCTTGCCCTCAATTTCTATGGACTTTGCAAGCTCGGTGGCCTCAAGTGCAAGCTGGGTCTTTTGCTCTGCCGAAAGCTCGGCATCATCCAGCATTGTGGCCAGCGCCTGCACCGCCTCATCGCGTGATTTACTGCGTGATAATTTTGCCTCGGCAAAATAAGCCTCGCCGTAGCTCTCAACGTTCATCTCCCCCTCATCCTCCACCGATGAGGCGCCATCGTCCATGTTGGCCTGGGTGTCGGCCGCGTCCTCCTGCATTATGGTCTCGGTCAGGGCAAAGTCACCACCCACGCTTGAGTACTGATAATTTAGGTAAACCGCTATGCCAAGCGCAAGGATTAGGGCCGATAGTACAATTTGTTTTTTCCCCAAAATCATGTTAAGTTTCATACCAAATGCCTCCCAAATATTAAAGCTATATTTTACCCAAGCTTTGTTACAACAACACTGCTACTGCCAATGCCCAGTGCGGCCGACACCGCCTCTGTCACCCTGCCTACCACCACAGGGTTATCCCCACCGGTGCAAACCACTATTGCGCCCTGAATTTTTGGACGCAGACGGGTGGTCAACAGCGCTTTATCCTCCCCCGACTCATCAAGTACAACATATGTATCTTTAAGCTCGGTGGTAAGCTCGTAGGACTCGTTGGTTTTTTCGTTTTGCAGTTGTGACTGCTCCTTGTCAACGGCATATATATACTCCGAGTCCTGACTAAGTGTGACCATTACCTCTACCTCGCCCACCCCCTGCATACTGCTCAAAATGGCCTCAAGCTCATCTGACAGAGCACCTGCGTAGTCATCGTCACTATTTTGGCTCACCTCCCCTGCCGGCGGGCTTTCATTTTGACTTGATGTCCCCTGATCAAAAAACACAGGTGCCACAATTAAAATCATACCCAAAACCCCAAGCCCAACTATCAGCCAGGACCCTTTGCCGCTCTTTAGCAGTTTTTGCACCACTATAATAAAATTTTTAAACCCTTCGTTTTTCTCATTCTCCATAAGTTCCACGGCTCTTCCTCCGTTTTCTCAGCTGTAGCCCATACGAACCGTTATGCCAAGTTCGTAAATTAGGTAGCGGCTTATTTCCTCATGTCGTTCACGGTAACTATTTGGCAAAACTATCTCCACCACCATGTCCTCGGGTGTTAGGGTACTATGTCCTTCGGTTATATATACTGTGATATCACCCTCTATTATGCCCAATTCCTCAAGGTTTTTTTCTGCTGCCTCTACAAGGCTTTCATTTAGGGCGGTATAAAACCCTGCGTTCATCTCGCTTTCTATATCTTGAGCTATTTCTTGCTGCTCGGGCTGATTTGGGGTTTCTAAATCCAGAACTAAATCGGGTGCAAAGCTTAAAAATGGCGAGAGCAAACAACAAAGGAAAAATGCTCCAAGACTCATTCTAAAGACCGAGCTCATGGCCTTATCGGGGGATAAAATTTGCACCATCCCCCCCGTTATGGCGGCGGCACATACTGCAAACCCCCATTGGCGCAATTCCTCCATTAGCCCACCCCCTGCCCCACCATCAGCATTATGGTGGTGGATATTATTAGCAGTAGTGTAAAACAAAGTACCATTCCCAGCAACAGCCCAAGGGTGGTGCCCACAGATTTTAGCAGGGCGCTGATTTTTGAGAGGGAGAGCACCTCGCTTAGCACCCCTGAAATATTTATGGTGACATACCAGGCCAACAGTCGTGAGATGACCGGCAGAAATATTGCCGCAGTTCCGATTATGCCATAGGCCCCCACGGTGGTTTTTAGCAGTTTGACACAGCTTTGAGCCGCCGCAAAGGCCTCGGAGAGCGCCCCTCCCACCACCGGAACAAAACTGCCTATTAAAAACCGTGCTGTCTTGACGGTTATTGTATCTCCGCTTGAGGATACTATGGAGGATATTGTTAGAAGCCCCACAAATACCGTCATCATAAGCCCCATGGTCCAGGTCAAAATTGTTTTTATGAGCCCCACCGTACCACTTAGATTTAGGGACGGGGCGGCCGATGAGGCCACCGAAATGCCAAGGTAAATGCCCATAAGCGGCACAAGGGTGTTGGAGGAGAACTGGGCTATCATTTGGCTAAACCAAAAAATAAACACATGGTAGGTAGAGGCTGTGGCGGGTTGTCCACCTGCGGTTATCACCCCTGTGAAAACGGGTAAAAAAGAGAGCATAAAATCCGCACAGGCCGATATGGCGTCGGCGGTGGCGGTGATGCAGTCTATAACGGGTAGAGCCACAGCGGTGCATATTGCCACGGTTGACACCACCGAAAACACCACCGAAAGCGATCTGCCCTCCGAGGTCACGGTGCTACCCACACCCTCCAAAAAGGCTGAGAGTATTATCACCCCCGACACCGCCATAAGGGTGGCAAATGGGCTTTTCATGGCATTTGTTATGCTACTAAATATCTCAGAAAACACCTCCGACGGTGTAAGGCTTGTTATACTTTGGGGGCTGATCTTGTCAAGATCCAGTTCTGATAGCGAGCGACGTGTGGCCTCAGGAAGACTCTGCCAAAGTTCTTCTGCCCCACTTGCCTCAATGTATGGCGCCATTAGGTCGGGTATTTCATCCTGCTGTGAGGCCTGCACGGTGGGCGAAAAGCCTGTTAGGATAAAAAAAGTGCAAATCAATACCACAATTCTTTTCATAGTCCCCGTCCTTTCGATGTCCTACACCGACAAAAGCCTTGCCGATATACTAAGTAGCTGTGAAAACAACGGCAAACTAACGGCCAGCACCGCCACCTTACCGGCCATTTCCACCTTGGTGGCAATGGCGCTTTCCCCGGCATCACGACAGGAATCCGAGGCCAACTGCGCCACCACACATATGCCGAGCGCCCGAAATAACACGCCGGCAAATTCGCTGTCAATTTGGGCACGATCAAGCAGATTTTGCAGTGTATCTATAACCTCCTGCATGGCAGAAAACACCGAAATGAGAATTATTATACTTGTACAAAGAGCCACTATAATACTGTATTCCGGGCGGTATTGGCGCAGTACAAGGGCTAATACCGCCCCAATTATACCAACCCCCACCACTGCGTAAATGTCCATTATTAGACCTCCTATATAGGGAAAAGCCTTGTGTAATGCTATATACCTTTACACGTGCTAAAGCCCGAATACGCTTTGGGCTGTTTGAAAAAGCTCGCTAATTTCGTATATGATGATCATAAGCACCACGATAAGCCCTGCAAGGGAGGTCAGCATTGCCTGTTCCTCGCGACCCGAGCGCAGTAGTACCTGATACAGCACCGACACGATGATGCCTATGGCGGCAATGCGAAATATTAGATCTACTTCCATTTTGGTCACATCCTTCCAAATAGATGGCTTACCACAGTAGTATTACAACCGCTGCACCACCAAGTGCACCCACACTGTTGTATAGCCCTGCCAGACGTTTTTTACGGCTTTGCATGTCATCAAGTATATCGAGTAGACGTATGGTACAGGCCTCAATGGCCGAAAGCTGAGTGTCGAGCGGTGCCCCCCCAAGCCTGTCACAGAGTTGGAGAAGATATGGCGCTACCTCGGGCTGTGCCCAGGGACTAAGCTTTTTTACTGCCTGCAAAAATACCACAGAAAAATCATGGTTTCCATCATCAACTATGCAGTTTTGCGCAAAAGTGAGGGTGCTAAATTCACGGCGGCAGGCAAGATCGTTTGCTATTTCGCACATAGGTGCACGTGTCAAGGAAAGTTCCCCCGCCATGCTTTGTAGGTAACGTATTATTGCCCTTAGCTGTGATATCCTGATTGATTTTTTAAGGTTTAGCCAAAACCCTACCCCCCAACCGCTTATTACTACAAGCAGTGCTCCTAAAAACCTAAGCATGAAAATCCTCCGATTTTTTTATGTCTGCAATTTGGCAGGGATATTTTTCACCCTGCAATAATACCACCTGCGAAAATGCACCGGTCGATATTAACGGCTTAAACTGTGGACGGAGTACAAGCTCTCCCCAACATCCTGCATGCATGGTGGTTATCACCCGCACCCCACACCCAAGTGAGGCCCTCACTGCCTCTATTTCTTCCATTGTGCCTATCTCGTCACAAAGTATAATTTGCGGTGACATACTGCGCACCGCCATCATTATTGCCTGACCTTTTGGTATACCGCATAGTAGGTCGGTGCAGGGGCCAAGGTCGTTATGTATTCTACCTGCATATGCCCCGGATAGCTCGTAGCGTTCATCTATGACCACCACTTTTTGCGGTGAACCTGCAATGCCTGTGGATAATTGCCGTGCAAGGTCACGAAGCAGGGTGGTTTTACCACTGCCTGGAGAGCCTACTATTAGTAGGCCGCCGGGCATTCCATGAGGCATGGTACGGCGAATAAGTTGATCGGCCGCCCCCTGTATTTGTCGTGCTATACGCAGGTTTATGGAGGTTATATCACGTAGGGTGGACACCCTCCCCTGCTCCATGACTGCAATGCCACATAACCCTGCTCGGTGCCCACCCTCCACCGAGATAAAGCCCATGGGTATCTCGGTTTCGTGGCTGTGCACCGAGTAGCCACATAACCGCCTAAAGCTTTCTCTTATGTGGCGTTTGGTTATTAGTAGTGCTCGCCCCGGATTTTCGTTGCATCGGCCGTCGGGTTCAAGGAAGTAATTTTTTGAGCCGTCAAATATACTCAGTGGTGAATCAAGGCGGAGGCGTATTTCCTGTATATGGGGTTTTATTTCCCGCGACATTGCCTTGACTGCTACTGCTACTTCATTATCTAACAAACCCGCCGCCTGCTCAACTCGTCCGCTTAGCTCCTGCAATCTTCATCCCCTGCCTTTCCATCTTGTTTTATGTTATTTCTGCATGTCCCAAAATAGAACTGATTGTGTGAAATTTTATCTCCACAAACCCGTAAGACCGTGTGGACACTGTCCCCACACCCCTGTCACAGACCGTGGGGGGTTTGCCCCCCCCCCCCCAAAAATTTTTTAAAAATTTTGCCCCCAAAAATTGACCCCCCCCCCCCGTAGGGG
>CAYJGQ010000015.1:0-27563 GCA_964369885.1 uncultured Oscillospiraceae bacterium
GGCGGGGGGGCCCGGGGGGGGGGGCGTGGCGGGGGCGGGCACGGGTGGGGGGAGAGTCCGGTGCGGCCACGCACGGGGGAAGAGTCCGGTGCGGTCACGCACCTGCGGCCGGCGCAAAAATAAAGGCCGAAGCGGTTGCTTCGGCCTTTTGGTGGTTTTATCACCACGGTGATAAACGATGTTTGATGCAGGGCTTATTTTGTGGTCAATTGATCAATTATGCCCCACAGCATTTTTTGTATTTTTTGCCACTACCGCAGGGACAGGGGTCGTTACGCCCTATTTTTTCTACGGTGCGGGGTTTTTGCACTCTTGGCTCTGAGCCGTCGCCCTGTATATTTTCGGTGGGGTTTGCCACCTGCTCACGTTTTGGCTGGCCGTCATCTGTGCGCACCTGTACCGTCAAAATCATGCGGCAGGTGTCCTCACGGATGGAGTTTACCATGGCATCGAACATCTCAAAGCCCTCCATGCGGTACTCAACAACGGGGTCACGCTGAGCATAACTGCGCAGGTATATACCCCTTTTAAGCTCGGCCATGGCGTCGATATGGTTCATCCAGTGCTGATCAACATTCTTTAGAAGCACAACACGCTCAAGCTCCCTCATAATAGTGGGGGTAAACAGCTGCTCCCGCTTGGTGTACAACTCATCGGCACGTTTTTGCAGTAGCTCGATTACATCCTCACGCTCAAGCTCGGACAGCTGCTGTGTGGTATAAACAAAGTCCTCCTTGGAGCAAAGCCAACCCATGTAATGCTCACGAAGGGCGTCAAAGTTCCAATCGTCGGGATTGTCATCGCCGGCCAAATTCAGAGCTACGGCATCATTTATGCTTTCCTTTATCATGGAACGCACATTGTCATTTACATCCTCGCCACGCAGTACACGTCCGCGCTGACTGTATATAATCTCACGCTGTTTGTTCATTACATCGTCAAACTGAAGCACATTTTTACGGGTTTGGAAGTTGCGTCCCTCAATGCGTCCCTGAGCTGTTTCAATCTGTCCGGTCAACAGACGATTTTCAATGGGCATATCCTCCTCAACCCCGAGGGTATCCATCATGCCCTGAAGACGCTCGCCGCCAAACAGTCGCATCAAATCGTCCTCAAGCGAGATGTAAAACCTCGATTCACCCTGATCGCCCTGACGCCCTGCACGTCCGCGCAGCTGGTTATCTATTCGGCGTGATTCGTGGCGCTCGGTACCAATGATGAAGAGTCCGCCGGCCTCGCGCACGGCAGTGGCCTCCTTGGAAATGTCCTGCGAGTACTCGCCGTGGAGCTGCTCAAAGCGCTCACGAGCACGTAGAATATCGGCATCGGTGGTTTCGGCATGACCTGTGGCCTCAACCAAAAGTTCGGGGGAGAAGCCCTCCTTTTCCATGGTGGCCTTGGCCATGTACTCGGCATTACCGCCCAGCACAATATCGGTGCCACGTCCGGCCATGTTGGTGGCAATGGTAACCGCCCCAAGTTTGCCGGCCTGTGCCACAATGGCGGCCTCTTTTTCATGATACTTTGCGTTGAGCACCTGATGTGGGATGCCACGCTTTTTAATGAGGGCGGAAAGATGCTCCGACCCCTCGATGGAAACGGTGCCTACAAGTACGGGCTGACCCTTTTGATGGCACTCGACAATTTGATCTATTACGGCCGAGTGTTTGCCACGCTGGCTCTTAAATACCACGTCGGAATGGTCTATACGGGCAACGGGTTTATTTGTGGGAATTTCAATAACGTCGAGCTTGTAAATCTGGCGGAACTCGTCGGCCTCGGTGCTGGCAGTACCGGTCATGCCCGAGAGTTTTTCATACATTCTAAAATAGTTTTGGAAGGTGATGTTGGCAAGGGTGCGGCTCTCACGAGCTACCTGTACCCCCTCCTTTGCCTCGATGGCCTGATGAAGCCCCTCGTTGTAGCGGCGTCCAATCATCAAGCGACCTGTAAACTCGTCTACAATGATGACCTGACCATCACGCACCACATAATCCACATCACGCTGCATGATGCCACGCGCCCTTATGGCCTGATTTAGGTGGTGAAGTAGGGTGGCGTTTTCGGGGTCGGTTAGGTTGTCCACATTAAAGTGGCTCTCGGCCTTTTGCACACCACGGGGGGTAAGGGTGGCCGAGCGAGCCTTCTCGTCTATGACGTAGTCGGCCGACACCTCGTCGTTGTCCTCCTTGGCGTCAACCTCCTTTACACGTAGCGCCTGCAGGCGCTTGGCAAAATCATCGGCACGGGTGTAAAGGTCGGTGGATTTATCACCGGCGCCCGAAATAATAAGGGGGGTTCTGGCCTCATCAATCAGTATGGAGTCAACCTCATCGACTATGGCAAAGTAGTGCCCACGCTGCACCTGATTTTCCTGGTAGGTCACCATGTTATCACGCAGGTAGTCAAAACCAAGCTCATTATTTGTGGCGTAGGTTATATCGCAGGCATATGCGGCACGGCGCTCCTCGGGGGTCATGCCCGAGGCTATAAGCCCCACGCTAAGCCCCAAAAAGCGGTAAACCTTGCCCATCCATTCGCTGTCACGCTTTGCAAGATAATCGTTGACCGTGACTATGTGAACCCCCTTGCCGGTAAGCCCCTCAAGGTAGGCAGGCAGGGTGGCCACAAGGGTTTTACCTTCACCTGTGCGCATCTCGGAGATACGGCCCTGGTAGAGCACAATACCACCGATAAGCTGAACAGGGAAGTGGCGCATACCCAGCACTCGGGCGGCGGCCTCACGGCAGGTGGCAAAGGCCTCGGGCAGAATGCTGTCGGTGCCCTCGCCGTCGGCTATGCGCTGACGCAGTGCAGGGGTTTGAGCCACAAGCTCGGCATCGCTCATGGCCTTGTAGCGATCCTCAAGCTCTAAAATTTTATTTAGGGTGGGGGTGATGCGCTTTAGCTCCTTATCGGAATAAGATCCGAATAGTTTTTCCATAAAACCCATGTGGATTAGTTCTCCTTTCAAAGAGGGCAACCGCAGTTAAGGCAAAATTACCTATATAAGGACTATATTTGCAGGTTGCTACAATTCATACTGGTTTATTCTACCCCTACCCATTGTTATTGTCAATTGCAATGTGTCGCAGTCATTTAAATTTTTTGTGTCTAAAGTATAAATTATGCCCTTAATAATATATACCCCAGCGCAAAGTGGTGTATTTGCTTAAAACTATGGGTTTATTTATAGACAATTGAGCCGGCAAAGAAATAACAAAGTTTTGGCCCAAAAGCCCCACAAAGCACAGGAAGTGATATAATTATAAGGTAGGCACAAATGATATAACACGAGGTGACTTTATGAGCGGATTTTCGGTATATAAAACAAAGATAGGGTTTATAAAAATTGCCTATGAGGGGCAGGCAGTTACACTGCTTGAACGCTGCAAAGAGGGCATGATAGAGGATTTTGGGCAAAAAACCGAGCTGACCGAGCTTGTACATGGCCAGTTGTTAGAATATTTTGAGGGCAAGCGAAGGCAGTTTTCCTTTGGGTACACACTGCATGGCACCGAATTTCAAAAAAAGGTGTGGCAGGCACTTTGTGATATACCATATGGAGAAATTAGAAGCTACAAAGATATAGCTGTGGCGGTGGGTAACCCCAAGGCCTGCAGGGCGGTGGGCATGGCCAATAATAAAAACCCAATAAGCATTGCCGTGCCCTGCCACCGTGTAATTGGTGCAGGTGGTAAATTGGTGGGCTATGGTGGTGGCCTTGATATGAAAGAATTTTTACTGCGCTTGGAGGGAGCGCTTGATTAAAATAGCGGGAAAAGTAGATATAATTTGCTAAAATGTGATAATATTCATTTTTATGTCAATAAATTTTCATGGACGTATAGCAATTATGTCCGAAGATTAAGCCGTCTTTTTGTGATTAGGTGGAAATTTCGGGCATTGACTTAGTTGAATATACATGCTAAAATTTTAATAGAACATACGTTCTGGAATTTGAAAAGGAGGGGAAATATGGATCTTGTAAATTTAGCCAATCAGTACGAAAACACAGCAGGACAGCTTCACCGCCGCATATTCCAACTTCAGCTCCAACAGGGGGCATCGCCCGGACAGGGACAAGCCAACCTTGCAAAGCGAATAGCCCTGCTGTGGCAGGAGTTATACGAGGTACAGCAGGTTATGTGGCATCTGCGGCGTTATGGCGATGGGCATTCCAGCAATATATTTTAATAATACATATTATTTTTAAGAAAAAGCGAAAAAGTAGGGATAAAAGGGTAGGGAGAGGGCGACAAAATGTAAACGGCGCTTGGCCGTGGTGAAAAAGCAACCTAAAAAAAGAGGTGTAAACTCCTCTCCCAATAAAAAACACCCCCGTGTGGGGGTGTTTTTTTACTTTTGCTATATCATGCAAGTTGTTTTAGCAAAAAGCCCATGTAGCTTGCAAAATGGGAGAAAACAATGCCCGGCTCCTGAAGGTCGGGGCACCAACGCTTTAGCCACTCAAAGGTAACATAGCCCTCGTAGCCATTTTGGTGCATAATCTGCAGTGCATCCATCACGGGGACATCACCGTAACCCATCATGCGGTAGGTTACAGCATCATCCACCATGGCCGAATCCTTTACATGGGCATACTTCACCCATTTGCCAATGTTGCCCCAGGTTTTTGCGGGGGTCTCACCAAAGAAGCGGTAGGGGTGGTGGATGTCCCACAGCACGCCACCGTCGGCGCCGTATTTCTCCATAAAGTCCTTCATGGCCACCGAGTCGGCCAGAAGACCGTTGGTTTCGATAAGTGGTGTAACACCATTTTGTTTGCCAAAGGCACAAAGCTGGGCGTAAAGCTCGCCACACTTTGCAATGTCGGCCTGCTCGGGGGCGGCCACAGGGGAAATCATGACACGTACAAAGGAGGCCTTCATGCGTGCGGCAAGCTCAATATATGCGCGAGCCTCCTCCATGGCAGTGGCCTGCGAGGTACCAAGGCAGGCGGCCGAGGTCAGCATGGGTATTTCCATCTTGGCGTTTTTAAGCTGCTCTATCACCTGGGGCAGACGCTCGGAGGAAAACTCGGCTACATTTGGAGCGTAAATTTCATCGCCGATACCACGAACCTCTATGCCGTCAAGACCTAAATCTTTAGCGGTAGCAAAAATTTCATTCCAGGACCATCCGGGACAGCCCAATGTTGAAAAGGCAAGTTTCATTTGTGTCACCTCAGTATAATATTTTTTCACATTTACTCATCTTGGTAGGTATAAATTGTCACAACCCCACTGAATTTACGCACCGAACGTCCCGCTGCGGGATTTGTACGCTGTACAATTCCATCAATCCCTTCGTGGATGGTGGTGGGTACATAATCAATGGTGTATATCAAATCCAGCTCGTTTAGGGTGCTAATGGCAAACTCAAGCGAGCTGCCCTCAAGGTTTGGTACCTCAACAAAGTTAGAACCCTGGCTAACATATATTGTGAGAGTTTCTCCCGCCTCAAGCAGGGTGCCGGCCGGTGGAGATTGTCTACAAATTACCCCCTCGGGATACTCCTCGCTGTAACTGCTTTCCACCACTATATTAAAGTGCTGGTCGTAATGGGGGTAGTCCACCGCCTTGTCGTGGTAAACACCAACAAAGTCGGGAACCTCCTCTCCGGTGGGGAGTGAGGGCTGAGAAATCGACTCGGATGCCGAGGAGACATTGGCGGAACCGCTGTCAAAAAAGGCAAACATATCGCTGTTAAAAAGATATGTCAGGGAAACACCGAGTAGCATAAACACCACGGCCGAACCAAGCAGGAAATAACCCACAGAGGGGGATATTTGGGTCAGCTTAAATATGGTGCGCACCGTGGGTTTGCGGGCCTCCTCCTCCTCGATAATCGGGGTGGGTTTTTGAGGCACAAACACCGCAGTATTGGTGCTGTCCGACTCCAGCAGTGCGGCCGACAGCTCGCCGGCGCTTTGGGTGCGCTTTTTTTGGTCGGGCAGCATGGCGCTTTCCACCGCAGTCGAGATGTTTTTTGCAATCTCGCTGTCAAGCTCACTTAGGGTGGGCAGGTTTTCCTTAAACTCTCGGGATATGCTGTCGGTGGGACGGCTTCCGCTAAGAGCGCGGTATAACACCGCACCCAGGCTGTAAACATCGGTGGCAGGGGTAAAAAAGCTGTGTTCCCTCATGACCTCGGGGGCCACATAGCCCACGAGTTGCTGGCTGTGTGTTTCCCAAAATATTGGGTTTTGGGTGGTAAGCCCATGAAACCACAGCCGTCCGGTGCTGTCCACATGTAGGTTGCCGGGATGCAGGCATACCCCGCAAAACCCCTTGCTATGAAATCTTGCAAGGGCTGTAAACAGCGGCAAGAACATCTTCTTTACCTCGGGTGGGGCAAGGCTGCCCCCCTGCTGCTCTATATACTGTTCCAGACTCGTTGTAGGCAGATATCGCTCAACCGAGTAAACAGTGCCGTGGGCCTCAAAACAGTCCTGCACGGGTACTATGCCGTTTATATGCCCAAGCTTTGAAGCTCCCAAAAAAAGCTCCCTATATTCCTGCCTGTACTCCTCGAATATATTTTGCTGCTCGGGGGTGGCTCTAAGACCTTGGTCGCTGTGGCTTCTGCGCGCAAGGGTAACCGGGAAAAACTCCCGAATCCAAACCCTTACATCCTCCTCGGTGTCAAAACAGCTGTAAAGACAGCTCTCGGTGTTTTGTGAGCAGAGTCTACCCACAAAATAGCGTCCCAAAATCAGACTGCCGGGACGCAGGGCCCCTTCGGGAGGGGGTGCGTCTTGACGCCAATCGCAATCGGGGCAAACCTTGCTCTGCCCCTCTATGAGGTTCATACAGTTATAACAGCGTTTTAGATCATTATGCTCCACTCGGTTATTACCCCCAAGAAGGTTTAGTTACGCAGTTTCTACCGACGCAGCTTTTTCAAGACCGTATTCCTGCACGGCCCACTCCCTAAGTTTATACTTTTGGATTTTGCCGCTGGCGGTCATGGGGAAACTATCTACAAAGGCGATGAACTTTGGAACCTTGTGGCGAGCCATACTGCCACGCACACGGTCCTTTAGCTCCTCCTCGGTGATGGCAGAGCCGCTCTTTAGGATGACGCAGGCCATAACCTCTTCGCCAAACTTTTCGCTGGGCACGCCTATTACCTGTACATCCGACACCTCATCCTGGGTGTAGAGGAACTCCTCAATCTCCTTGGGGTAGATGTTTTCTCCACCACGGATAATCATATCCTTGATGCGTCCTGTAATCTTATAATAACCGTTTTCATCCACAATTGCAAGGTCACCACTATGAAGCCAGCCATCCTCGTCAATTGCCTGCTTGGTGGCCTCCTCCATCTTGTAGTAACCCTTCATGATGTTGTAGCCACGGGCACAAAACTCGCCGGGTACTCCGGGGCCAAGTGTCTCGCCGGTTTCGGGGTCAACAATCTTGGTTTCCACACCAACCATACTGCGGCCAACGGTGGATACACGCAGCTCGATGCTGTCGTCGGTGTTGGTCATGGTGGTGGCGGGTGAGGCCTCGGTCTGGCCGTAGGTTATGGTGATTTCGGGCATATGCATCTTCTCGATAACCTGCTTCATAACCTGAATGGGACAGGGCGAGCCGGCCATGATGCCGGTGCGCAGGCTGGAGAAGTCGTATTGATCAAACTCGGGATGTTCAAGTATACCTATAAACATGGTTGGCACCCCGTGGAAGGCGGTGCACTTTTCCTGCTGGATAGCATCCATTACCTTTTTGGGACTATATAGATCAACAGGCACCATGGAGCTGGAATGGGTCAAACAGGCCAGTATGGCCAGCACAAGGCCAAAGCAGTGGAAGAATGGGACAACTACGCAAAGTTTGTCATTCTCGGTAAGCTTCATGCAGTCGCCAATGCCCTTGCCGTTGTTTAGGATGTTGTAGTGTGTGAGCATAACACCCTTGGGGAAACCTGTGGTGCCCGAGGTGTACTGAATGTTGATTACATCCTGGCAATCAAGGCTGTTGTATACCGCCAAGAACTCCTCGTGGGGCACACGCTCGCTCATGCTCTCGAGGTTTTTCCAATCCACCATACCGGCAGGAGGGGTGGGCATGTCGCCTGCATATATAACGGTTTTAAGAGCGGGCAACATAGGATTGTGGTAATGCCCTGGGGCACAGTCTTTAAGGGTGGGGCATAGCTCGTTTAGAATGTCTACATAGTTTGAATCCTTAAACTGATCCATAAGCACCAGCGCACGGGCGTCGGATTGGCGTAGTAGGTACTCAAGCTCAAAGACCTTATAGGCGGTGTTAACAGTAACCAGTACGGCGCCTATTTTGGTGCAGGCAAAGAGGGTTAGCAGCCACTCGGGGGTGTTGGTTGCCCACACAGCCACATGGTCGCCACGGCCTATGCCCATGGCCATAAAGCCCTTGGCAATGCGCTCGCTCTCCTCATTGAATTCCTTCCATGTGCGGCGATAGGGGCGATCGGTGTAGGCCACCGCTTCCTTATTGGGAAGACGTTCTGCCACCTCCTCCAAAAGTTTGCCAATCGTGATGTCCATCATTTCTTGCTTCATGGTAAATCCTCCTGTTCTAAATACGACATATGCATGATATAGCTTTTTTTACAACAAAAAAGCCCTCGTCCCCTCTTTTTTTAAGAGAAGACGAAAGCTAAAAAACATAACTTCCGCGGTACCACTTCCAATTGACACAAAATTGTGTCCGCTCGCAGGTGTCAAACAACACCCTGCCCCGCTATCGGAGGGCTTCCGTCCGCGCCTATAATTTCTTTCGGGCGGCCGCTCCAAGGCCAGTTCACCAAATTCCTCCTACCGCTTTTCAGCATACCGCGGCTCTCTGTGAGAAGTGCATGTGGCTAATATTCCTTGTCACTGCGTTGTGCGTTTTCTGTTGTTGGAGCTATTGTAGCAGAGAGGGGCATGTTTTGTCAACATAAAAATTATGAAATTTCAAAAAGTTTACCCACAGACCAAAAGCTCATCTGCAACATTGCCACCCGGCTATTGACGGCAAAGGCCGGATGATATATAATAATTTGAGTGAAATCAGGGCTGTGTTGCTGATGTATTTTGGCACACGGCACCTAAACTTAATATGCTTGTGTAGCACAGCTGGCAGTGCAGCTCATTCGTAATGAGCAGGTCGTCCGTTCGAATCGGATCACAAGCTCCAGCAGCGTAAAGCTGTACCAAAAACACCCTTTAGCCCAAGGCTAAAGGGTGTTTTTTATGTCCAAGACCTATAATCGGCTATTTTTCTGCTTAAAAGCAGTAGCCCCCCCAGAATATTTAAGGCTGTGCATCGGTGCCAGCGCTTTTTAAGCGGTGGCAGGGGGGAGCTGTTTTAACAGATTAACAATAATGGCATCCAATGATGGGATGGCGTTTACACCAAACTGTATTGTTGGGAAGGGGAGGCTATGCCTCATCCTCTGTCGAGTCCTCCTCAGAAGATTCGGCATCCTCGTCCGAGGACTCCGAGGTGTCGGCCTGGGAATCTTCCTCGCCCGACTGCTCTGCAGCCGAGGATTCCTCCGGCATACCGGGTAGGTTTGGCACTACAACCTCACTGCCCGAGTAGTCGCCACCGGGTAGTCCGGCGCCCTCAATATCGCGTATAGCGGCGATGTAGTAGCTGTCCCTGTTCTCCTTTAGCACATAAATCATATACTTATCGGGCAGGCGTTCGCCATCCTCCTCGGCCTGGGCTTGGTCTGCCGTCCAGAGGGTTTCGGGGGGGATGTATCCCACCTTGAGGCGTATCTCGTCGCCATCGGTGGTAATCTCATCTATACGGGGTGTGTAGTTGCCTATTTGAGCCACAATTGGCACACGGTAGGTTTCGGTGTCGGAGTCATAAACAAAGGTGGCGTCATAGCTACCAAAAGACTGGTGATGAAGCACAATGTTGGGGCCAAAAAGGCTGGTGGCCTGAACATCAAGGTCGGATGCCGGTACAATTAGCAGTCGCATTTCGTCATACTGGTAATTGCCGCGCTTCTCGCCCAGTAGTGCCGACCACATTGCCGAGCGCAGTACAAATGCGGGGTCAAGGTCGTTGGGGTCCTCGTAGGGCACAGGGTCGAACATCAGCACAGGGCGAATTAACTCCTCAAATTCGGCTGTGCGGTCGGAGTTGTCGATAAAGTCAAAGGTCATGGTGACGGTTAGTATAAGCACCGCCACAAGGCCCACTGCGGCCAGCAAAATAAATACAAGCCCTATTGGGGCGGCGTTTTTACGCCTGCGCCCTGTACGGGCGGAATGGTCTGCCATAATGGTAGTACCTCCTTGAATGTGGGGTAAGAAAATCAGCGAATTTGTCCATCGCCGTAGACAAGATATTTTTGGGTGGTCAGCTCTGCAAGACCCATGGGGCCGCGTGCGTGCAGCTTTTGGGTGGAGATTCCCACCTCGGCGCCAAAACCAAACTCGCCGCCATCGGTAAAGCGGGTCGAGGCATTAACATAGACCGCCGCCGCATCCACACGGCTTAAAAACTCCTGGGCCGAGCTGTAATTTTGCGTTACTATGGCCTCGCTGTGTCCGGTTGAGTAGGTAGCTATGTGGTCTATGGCCCCGGAGAGGTCATCAACCACCCCCACGGCCAAAATGTAATCGCCAAATTCATCGGCAAAGTCCTGCACGGTGGCTCTTTTGGCGTGGGGAAGAATGGCAAAGGCGCGCTCGTCACAGCGTAGTTCGGTATTTTTTGCCTCCAGTGCCTTGGCGGCCATGGGCAGGAATGTTTTTGCAATGTTTTTGTGCACAAGCAGAGTTTCGGCCGAATTGCAGACCGAGGGGCGTGAGGTCTTAGCGTTAACTATTATGTCGGTGGCCATCTGCATATCGGCGGTTTCATCCACAAATATATGGCAGTTGCCAACCCCTGTTTCAATCACAGGTACGGTAGAACCCTCGACCACCGCCTTTATAAGCCCTGCGCCACCACGGGGGATAAGCACATCGAGGTAACCCCGCAAGGTCATCATTTCACGGGCCGACTCACGGTCGGTATTTTCGACAAGCTGTACCACGGTGCGGGGCAGGCCAAGCGACTCAAGGGCATCCCCCATAACACGGCACAGAAGTGTGTTTGTGTGTATGGCCTCCTTACCGCCACGCAAAATGCACACATTGCCCGATTTTATGCATAGTGCGGCGGCATCTACAGTTACATTTGGCCGTGCCTCATATATGATGCCCACCACGCCAAGCGGCACACGAATTTTATAGATGCGAAGACCGTTGGGGCGCAGTGTACCCATGTCGGACCGCCCAACAGGGTCGGGTAGTCCCACAATATGGCGCACGGCAGCTGCAATGTCGGCTATGCGCTGTGGTGTTAGGGTCAATCTGTCAATTAAGGCCTGCGATATGCCGTTTTGGACTGCGGCGTCAAGATCCTTTTGGTTGGCCGCCACAATGGCATCGGTATGCACAATAAGCGCATCGGCTATGGCCAGCAGGGCGGCGTTTCGCTGCCCCTCACCGCACTGTGAAAAACTGCGTGCGGTTTCCTTTGCAATTTGTCCGAGTTGTTGTACTGCCGTCATGCTGTATCCTCCCGGTAAAAGGTTTAGCGGTTAAGTATAAACCGTGTTCCAATCTCTTTGCCGTCAAGTAAATCGTAGAGGTTGTGGGGATTGTTTCCGTTGAGTATGGCCATGGGTATACCCTGCGAGCCGGCCTTTTTTGCGGCCTGAAGCTTTGTTTGCATTCCACCGGTGCCACGGCTACTGCCTGCACCGTCGGCCAACTCCATGGTGCTGTCGTCAATTTTGGTGACAAGCGAAATAAGGGTGGCGTCGGGGTTTGTGGTGGGGTTTTTGGTAAAAAGGCCATCAATATCACTAAAAATAACAAGTGCATCGGCCTGGGCAAGTATGGCCACCTCGGCCGAGAGGTTGTCGTTGTCGCCAAATGCAAGTTCCTCGGTGGAAACCGTGTCATTCTCGTTTACAACCGGAATAACCCCAAGCTCCAACAGGCGCCCAAGTGTGTTGTGTATGTTTTGGCGGCGGGTGGAGTGTTCGGTGGAGTCGTAGGTTAACAGCACCTGTCCCACCGTGTGGTTATACCCACCAAAGCCCTTGTCGTATAGGTACATAAGCTCGCTTTGCCCCACAGCGGCGGCGGCCTGCTTTGTGGGGGTGTCGGTGGGGCGGGATTTTAGCCCAAGCTTACCCACACCTGCCGCCACAGCCCCCGATGTAACAAGTATAATCTGGCGGCCGCTGTTTTTTATGTCGGAAAGCACACCCACAAGGCTGTCAATACGGCGCAGGTTTATACCGCCCGAGGGGTAGGTAAGTGTGGATGATCCCACCTTTATAACCAGTCGTTTTGCGGTTTTAAATGCCTCCATACTCACTACTCCTTGTAAAATATTAATATATAACACTATTTGTAAAGTTGTTTTTGTCTATGCCGGGGCGGTGGGGGGAATCAGTCTTTTGATGTCTTGTCCGCAGGCTCTATGGGCAAAAGCTCAACCTTTAGGCGTGTTATGCGGGTTTCGTCCATTTCGGTCACGGTTACCTTTAGGCGGTCATGAACAAAATGATCCCCATTGTGGGGTATGCGCTGAAACTGCTCCATAGCCCAGCCGGCCATTGTGTTGTAGTCGCTGTCAAAGGCCTTGGGGGAGTAGTCCATCTCCTCAAAAACATCGTATATGCTCTGGTCACCTGTGACAAGGTAGGTATCGGTGTCGGTGCAAACAATGCCCTGCACAACCTCATCGCTTTCGTCCCAGATGTCGCCCACAAGCTGTTCCAGCACATCCTCAAGGGTTACAATGCCCAGCATACCGCCGTAGTCGTCGGTAACCACGGCAAGATGGCTCTTACTGCGCTGGAACATGCCCAGCAAATGCGAGAGCTTCATGGTTTTATGAATGTATACACACTCGGTCATAAGCTCTGCAAGATTTATATTATTGGGGTCAGAAATGGCGGCCTCGAGTATATCACGGGTGCGCACCACGCCGCGAACATTATCAATGCTACCCTGATAAACAGGCAGACGGGAGTAGTTTGCGCTCATGACCAGTTTTAAAAGGTCGGGGCCGTCGGAGGAGATGTCCACTGCGGTAACATCGACACGGTGGGTCAAAATTTCCTGCACAGAGGTATCATCAAACTCAAGGGCCGACTGCACAAGCTCGCTCTCCTGTTCCTCCAAAACCCCCTCTTCCTCAATGGCCTCTATCATGTACATAAGCTCCTGCTCGGTCATGGTGGGGAGCTCCTCGCCGGTGGAATCCTGCTTGCGCATGTTGCGCAGTTTAAGGAAAGGCCACACCACAGGGGACAAAATGCGCATTAACAGCAGCATTATGGGGGAAATTATAAGGGTGAAGCGGTCGGCGTTTTGCTTTGCAAAACTCTTGGGCAAAATCTCGCCGAATATGAGGACCAAAACGGTCATAACACCGGTGGATATTGCCACGGCTCCCGGCCCAAATGCATCGGTGGCCAGAAGGGTTGCCAGCGAGGCCGAGGCTATATTGACTACGTTGTTTCCTATTAGTATTGTTGTGAGGGTGCGGTCAAAGTTCTCTACAATGGTCAGCACGTCTTTTGCCTTTTTGTTGCCATCCTGCGACATGCTTTTCATGCGCATTAGGTTTACCGAGGAAAAAGCCATCTCACTGGCCGAGAAAAATGCCGACAGGGCAATTAGAACCGCCAAAAGTAAAATAGACGGCCAATCTGAAATTTCCAAAGTATTAATCACTACCTTTTCTTTTTGTTTATTTTATGGAGTTATGTATATAACTTCCCACAATTGCCCTTTATTGTACCAAAATCAAGTGAAATAATCAAGGAAAAAGCAAAAAGGTTAATATAGTGTTCATACAAGCATCATAAAAAGAAGGAGGCACAACCTCCCCTGCGGCAAGAGTATCTACCTGACTATTAGAGAGGGAATTACCGCGGTGGGCAGAGAATAACAAACAATTGCTTTTATAGGGGCTATTTAGTATAATCGTAGCTGTGTTTACCAAAACTTTGCACCAAATGGTTGCCAAAACGGTGCTGTACAGGGCAGAGTTTTGCAGTAAAATATTACCGACAAAACGGAGGAATACAGATGAAAAGAGCAAAAAAATCGGTATTCTTCATCGTACTTGTGCTGATTTTGGGTATATCATACCTGTCGTTTTTTGGCATCAGCACACAGTTTGGCGACATAACCACCACCTACATAAAGGGTGCCCATGATATACGCTGGGGCATTGACATACGAGGTGGCGTGGATGTAACCTTTAGCCCGCCCGAGGGCTACGACGCCAGCGATGAGGAGATGAGCGCCGCCGAATCCATAATAAAGGTGCGCATGGTATCCCAAAACATCACCGACTACGAGGTTTACACCGACTACGAGCGTGACCGCATAATTGTGCAGTTTCCTTGGCGCTCCGACGAGGCCGATTTTGACCCGCAGGCTGCCATTGAGGAGCTTGGCTCAACGGCACTGCTGACCTTCCGCGAGGGTGTGGAGCTGGACGAATTTGGCCTGCCCACGGGGGTTACGGCCGAGAACATTATAATAGAGGGCAAGGATATTGAGTCGGCCGGCGCTGTGGTGGATCAGGTAAGCGGACAGCCTGTGGTAATGCTGGAACTAAAGGAAAGTGGCACCGAGGCCTTTGCCGAGGCCACCACACGTCTATCCCAAACGGCCGGGGTTATCTCTATATGGATGGATGATGTTCTTATTTCCTACCCATCGGTGACGGTGCCCATAACCGACGGTGTGGCCACCATAGCCTCGGATAGCTTTACCCCCGAGGATGTACAAAGCCTTGCCGACCGAATAAACGCAGGAGCACTGCCCTTTGAGCTTGTAACCGAAAATTATCGCTCAATATCTCCGGCGCTGGGGGCGGGCGCACGCGATGCAATGGTGCTTGCAGGCGCAATTGCATTTGCGGTGGTGGCGCTGTTTATGATAGTGGCCTACCGACTGCCCGGAGCGGTTGCTGTAATAGCCCTGCTTGGGCAGGTGTCCCTCATGATAGCCTCTATAACGGGGTTTTTCACGATATTCCCCTCATTTACGCTCACACTACCGGGCATTGCAGGTATAATACTGGCCATAGGCTTTGGTGTGGACGCCAACATAATTACAGCCTCCCGTATAAAGGAGGAGCTTGCACTTGGTAAAACCGTCGAGGGCGCTGTCACTTCCGGATTTAAGCGGGCCTTTACCGCCATATTTGATGGCAATATTACCGTTATAATAGTGGCGGCCATACTCATGGGCTCATTTGGTCCCCCCACAAGCCTGTTTGCCCAGATTTTAAGTCCTCTGTTTGCCATGTTTGGCCCCTCAATCACCGGCACAATATACTCATTTGGCTACACCCTGCTTGTAGGTGTAATACTTAACCTAATAATGGGGGTACTGGCCTCACGATTGATGCTAAGCTCGCTTGTGCGATTTAAGGCCTTGAGAAAACCCGAGTTTTTTGGGGGTGAAAAACATGACTAAATACAACTTTGATTTTATAGGAAAAAGAAAGATTTTCTTTGGCATCTCGCTTGGAATAATGGCGCTTGCGCTGATATGCTCCTTAGTATTTGGTGTTAATTTGGATATAGAGTTTAAGGGGGGCAGCATAATAAGCTACTCCCACGCCACACCCCCCGACCTTGAGGCCATTGCAGATACAGCCAGCGAGGTTATTGGTAGTGATGTGTCACTGCGTGAAGCCACCGACATAGCCACAGGTAGCACCAATGTGACCATATCTGTATCGGGCAATAGTGGCATGGACAGCCAGCTACTGGGTAGCCTTACCGACGCCCTGCAGTCCAAGTTCCCAGAGGCCGACATGGCCCTGCTGGATGTAGACAGCGTAGATCCCACCATCGGTGGCGAGTTCTTTGCAAAATCGCTTGTTGCGGTGGGTTTTGCCATGGTGCTCATGATTTTGTATGTGGCGCTTCGCTTTAAGGTTATCAGTGGTTGGTCGGCAGGGGTTATGGCCGTGGTGGCCCTTGTGCACGATGTCTTGGTGGTATTTGCGGTATTTGTAATATTCGGCATACCCATAGATTCAAATTTCATGGCGGTTGTGCTGACCATTCTTGGCTACTCGTTAAACGATACCATTGTAATCTACGACCGCATACGAGAGAACAAGCGCATACACGCCGACAAACTGTCGGTGGCAGAGCTTGTAAACACCTCGCTTAATCAGACAATATCCCGAACACTTGCCACCTCATTTACCACACTTGCGGCCATTTTAACCGTGCTTGTAGTGGCACTGGTTTTTGGCGTGGACTCCATCGTTACATTTGCATTTCCCATGGCTGTGGGTGTAGTTTCGGGTGCATATTCATCGGTATGCATTGCAGGACCGCTGTGGACCATGTGGCAGCAACGCCGCAGTGGCATTACCAATAATTGACGTAAAGCAACAAAACCATTCCCAATTATACCCATATGACGCACAAATCATACAAATACCCGCCGCGATTTAGGGTCGCGGCGGGTATTTTATATGAATGATAGTGGTTATGTAAGGTAAAGTATTGTATTGTTTAATATTTTTATGTATAATAAATGTGGGTTAGTTTCTATCACTGCCCACAGTGGAAGGAGAATCCCCACGATGCAAATTGGAGTGTCGACAGCCTGTTTTTATCCCATGTATACCGAGGAGGCCTTGGGGGAGCTACTAAAGACCGATACCCCCTGCGTAGAGTTCTTTATAAATGCCGACAGCGAGCTTGAGGATGCCTACATAAATGAGCTAAAAAGGCGGTGTGATGATGCCGATGTTCAGGTGGTAGCGCTGCATCCGTTTTTGTCGGGGATGGAGGGATTGTTCTTCTTTTCGGGGTACCAAAGGCGCACATTGGACAGCCGAGAGTACTACAAGCGATATTACCATGCGGCCGCACTACTGGGAGCCGGAGGGGTTGTGTTTCATGGGGCACACCACATGCAGCAGATAAGCATGGAGCAGTATGTAGAGTATTACAGTCCACTGCAGGATGATGCCAAGGCCATGGGTGTACAGCTATGCCACGAAAATGTGGTGAGATGCAGCGGCCGATATCCCGAGTTTTTCACCCGGATGTCAAAACTTCTTCCCACAGCAAGGTATGTACTGGACTGCAAACAGGCGGTGCGTGCCGGGGTAAAACCCATCGAGATGGCCAAGGCCATGGGGGAGGGAATATTTCATCTCCACCTAAGTGACCATACCGCCACCCAGGACTGCCTTTCACCCGGTCAGGGAGAGATGGATTTTTGTGAGTTGTTTGATTTAATTCGGGCTCAGGGGTTTGATGGAACAGCGGTGGTAGAGCTTTACAGGAACAATTTTAAGGATACAGAGCTACTTGAGCAAGGGCGGCGCTACATAGGAAATTTATGGTAGACCAAGTAGACCTTCTTGCGACAAGGCACTAATACAATATAAGAAACCAACCGTAATTGTCGCAGCTTCGCTGTGTGGCCTAAGGGAAAATGGGCTGAGGTTTTCTTCCGTATGTTTTGTCTGAGCGTACGGGGACACAGAGCATGTGCACTGTGATGAGAAGGGATGGTGATTTGTGTGAATGAGGCGGTTAATAACCTGGAGAACGTCAGGTATTTGCCAAAGACACGTAGACTAAACTATGTGGTTGTAGAATGTGTGCGATACTTTGAAGCGTCGAAGGCCAGTGTTTTTTACGGGATTAAAGCCATGAGCGGTGATGTGTGCGTATTTTATCTTGAGGACATTTCGCCCGATGAGAATTTGGTTCATTACCTGGCATCGCTGTGTAATGCACACAATGTATTGCCCTGTCATGTGCAGGATTTGATTGACGATTTACGTGTGAGATAAAAACCTGTTGTAGGGGGGCGTGGTGTTAATAGCACACAGCACTCCCCCCTTTGGGTGGTATGTAAAGAAGGAACAATGCCCTAAATTTGAAGGATGAAATAAAAGATTCCCATAAAGATAATTTGTATTAGTCTGTGGCTAATACAAATTTGCTATGTGCATGGCACTGATTATTTGTGATCTGGGGACGTTTTTGAGCAGGCGAGTAACAATAGGCTTTAGTGATCTTGGAGGGGTATAGTATGAGATGTCCGTACTGCACACATTCGGAGAGTAAGGTTGTAGATTCCCGCCCAACAGATGAGGGCGAGCGCATACGCCGCCGCAGGGAGTGTTTGTCCTGCGAGCGCCGTTTTACTACCTATGAGGTTATAGAAACTACCCCCCTCATGGTGATAAAGCGCGATGGTGCACGGGAGGTTTTTGATCAAAACAAACTTTTGTCGGGCATGATAAAGGCCTGCGAGAAACGCCCCGTGTCCCTAAACGAGCTTGAGGAGGCGGTTAGTGGTATTGAAACCACCCTACAAAACTCACTGGAGCGGGAGGTTTCCTCCACCGAGATAGGCGAGCTTGCCATGGAAAAACTCGGCAGGATAGATCAGGTGGCCTATGTGAGGTTTGCCTCTGTTTATCGTCAGTTTAAGGATATCAATTCCTTTTTATCAGAGCTGAAAATGATACTCGAACGAGAGAAAATGGAGGAAAACAGATGAAACAGCTTTCAAACGCTGAAATTGAAGCCCGACTGCGCAAGGCCATGAAGGATGAGGCCTCGGCACTGATGCATTTGGCAGATTTTTTTGAGGCAGATCAAATGGCCGAGGTGGTAAACCTGTTGGCGGCACACAAGGGTCATGTGTTTACAAGCGCCTGCGGAACATCGGGTGTTACTGCTCGCAAGATAGCCCATACACTGTCCTGCCTTGAAATTCCCACGGTATTTATAGCCCCCTCCGACGCTGTGCATGGCGCACTTGGCAAGGTGCAAAGCGGCGATATAATGATATTTATATCCAAGGGCGGAAAGTCGCACGAGCTTTCCCCAATGTTAAAAGCCTGCAAAACCAAGGGCGTTATTGTTATAACCACCACCGAGAACCCCCAAAGCGAACTTGCACTGGGAAGTGATTATGTGGTGCCCATGAATATAAACTACGAGGCAGACCCATTCCAGATGTTGGCCACCTCCAGCACCTTGGCGGCTATGTCTATATGGGATGCCATAGCCATAACCCTTGTCGAGATGACCGAGTTTACCAAGGCAAAATTTAAGGTAATACATCCAGGCGGCGCAGTGGGAGAGAAACTTCTGTCCGAAGAAAAGTAAAACATATAAAAACGATGGCATCCCGATTATTCGGGATGCCATTTTTGTGTTATGTGTGATTATAACTTTTTTAGCAGCAGGTGATTAAAATAGGCGATTTTTATAAACTCTTCGTTTTTTAGCAGTTGTTGCTCGGTGGCAAACATATCCTCTACCCAGTTTTCCTGAGCCTGTGTATCGGGGTTATGCAGGCTGGCCAACACCCGTGCCCCCAGTGTGGCGGTAAGCTCAAGGGCGCCGTCGGCCCACTGCACAAGCCGACTGTTTGGGTAGTATTTTATGTCCCCAAAAGCGCTTGAGTGAGAATGCCCACCACCCAGCAGTTTTTGGGCGTCGCCAAGGTCGTAGTCCTGCACTATGGCCTGAATTATGCGCCCGTTTTTATTATGCTTTACCACCGAAAGTGTGCCACCAACCTTTAGTACACGCAAAAGCTTTTGTATAATATCGGCAGGGTGGTCTACAAACTCCAAAACAAGATGGCATACTACAAGATCAAACGATTGGTCGGGAATATTGCAAAGTGAGGAGATGCCACCGTGAATTTGGGTGTAGTTGTGCTCGTTTTTGGCGGCGGCTATCATATCGGCATCTATCTCGGTGGCGGTGAGGTCGTTGTTTTGGGCCAAAAAGTTTGCGGTGAACCCAAACCCACTGCCAAAATCCAGCACTTTTTTGCCCTTTATGTCCTCAAGCTGGCTGCAAATCGTCCGGTAAAACAACCTACCCAAAGGGGAAACCGTATAGTCGTAGTATAGCTTCATGTCGTTGTTCATGGTAGACCTCCGTTATTTTACATTTACAGTAAACTCCTCTCCCACAGGCGCAAACTCAGCCTCACCGCTTTCGGAGATGCTACGTGTGTATACCTGCAGTGTGAAGTGCTCAACCTCATCACTTAGCTGATAGTCATCATTATCAATTAGAAGCTCGCCACCATAAGCGCCTTCGATAATGGGTGCCGACTCAAATTCAACGGGAGTGCCAAGGTTGTCCGTACCTTTAATTATAACAGATATATCCATGAAAATATCATCGGTAGAATAAAAAATACTTGTGGATATGGGATTTATGGTGAGCTTTTCCACTACAATGTCAGCACCATTGCCAAGAGAAACGCCCAGCGCTATATCCTGTGTAAAGGTGTTTTGGGATAGCTCATCACCATTGGTAGTGAATTCAAAGTTCCAGCGTTCCTTGATGTACTCGCTATTAACATTCACACCGGAAACATAAATATTAACACTCATATCGCCCTCAAACTTCTCTTTTAGCATGAATACATTTACAAACTGCATGGTGTTTTCGTCAAGTGTTTTTTGGGAGGTCTGCTGGGCTGTATTCATATGCTCGCCGTTGATGTAAAGTCTAAGATGCGGCGACCAAATGGAGCCTTCCTCTATTGTGGTGTTTTCACCGGTTACCGTTGTGGCAACAATAACCTTGTTGTTTTCGCGGTCATACACCACTTCGCCTAAATTTACGGTGACATCATTCTTGGTTTCGGATTGGTTTAGTACGGTGGCATAATCGGAAAGATTGTCTGTTAGCCCAAACATTTCGGCAATGGTGTGGGCCACGGGATTAGTGGTTGCAAAAGCGCTTACACTGCCAAAGGATGCTGTTAATACAATGGCAGCACAAGCTGCGGTTGTCAAAATTTTTGTTATCATTTTTTTGTTGGTATTTTTCACTTTTTTGCTCTCCTTAAATAGTTTGTGTTTTAATATTTCATTACTTAATATTTTGTCCTTCTCCTGTTGTGTCAAGATACAGTCGTTGTAGTTTTGGACATCTGTCTTGGTATCGTTTAATAAATCATAGATGTTTTTGTTCATTCTACTCACCCTTTCCACCTAAAATTAAGCGCAGTTTTTTCTTTCCCCGTGACAGCCTATTGTAAATTACATCGACAGATAAGCCAAGCTCGCCACTGATTTTTCCTACATCCTGATCATATAGATATATCCGCCTAAAAAGCTCTTTGTCCCTATCCTTTAATCCACAAATAAGCTGTTCAAACTCGGCGTCGTGCTCCTGTTGCAGTAGGGGAATTTGTGCCGTTTCATCAGCTATATTAAAAGTAGCGTCAATATCCTCGGTGGCAATTTCCTTTATATGACTTCTTATATAGCTAATGGATTTATATCGAGCTATGGCCGCAATCCAGTTTTTGAGTGAGCTTTTGTCCTTGTCGTATTGTTGGATGTTGTACCATATGGCAAGCAGTACATCGTTAAAGCATTCCTCATGATACATTGGTAAAAGGTTCATATGCTTATTAATAACGCTTTTTATCAAGTTTCCGTATTTATCCAGCACCAAACCCAGTGCGCTTTGCTCCTGATTTAAGATTGCCTTTACGATACTATCCTCTGAGATATCACTCATTTTGTCACCTCCTAACACGGCTTGTCGTAATATAATTCGCAAAAAAATCTTAATTTCTATCACAATTATAAATTTTTTTATTTTTTTGTTGGCATTGCTAATATAAACCTACAATGCCAATGGGGTGGGCGGTGTAGGCTTTCACCATTCCCACTGCCCACACGGCGCTTGACCTGCCTTGCTCCCCAAAGGGGGCAGAACTCAGGCCTTAGCAGACGGATATTATGGTGAAATAGCATAGCATGTGGGGTGTAAAAACATGGGAATATCAGCAGGGTGCTATTATTTAGACGCATACGCTATTTCAAATTGGTCAAAAAATAATCCCCCAAACAATTAGGCAATGCTTTTTAGTTAGCCGTGATGGCTTTGGGCAACAGCAGGGGAGAGAACAACGGTTTTAACGCAAGAGAACCCCCAATACGCAAACTGCGTATTGGGGGTTCTCGACTGGTGCCGCTGACCGGGATCGAACCGGTACGATGTTGCCATCACGGGATTTTAAGTCCCGGGCGTCTGCCAATTCCGCCACAGCGGCAAGCTAAATGATACCAAATAAATATACCGTAAATATCTCATTTAGTCAACCATAAAATCAATTTAATCGGCGGTGTATTATAAAACTCTATTGGCAAGGGTTGGGGTGTCGTTATCACAAAAAGTTTCCATACCATAACAAAACAGTACCTGATCATAGGACTCAACGTCCAGTTCTTTTAGCTGGGTTGTGTCGATCTCATCAAGGTTAATATAGGTTACCTCGACAAAATGTAGCGATAAAAACGGCAGTATGCTGTTGGCACTTTTATCACCAAATACCAGCAGCCGTCCCCAACCATCCCCGCTTACCTGCTCTATTTCGGTGTAGACGGCCTCCCCACCCATGTAAACATCAAGGGGGTCATCAGTGGTGGAGGTGGGGTAAAATGTGTCATAATGGCTAAGTAGGCCGTCGCTGTCCTGCACCACCATAGAAACGCTGTGCGCTGCTCCTGAAAAATGGTAGAGGGATAAGATGTCGCTCTTTACCTCCTCGTCGGGCCAGACCTCCACAAGGCTGCCACGCAGGTCATGGTAAATATATTCGCGCTCAAAATCACGCAGGCTGTATGGTGTAAGCCTCATGCGTTCGGCAATTGTGCTATACACCCTATACCCACCAAGCATGGTAAGGTCAGGCGTTGTGCGGTAGTACAGGTACTCGCCGCTTAGGTCGTAACTACCAAGAAGGGTGGGGTAAACATCCACAAAGGATACATGCCCCTCCATTTTGTTTGACAACTCGTTTAGCATAACCTTTTGGTTGAAAAGTGGGGCGTAGTCCGACACCTGCTCCTGCTTTATGGCCACAGCAGTGGGCACAACCACCACCATGGTGGGGACGTTATATTTATCCGAAAAGTTAACTATGGAGGTGGCGTTATCCAGAGCTATGCTGTCGCCGTCCGATGGCCAGTAGTTTTCAAGCAGACCATCCTCGGTAAAGAACACCCCGTCACGCTCGCGCTGACCGCTTGCCCTTAAAACCTCCGAGGCGATGCCCTTTAGAGGTTGGGCATATATCAGTCGGGAGTGCAGATAGCTCTCAAGCTCGGCCTGGGAGGGGATGGTCTGCCAATTTGGAGGGTTAACTATAAAGCTTGCCGTGGCCACCGACAAAATAATTGCTAAACTCACCGCCGAGAATATATTTTTTAACACCTGATTTCCACCACCTTTACAGGATCATAAATGAAATTGTAAGCACAAAAATAGCTATACTGCCAACACCCCACAGCACACTTCCCAAATTGGGGCGGTTTTTTTCAAGCCATATAAAAAAGCGGTGGAGCAGACTGGTTGAGAGCAGTGCACACAGCACAAACATCACGCCGTGGTTTTCCAGCAGGTATAGTGAAGTGTTATCTATAAATGCACTGCCACCAAGACCCACCATGGCGCTTAATATGCTGTGGGTGTGGTAAAGGTCCACTCCAGCAAAGATAGCAAAGGATATCATCACAACCGAAAAAGCGTAAATTCTAAGGAAAAACGGGGGGATTTTTGTAAAGAACTTCTTGCCCCAAATATTTTCTATTATCATAAATACCCCAAGAAATCCACCCCAGATGAGATAATTCATGCGCAGACCAAACCACAAAGCCGCCAGCATGGCCACCAACATAAGGTTTAAGAGGTGGGAGAGGGCGCCACCGGTGTCGTAGCCCAAAAAGCGGTAGACATAGCGGCGAATATAGCGGCTAACGGTTATATTAAACCTTGCAAAAAAGTCGCTGACCGTGCGTGACTGGAAGGGGTAAAAAAAGTTGTGCGGCAGAGAGAATCCAAATACCCTGCCAAGGCCCATGGCCATATCACAGTAGCCCGACAGCAAGAAGTAGATGGAAAATGCCGAAGAAAATACAAACATCCACCCCGACACCACCGATAGTTCGCTCCAGGGCACATCGCTTAAAAAGCTGTAAACCTCCCCCATACGGTCGGCCAATAAAACCTTTTTGGCAAGTCCAAAACTAAAAAGCATAAGCCCCGATCCTATCTGCTCAAGCGAGGGGGAGGGGCGCCTGAACCCCGAGGTCATCTCGCTGTACTCGACCAAAGGTCCTGCATATAGCTTTGCAAAAAAACAGCACATAACATAGTAGTTGACCAAACTTTTCTCATAAGGGGCCTCACCACGGTAGTAATCCACCATGTAGCCAAGGGAGGTCAGCAGGTATATATACAGCCCAAGGGGCAGGGGTTGTCCCGCAATTTGGCAGTGGGCCGACATAGCAACAATTATGCCAAGTGTCCACAGCACCGCAAAGCCACAAAGAAGCTTTGCAAGGGGATGTTTGCGGCCTATGCTGTGTATGCGATATATCACAAGATAGTTTAGCAGGAGTATGGCCGCCATAAGGCAAAGGCCGGCAATGTCGGTAAGGGCATAAAATAAAAAGGATATTCCTAAAACCGCCCCACTTTTGTACCTCGGCGGAGCAAGGCAGTACAGCAGTATGGAGAGTGGCAAAAACACAAATATAAATGACAAACTTACCATGTCCACAGCCAAAACCCCCTCTGCGTAATATACTTAAAGTTTATTTACAGTATTTTTATACTCGTTATAGCTGACAAGCGAGTTTATAACCTTTAGCAGTGCATTGGTGCCCAGCCGTGTTGGCAGACCTAAATTTTCGCAAAGGGCACGGCGTCTGGTGGCGCTGTTGTCACCGCCCGATATGCCGTCGTCATAAAAATCCTGTTTTGTAACCTTTTGGGTCGGCCTGTGGTCGTCGGGTTCTCCCGTGAGGCCGGCTGCCCTGAAGGCCTCAAGCAAAATGGTGTCGGGCACACCCTCCACCCCAAGTTTGCCCTCGGCCGAGGGGGAAGATTTTCGGGACTCCTTGCCGGGTAGGTCGGGGATGTAGATATGCACCACACGCCCATTTGGTATGGCGCCGCTTATATAGTTGCGTATCTTAAAGCCTGCCCCGTCCGAATCGGTCAGCAGGATTATGCCATGCTCCATGGCAAGGCGGCGCAGTAGCTTTAGGCGCTGTTTGTCACGGAATATGCTAAAACCGCCGGTTTCTATTATAGGCGCATCAAATAGGTTGGCAAGGCGCGCCTTGTCGTACCTACCCTCCACAACTATGGTTTCTTTGAGTGTTATCAAGGCTTCACCCCTTATCGTTTGCGCCGATTGACGGCGCTAGACTGCTCCATAAGCACAAATAGCTTTGTTATAACCTGCTCAAGTATCATGCGCCCATCGGCACTACTGCTCTTTAGTTTGGTGTCGGCCAGGGCAATTTCCTCAAGGGCCTTGGCCAAAAATGCATGTGAAAAGCGGCTTTCCATGTCGCAGGCACGGGTGTACAAAAAGCTTTTGTTTGTGGTATACCCAAGGTCCCCCAGCGCCTGCTTTTGTGGCACCCCGGCGCTCACGGCCGCCTTGGCCCTATATAAATCCACAAAGGTGCTCCCCACCACCGATAAAATTGCGGTGGGCTGTTCGCGCAAAAACATCAGTTTTGCCACAATCTCCATGGCGGCGGTGTAGTTGTTTTGCAGCAGCGCTTTTGATAGATCAAACACACTGGCCTCAACCGAGGTTATGCCCACCGCCTTTACATGCTCGGCGGATATCTCGCCACTGCCCACATAGGCGCAGACCTTGTGGGTTTCGGCCGTTACGGTGTGCAAATTTCCACCGCAGGAGGCCACAAGCTCAAAGGCCACCTGTGAGGACATCTCACAGTCAAGTTTTTTGGCAAGCTCGCGGGCAAGGCGGGCGGCATCGGCCGCTGTGGCCACCCCAAAATGCACCACACAGCCATTATCTCCACATAGCTTTAATAGCTTTTTGGTCTTGGCAGAGCTATCCGCAGGCTTTTTTGTGGGGGAGGGGGAGCTTTTCATAGAAAAAATCAAAACACAGGTGGGTGGAGGGTCGCTCAAAAGCTGTTCCAACTTGCCAAACTCCACACTTCCCATCGAGTCGGGATGGATGTCCTCCACCACCACACACTTGCGCTCGGCCATAAAAGGAAGAGCCTCGGCCGCATCCGATAGGGCATCGGGGTCTACACCCTCCTTGCCGTCTATTCGTGTGAGTAAAAATGGGTCGGTGGTATTTCCCACAGTGGCCTTTACAAGACCTGCCACGGCCTGTTCCACACTTCGGTGCTCGGCCCCATGCAGTATATATACAGGGGAAAACTTCCCCGCCTTTATGTGTTGTGCAAAATCCTTGCTGCCCTCTATTTTAATAACGTCCACCGCCTTTATTAGTAGGGGATAAATACAATCCTTTTTTCGCCCCATAGCTCACTGCGCAGGCGCAGGGATGGGTTTTGACAGTGTATGGTTTGGTCGGACGTTATAATCACGTCGGCACTGTCGTGTATAACACTGCTCTCCATTATATCATATCCATCGGATAATTTCAGTATTTCTACCCCACCCACATGCAGTATTTGAAAATCCTCTCGCCACTCAAGTGTCATATCTCCCTTTACGGCTACGGCCTTGTCGGTGGGATAAAGCTGTAAATCGGAGGGTATATAGGGCGAAATTTCACGGGCGGTGTCCCGGTGCAGTATGGTGGCGGCGGGGGAGTACTGCGAAAGCAGCAGTGCGATATCCTGGGTTGGCCCATCCCCCTGAGTGACAAGGGCTATGTTGTGGCCACGCTCGGTCGTAATACGGGCTGAGCGCAGGTCGCCCGAGAGTAGCCACACCTCATCGCCCACAACCCCAAGAGAATTGCTACCCGAAAACTGTATTAGCATCACGGCGTCACGACCAATGAGCTTGTGGCTGAATATACCCACAAAAAGCACCAGCACAAGGGAGCTACACACCATTAGTATCCTGCTGAAATTTAGCTTTATGCCGCAACTGACAACAAGTGCGAGTATAAGTCCACTGCCCCACATCCAAACAAGCTCGTAGGTATGGGTTATTGATATGCTAACGCCGGGCAGGGAGGCTATAAACTCGGCACAGCCCAGCACAAGGTCTACACAAAGTGAGGTGGGCACCATCAGTAGCTCGGCCAAATCCCAAAGCTCCAAAGCCCCAAGTAGGGTCATGCCGCCCCCAAGCAGTAGTATGAGCATCGAGAGGGGGACAATCAAAAGATTTCCCAGAACCTCATAATTTGCAAAGCTACCACGAAGTAGGGCAAACAGTGGGCGGGTGAGTATAATGACCCCCAAAGTAAGCCCTACCGAGCACAGTATGTTGTCAAGCAGTGGGAGTTTGGGGTAGCGGTTTTTCCGCCAAGAAATGAGGGCGCGCTCAAGGGGGACCGAGAAGGTGAAGATGGCCAATATAGACGTAACCGAGATGAGAAGGCTCCACGAGAGCAGTGTGTAGGGAGAAAAAAGACCTATGCCGACCACCGCAAGCCCCAGACCGTTTAGGCCATCACTTTTGCGTCCCACTGCCTCGCCAATCAGGGTGAGGGTAAGCATTAGCCCTGCACGCATGACCGA